>NZ_QXEV01000009.1 GCF_003550015.1 Anaeroplasma bactoclasticum
TGGATTGGTTGTTGCAGTTTCTGGCACTACAATTACAGTAGCCTTTAAAGCACCATTTGGTGTAAAACAATTAAATGGTAATCATCCATCTATAAGAAAAATATAAGAACGAAAAGATATGGAAAACCCATATCTTTTTTCAATACATTTTCATTCTTTTTGTTCCTTAAAAATATTATATTTCGTGATATAATTGTTTTCAAAGAGAGGAGATGGCACATTGATTAAACATACATTAAAATGTTATTTATTATCTTTAAAATGGGCATGGATTCCTCTTTTGATAATGGCTTGCTGCTTAGTTCCTGCAATTATCTATTTTATAATAGTATCTCAAGGTGCAATGGAAGAGATGAATTCTTCTTTATCAGAAGAGATAGGACAATTATCCTATACGATAGAAGATATGATTAATCATATTTTTGATTCAGCCAAAAGCTTACCTTGGTCTACACCTTTTCAAGCGATAAAAAGAATTCTATTTGAAGGATGGCTAAGTGAGGTAATTGAAGAATTTATTGCAGAAACAGAAGGATCTGTTTATGCTCAAGCAATGAGTGGTAATATAAAGGATACGGCTAATGCGATTGTTGGAGGTATGAGTGTATTTCCGATTGCGATTGTTGTAGGTCTTTTGGCATCCTATTTATTTACTGCATCCTTTTTAAGAAAAAAGAATTGTCCACGAAGTATATGGAGAACTATATTAAATGTTTTAATTGATTTATTCTTTACTACAGTATTACTTGCTGGTGTAGTATCCCTATTGGGACTTTGGGCAGCGTCAGTATTTATTTCATCTATAGTTATTGCTATTTTATATGGTTTTATATCTATTACAGAAGCATATATATCTCATAGAGATAAGGATATGAAATTTAAGGATATTGTAAATCCTAAAACTATTGCATCCTTATTAATTTCCTATTTTATATTATTGATTTTTGCAATCGCAATTATTGCATTATTCTTCTTAATACCATATAAGATTATTAGTGTTTGCTTATCATTACCTGTTATTGTATTAACATTTATTAATTATAATTTAGCTGCAGAATCTTATGTTGCATCAAAAAGAAAAGAGCCATATAAGAAAATGCCTAGAAAGAAAAAAGAGAAAAAGAAAATTTCATCTGTTGAAGAAGATGAAAAGAAAGAGTCGGCGTAATATGAAAAAACATGTTTTATTTTTAATGTCTATATTAATGTTTGGACTTTGTTTTTTATTGTCTTCATGTCATTATGAAGAAGAGGTTGGGGTTTGGATTGTAAAAACAGAAAAGCCAATTGAGAATAACAAACAATTTACTGATATTTCTTCCTTAGAGGAATATAGGATTTCTTTAGGCATTGAATATTATGTTGATGGTTATACTACAGAAAAAGCTATATCTCATTTAAATAGTGATGTAGAATTTTTCCATTCTATTACATTTACTGATGATATAAGAATCTATTATAGAATTGTAGATGTGGTACTTGAAAATGGAGTTTATACATTACTTGTTGGAGAATCATTGATGCCTACGACATCGAATTTAAATGCATCAAATACTCTTACTTTTACTAGAACTGTAAAAGGATCTAAAGTATATATATTTATGCAATACATAAGGGATAAAAAAGAATCATAGCCGTTCATTGAATGGCTTTTTTCGTAGAAAAAAGAGAACTCATATGCTATAATAGAAGGGCATGATTAAAGGGGGAAAAGCTATGGATATTCTAGAAAGAATTAAAGAAATAAAAGAAAAATTAAATGAGGCTTCAGTTGCATATTATGTAAATGATAATCCTATTATGGATGATTATGAATATGATATGTTAATGGAAGAGCTTATTCGCTTAGAAGAAGAAAATCCAAGCCTAAAAACTCTAGATTCTCCAACGCAAAGAATTGGTGGAGAGGTTTTATCTAAATTTAAAAAAGTAACTCATCAGGTTAAGATGATGTCCTTAGCGGATGCTTTTTCCTATGATGAATTAAGGGAATGGGATAAGAGGGTTAAAGCCGTTGCAGCAGATGCAACTTATTGTGTTGAGCTTAAAATTGATGGCTTATCTGTTTCTTTAAAATATGAAGATGGAGTATTAGTTCAGGGTGCAACACGTGGTAATGGTACAGTAGGTGAAGATATTACTCATAATGTTAAAACAATTAAATCTGTACCTTTAAAATTAAAAACACCACTTACAACAGAGGTTCGTGGTGAAATATTTATGCCAAAGGCATCCTTTATTCAGCTGAATTTAGAAAGAGAAGAAAATGAAGAAGAGCTTTTCGCAAACTGTAGAAATGCTGCAGCCGGCTCTGTAAGACAATTAGATAGTAGAATTGCTGCAAAGCGTAATTTAGATACCTTCTTATATTATTATTTAGATCAAAATGTAGAAACACAAGTGGAAGCCTTAGAGGATATGAAGCGCTTAGGCTTTAAAGTAAATCCTATGTATCGCCACTGTAAAACAATGGATGAGGTAATTTCTTATATTGAAGAAATGGGTAAGAAAAGACCAGATTTACCATATGATATAGATGGTATTGTATTAAAGGTTAATGAAATTAATTTACATAGTGTTATTGGTGAAACTGTAAAATATCCTAAGTGGGCTATCGCATATAAATTCCCACCAGAGGAGGTTCATACCGAATTATTAGATATTACATATCAGGTTGGTAGAACTGGTGTAATTACTCCAGTTGCAAACTTTAAACCTGTTTTTGTACAGGGGTCTTCCATTTCTAAGGCTACTTTACATAACGAGGATTATATTTTACAAAAGGATGTTCGTATCGGTGATACTATAGTAATTCGTAAGGCAGGAGATGTAATTCCTGAGGTTGTAAAATCTATTCCTGAAAAAAGAGATATATTCTCTATACCTTTTGAAATGATTAAGAATTGTCCTTGCTGTGGTACTCCTTTAGTAAGAAAGCCTAGTGAGGCAGATTGGTATTGTATGAATCCAAATTGTGAGGATAAATTAATCAATAAGCTAATTCATTTTGCATCTAAGCCTTGTTATAATATTGATTCTTTAGGTGATAAGCTTTGCCAACAATTATTCCAAGCTGGCTTTATTAAAAGAATTCCAGATATTTTTAATTTAAGATTTAATTATGATAATTTAATTGTTTTACCTGGTCTTGGTGAAAAGAGTATTGATCACCTATTAGATGCAATAGAAGAATCTAAAAAGAATAATTTAGACCAATTAATCTTTGGTCTTGGTATTCGTCATGTCGGTGCTAAGGCAGCAAAATCCTTATGTAAAAAATATAAAAACATCGATGGATTATTAAATGCTACTTATGAAGATACTGTGAATATCCCAGATATTGGAGAGGTTATTGCATCGGATTTTATTGAATGGATGAAAAATGAAGACAATAGATCTTTAATTGAAGAATTAAGAGTATTAGGCCTTAATATGGAATATGATTTAGGCGAAATTAAAGAAAACTATTTTACTGGTAAAAAATGTGTATTAACAGGTACATTATCCTCTATGGGAAGAGATGAAGCAAAGAAGCTTATTGAATCCTTTGGAGGAGCATTAAGTGAATCTGTAAGTAAAAAGACAGATATTTTAATCTTAGGAGAAAATCCTGGTTCAAAATATGATAAGGCAAAGGCCTTAGGTATATATATAATGGAAGAAAAAGAATTCTTAGAGAAGATTAAGGAATAAAGATTAATTTGTGAGGTTTTTATGAATGATAAGCTAATTGTTCGTGGAGCAAGGGAAAATAATTTAAAAAATCTTAATATAGAGCTTCCAAAGAATAAGCTCATCGTTATGACTGGTGTATCTGGTTCTGGTAAATCAAGCTTAGCCTTTGATACTATATTTCAAGAGGGTGAAAGAAGATTTATTGAATCCTTATCTAGCTTTGCAAGACAGTTTATAGGCTCTAATGAAAAGCCAGATGTGGATTCTATTGAAGGATTATCTCCAGCAATCTCTATTGACCAAAAGAGTGCATCTCATAACCCTAGATCTACTGTAGGTACAGTTACAGAGATTTATGATTACCTAAGAGTATTATTTTCAAGAGTTGGAACTCCATATTGTCCAAATCATCATATTCCAATTTCATCCTTATCTATTGATCAAATTGTAGATAGGATTATGGAATATCCTTTAGGCTCTAGATTGTATATTACTGCCCCTGTTGTTTTCCGCCAAAAGGGAGAGCATAAGGGAGTATTTGAAAAATATTTAAAGGCAGGATATCAAAGAGCCTTAGTGGATGGAGAGATGGTAGAGCTTGAAGATGGAATCCCTGCCCTTGAGCGTAACAAGAAGCATAATATTTATATTGTGCTTGAGCGTATGATTATGAAAGAGGGAGTAAGAAGTAGAATCTTTGATGCGGTAGATTTAGCAGTTAAGGAATCGGATGGATATTGTGTATTATATACAGATTCCAAAGAGGAATTCTTCTCTACTCGCTTTGCGTGTCCTGAATGTGGATTTTCTTTATCAAGCCTAGAGCCTAGAATATTTTCTTTCAATTCTCCTTTAGGAGCTTGTCCTGAATGTAATGGCTTAGGTAAGAAGCTATCTATTTCTGTGGATTTAGTTGTAGATGAAAATAAAAGTATCAATAACGATGCCATTTTAGCTTATAAGAATTGGGAAAAGGATAATTTAACAAGAGTTGAATTATTACAAACCTGTGACCAGTATAAAATCGATAGAAATAAGCCATTTAAGGATTTAACAGATAAAGAAAAGAAAATTATTTTATATGGTTCTCCTGATATTATTCATTTTAGAATGAATGCCTCCTCTGGTAGAAATCATGATAAGGATGAAAAATATGAAGGAGTAATCACTAATTTTGAAAGAAGATATAGAGAAACAAGCTCCGATTGGGTTAGAGAATGGCTTGAAGGCTATATGGTAGAATGTACTTGTGATGTATGTAATGGTAAAAGATTAAACCCTGGTATTTTGAATATTTTTATTGATGATAAAAGTATTGCAGACGTATGTGATATGTCTATTTTAGAATTATATAATTGGTTTGGAACGTTAAAGTTATCTAAAGAAAAAACAGAAATCGCAAGACAAGCAATAAAAGAAATAAGAGACAGGTTACATTTTTTAATTAATGTTGGACTTGAGTATTTAACATTATCTCGTTCTGCAGATACCTTATCTGGTGGTGAGGCACAAAGAATTCGTCTTGCAACGCAAATTGGCTCTCAATTAACAGGTGTATTATATGTATTAGATGAGCCTTCTATAGGACTTCATCAAAGGGATAATCAAAGATTAATTAATACCTTAAAGGAAATGAGAGATTTAGGTAATACATTAATCGTTGTTGAGCATGATGATGAAACAATGAAGGCTGCAGATTGGCTTGTAGATATTGGCCCTGGTGCTGGTGAGCATGGTGGTAGGCTTGTTGCTGAAGGTACTCCAGAAGAGGTAATGAAAAATGAAAATTCTATTACAGGTAATTATTTATCTGGAAGAATGAAAATTGACGTGCCAAATAAAAGAAGAGATTTAACTGGTAAATGGATAGAGATAAAGGGCGCAGAAGAAAATAATTTAAAGAAGGTTAATGTAAAGATTCCTTTAGGTGTATTAACTGTAATTACTGGTGTATCTGGTTCTGGTAAATCTTCTTTAATTAATGAGGTTTTATATAAAAATGCGTATGTTAAATTATATAAATCTCATAGAATTACTCCAGGAAAATGCGAAAAAATACTAGGCTTAGATAATATTGATCGTATTATTCAAATCTCTCAACAGCCTATTGGAAGAACCCCTAGATCTAATCCTGCAACCTATACAGGAGTATTTGATGACATTAGAGATTTATTTAGTCAAACTACAGATGCGAAAATAAGAAATTATGATAAGGGTAAATTCTCCTTTAATGTAAAGGGCGGAAGATGCGAAGCCTGTGGTGGTGATGGTGTTAAAAGAATATCTATGCAGTTTTTACCAGATGTTTATGTACCTTGTGAGGTATGTAAGGGTAAAAGATATACATCAGAAACTCTAGAAATAAAATTTAAGGATAAAAATATTGCGGATGTATTAGATATGAGAATCGAAGAAGCGTTAGAATTCTTTGATGCAGTGCCAAAGATAAAGAAGAAGCTTCAAAGCTTATATGATGTAGGACTTGGCTATATGAAGCTTGGTCAATCGAGTGTGGAATTATCTGGTGGTGAGGCACAAAGAGTAAAGCTTGCAAACGAGCTTCAGTCTAAGATTTCATCATCCACATTATATATTTTAGATGAGCCTACAACAGGCTTACATGTCCATGATATTAAAAGATTAATGGAGGTTATTGGCCGTATTGCGGACCAAGGCGCAACCGTATTAATCATTGAGCATAACCTAGATGTTATTAAGCTTGCAGATTATATTATAGATATGGGACCTGAAGGTGGAGATAAGGGTGGTACGGTTGTTTTCCAGGGTAGACCTGAGGATTTAATAAAATGTGAATCCTCTTATACTGGAAAATATTTAAAACCTTTATTAGAAAATAAATAGAAATAAGCGAGTAAGCATTAGCTTATTCGCTTTTTAAATAGACAAATTTGTAAATTTTGTTTTGAACACCGATAGCGTGTTAAATATTTATTTTGTTTGTAATTGGTATTTAATTATTATATAATTAAGTATCTGAAAGTGGTGATGCTATGCCAAAGAAGACAAATTTAGATGAAAATAAGAAAAAAGAAATAGAAAATTTAATCGAAGAATTAAAGGATAATGCTACAGATATTACCAAAGCGGAAATTGAAGAACTAGAGTCTTTACTTGATGATGTTTTAAAGATGGAAAGTGAGCCTTGGTATAAAAAAATGGGGAAAGGATTTGGATTTTTCTCTTTACATTTTATCTTAATGTATTTGGTTTCTATTTTAACTTTTGGCTTATATTTTGAAGAAATATCTATAGAAAATAAGATGCTAGTATTCCTAATAGGAGGAATTGTAAGCATCATATTAACTTTATTTGAGGATTTGCCTAGAAATCCATTAAGAAGGCATTTCGTCTCCATTAATTTAATGATTTTTGTAATCATTGTCATGGGAATATATATAATAAACCGTGATATATATTCTGTATTTAATACTTCAATTACTTGGGTATTCTATTTATTTACGGTTGTTATAATTTATTATTTAATGGATTCCTTAATTACAAGAAAAATCCATTGGAGATAAGGAGGATTATATGAACGAATATGTAACAGTAAGAGAACTTATGGATGCGATGAAGCTTGAGCTATTAGCTGGAGCTGGAGGATTAGATAAGAAAATCACTTCCGATATGATTTCAAGACCAGGACTTGAATTTGCAGGATTCTATGATTATTTTGATAATAAAAGAATGCTATTAGTTGGTTCTAAGGATGCAACATTCTTACATAAACAAGGACCTGAGGCAATTAAGAATAATCTAGATTATATCTTTTCTCATGATATTCCTTGTGTTGTATTCTCAAGAAATGTAATTATTAACCCAATCTTCTTTGAAATGGGGAATAAATATAATGTATCTGTATTACGTATGGATTTACCTACAACAGCTTCATCATCCAAATTATATGTATATTTACAGGATAAGCTTGCAGAAAGAGTTAGTGTTCATGGAACATTAATGGATATTGGTGGTATGGGAACACTAATTATTGGTAAATCTGGTATTGGTAAATCAGAAACTGCTCACGACCTTATTAAAAGAGGTCATCAGCTTGTTGCCGATGACTTAGTAGAAATTATGGAGCGTGAACCAGGAAACCTAATTGGTACATCACCAAATGTCTTAAAAAGATATATGGAAATTCGTGGTATTGGTATTGTAGATGTAATTTCTATGTTTGGTGCTGCATCCTTCCGTGATAAGAAGATGATTCGTTTGGTTGTTGAGCTTGAGGCTTGGGATCAAAACAAGTATTATGATAGATTAGGAATTGATGAGCAAAAGGCCAAATACTTTAATACAGAGATTCCAAAGGTTACAATTCCAGTAATGCAAGGTAGAAACGTTGCATTACTTGTGGAATCTGCAGCAATGAATGAAAAGCTTAAGTATTTAGGTACAAATGCTGCAAAGGAGTTTGTGGAGAAAATCAACCACAATGCTTCAGGAAGATAAGGAGAGAATTATGTTTTTAGAAAAGATAGCCGAATCCTTTAGGATTGGTAATTTAGAAATCCATTGGTATGCGATTTGTATATTAATTGGTGTTGTTTTAGCTGTATGGCTAGGACTTAGGGAGGCCAAAAGACTTGGCATTGGTTCAGATATTATTTATGTTGGTGTATTAATTACTGTTCCAATTGCGATTGTTGGTGCTAGACTTTGGTATGTTTTATTTAATTTAGATACCTTCCATAATTTTGGAGAGGTATTAGGCTTTAGAGGTGGTAAATTCCAAGGATTATCTGGTCTTGCCATTCAGGGTGGTGTAATATTTGCCCTTGTTACTGTATATATTTATTGCAAAAAAAGACAGGTTCCTTTATATATCATTATTGACCTTGTAGCTCCGGGCTTTTTAATTGGTCAAATCTGTGGTAGATGGGGTAATTTCTTTAATCAAGAATTATATGGTCCTATTATTCAAAACCCAAGCTTTATTAAAGCCTTCCCATTTATAGCGGATCAAATGTATATTAGTGCAAATGGAATTACTGCATATCGTCATCCAGTATTCTTATATGAATCCTTACTTAATTTATGTGGATTCGCATTTATGCTAATTGCTAGAAGAAAGATTAAAATCTTAGAATCTGGTGATTTAATGGGTGTTTATTTATTCTGGTATGGAGTTGTTCGTATTCCATGTGAAATCCTAAGATTAAATTCTGGTGTTACATCAGACCCATTAATGCTAGGACCTATTCCTGTATCTATCGCAACTGCCATATTATTCATTATTTTAGGTATATCCTTCTTAATTTTAAAGAGAACTCTATTTACAAAGTTTGCAAAAAGAAGACTATATCAAGATATTTTGGAGAATGTAAAAGAAAATCATATTGATACTTTAATTTTTGATTTAGATGGTACTTTATTAGATACAAGATCATTAATTGATCATAGCTTTATAGAAACATTTAGACATTTCCGCCCAGATTATGTTTTATCGGATGAGGAATTAGATTCCTTCTTTGGACCGACATTACAAACTTCCTTTAGTAGATATAGTGATGATCCTAAAGAAATTGAAGAAATGATTAAATACTATAGAGAATATAATTTAGCTCATCATGATGAGATGGTTATGGCATTTAAGGGTGCAAGAGAGCTATTAAAAACACTTGCTCATAAGAGGGGATATCGTATTGGTATTGTATCTTCTAAGAAAAAGGATTTAGTCGTTCATGGACTTGAATTCTGTGGAATGGATGATTATGTAGATGTTATATTAGGCTCTGAAGAGGTTACAAATCCAAAGCCAGATCCAGAGGGGATCCTTAAGGCTTTAGCTGAACTAAATGCGATTGATATGGATTTAGATGATAGCGATAAGCGTAAGAGAATGCCTAGAGATGAAGAAGAATATAAGAAGCATTCCTTATATATTGGTGATAATAAAGCGGATATAGAGGCTGCCAAGGCTGCAGGTATTCGCTCTTGTGGAGTTTTATATATTAAGCATCCTGAAATTATGCTAGATGCAGCTCCTGATTTTGTTATTAATAAGCTTTCTGAATTATTAAGTATTTGCGGAGAATAGGTTATGAGCTTTTCAAAGACAGTAAAGGATGACCTATTAAAAAAGTCAAATCCGGATTTACTTTCTGATAAGCTAGAAATAGAAGCAATGCTAAGATTTGGTGGAGAGGTAATCTTAGGTAATCCCTTAAGATTATCCTTTACATCTAGTCTTATGATGGTTGTAAGACGCTTTGTTACTTTGGCGAAGAAGTATTATCCGATTGAATATGAAATTGAATCAAGAAAAATTGAACGATTAGATAGTCAATCGGTTTATACCTGTATTGTTGGTTTGGGAGCTGATTTGATTATCAAGGATTTAAATATGATTGGACAAGCCTCAAGCTATAGAGAAAAGACTCTTTCTGTTGAACAAAAGACAGCTTATTTAAGAGGTGCATTCTTAGTTAGAGGTACTGTAAATGATCCTGCATCAAAATCCTCTCATTTAGAGATTTCATCTGTAAATGAAGGAGAAATTGTATTCGTTCAAAAGATTATGAATTCCTTAGATTTTAATGCGAGAATCTCTAAAAGAAAGAATTATTTAATTGCCTATATTAAGGCAAAGAATACGATTGGTACATTCCTATATGCTATAGGAGCACAGGCTTCTATGGAATATTATGAGGATATGATTATTACAAAAGAAATAAAAGCAACTGCACTTAGAAGCGTTAATTTGGATGTTGCAAACCAAGATAAGACGAATGAAGCTTCTAAGGAGCAGTTAAAATATATTCAGTTTTTGGAATATAATTATCCTTTAGGTGAATTAGATTCTAAGCTTTTAATGGTAATGAAGGTAAGGAAGGATTATCCAGAGCATTCCTTAACACAGCTATTAGAGATTATCCATGAGGAATATGACCCTAAGCTTACAAAATCTGGATTAAATCACAGATTTAGAAAGCTTAAGGAAATTGCGGTAGAGTTTAAAGAAAAACACAAACTATAAGAAAACCTTTTTGGAGGTATGAAAATGAAAATCGATGAGATTTTAAAAAAGAAAAGAACCCTATCCTTTGAGGTGTTTCCACCAAAGAAGGGCTCATTAGGTATTGAAAAAATTTTTAAAACAATAGATGAATTAAAAGCTCTTAACCCAGATTATATTTCTGTAACCTATGGGGCAGGAGGATCTAATCGTAATTCAAATGTTGAAATTGCATCCTATATTAAAAACCAAGCTAAAATTGAAGCATTAGCTCATTTAACTGGTGGACCATCTAGCTATAGTGATATCGATGAAATTGTTAAAAAATTACATTCTGAGGGCATTGAAAATATATTAGCCTTAAGAGGCGATAAGCCAATAGATTTTAATGATGATTATTGTAAAACATTTAAGCATGCTACAGATTTAATGGAATATTTAAAGGATGAGGATTTCACACTTGCTGGAGCATGCTACCCAGAAGGACATAATGAATGTGAATCCTTATATGAGGATTTAGCTCATATGAAGGAAAAGGAACAAGCAGGAGCTAAATTCTTTGTTACACAGGTTTTTTATGATAATGAGTATTATTATCGTTTAGTATCTGAAGCTAGAAAGGCAGGCATTAAATCTCCAATTATTCCAGGTATTATGCCACTTGTATCTCACAAGAGTATTCCTTCTATAAAAAATATGTGTGGTGCATCTATTCCCCTAGATTTTAGAAATATGCTAGAGGTTTATAAGGATGATCCTGAGTTACTTGAGGAATTTGGAATTAATTATGCTGTTTATCAAATAGAAGATTTAATTGCGAAGGGAGCTCCCGGTATTCATTTATATATTATGAATAGAGCATCTATTGCAAAAAAGATTTATGAAAGGCTAGAAAATGTCTTCAGTAAGCTATTCTGATATATCTCATATTGTATATTCCTATTTGGGATATAGGAATTTATCAAGAGATGAAAAAATAGATAAATTAATTATCGAATGCTTAGAGGAAATTGAACAAATTTCCTCATTTAAATATATTTATCAGGAATATGATTATATCCTAGACTTTTTAAAGAAAAAGCAATATTTGGAATATTTAGGGGATTCTACATCCTATTTGATTTGTGCAACAACACTAGGTAGTCAAATCGATAAGAGAAGTAAATATTACCAAATGAAGGATATGGTTAAAATGTGTGTATTTGATGCGACAGCATCCGCATATTTAGAATATATGGCTGATATGTACGAAAAAAGCATAAGAAACGATTTAAGCTACCGTTTCTGTCCGGGCTACCAGAATACGGATGTAGCTGATATTCGTCCAATACATGAGCTTTTAAAGGCGGATAAGGTTATTGGTATAACCCTTTTAGATAGTAATTTAATGGTTCCCCAAAAATCCATGATTGGTATTGTTGGAATTAATTGTCACGCTAAAAAAAGCTGTAAGAATTGTTTTTTACTTGAGAATTGTGATTATAGAAAGGAAGGGATAAGATGCTATACGATAAAATAACCATTTTTGATGGTGGATTTGGTTCTGAATTAGATAGACTAGGACTTCCGACTTCTTGTCCTGAGGATTTAAATATCACAAATCCTTTAGATATTCAAAAGATTCACAATTCATATGCAGAATATGCTGATTATATAACTACAAATACATTTGGATTAAACAAGATTAAATATCATGGTGCATATACCATTGAAGAGGTTTTAAAGGCTGCGATTAAAAATGCAAGAGTGACAAAGAAAAAGGTCTTCTTTGATATTGGACCTACAGGACAAATGCTAAAGCCTATGGGAACATTATCCTTTGATGAAGCATATGAAGCTTTTAAAGAAATTGCTTTATTATCTAAAGACTTAGTAGATGGATATATTATAGAAACATTTTCAGATTTATATGAAATAAAAGCTTGTATTTTAGCTTTAAAGGAAAATACAAGCTTACCAATATTTGCAACAATGACCTTCGATAAAACTGGAAGAACCCTAACAGGCTCTACCCCAGAAATCGTAGCGAATACTTTAACAAATCTTGATGTTGATGCCTTAGGTGTAAATTGCTCCTTAGGCCCTGATGAGCTTTTAGATATTGTAAAAAGAATGGCTGAATATACAAATAAGCCTATTATTATTCAACCAAATAGAGGATTACCAAAGATTAAAAATGGTAAAACCATTTATGATATGGATAAGGACCATTTTGTTAAATCTGTTGGTAATTACTTACCTCTTGGTGTAGTTATTTTAGGTGGATGCTGTGGAACTACTCCAGAATTTATAAAAGGTCTTGCAGATAATTATAAAGGCAAAGATGTAGTAAAAAGAGAATATATAAGAAGAACCTTAATCAATTCTCCAACCAAATTGGTTGAAATTGATTATGTTAGAGTTTGTGGTGAAAGATTAAATCCTACAGGAAAGAAAAAGCTTAAGGAAGCTTTAAAGAATGAGGATTACGATTATTTAGTATCCTTAGCCTTACAACAAGAGGAGAATTCGGATTTACTTGATTTAAACTGTGGCTTACCTGGAATTGATGAAGTTAGTGTTATGCAAAATGCAGTAACTAAAATTCAAGAATTTGTAGATTTACCACTTCAAATTGATTCTTCTAATTATTTAGCAATTGAAGCTGGCTGTAGATATTATAATGGTATTCCTTTAGTTAATAGTGTAAATGCTACTAAAGAAATTATGGATAAGGTATTCCCTATTGTAAAAAAATATGGTGCTGTCATTTTAGGTCTTGCGATGGATGAGGCCGGTGTACCTAAAACAGCAGAGGAAAGATATAATAAGGCAAAGCTTATTCTAGATACTGCCATATCTTATGGAATTCCAAAGGAAAGAGTTATGATTGATACTTTGGTATTAACTGCATCTGCAGAACAAGAGCTTGTAAAAGAAACCCTAAAGGCACTTACTATGGTAAGAAGCTTAGGTGTAAAAACAGCACTTGGTGTATCGAATGTATCCTTTGGGTTACCCTTTAGACCATTATTAAATCGTACATTTTTAACAATGGCTATGTATGCAGGATTAAATATGCCGATTATTAATCCATCGGATTTAGAAATGATTCATGCGATATATGCATATCGTGCATTACTTGGAATTGATCAAAATAGTAGTGATTTTATTAACCATTTTGCAGAAATGGAAGAGGTTAAATCTACTGTAGTAGCTAAAGGTACTGTAGAAAAGCAAGATTCTAATACCCTTGATTTATATCAAGCAGTAAAAAAGGGATTAAAAAATATGGTTCCTAATCTTTTAAATAAAGAATTAGAAGAAAAAGAACCTATGGTAATTATTAATGATGTTTTAATTAAAGCTTTAAATGATGTAGGAGATGCATACGATAAGGGTAAAATGTATTTGCCACAGCTTATTGCCTCTGCAGAAGCTGCCAAAGAAGCATTCTCCATTATATCTTTAAAATTCCCATCCTCAGGTGAGGTAAAGGGAACTGTAGTTATGTGTACTGTAAAAGGAGATGTTCATGATATAGGTAAAAACATCTGCAAGGTTGTAATGGAATCTTATGGCTATAAAGTCATAGATTTAGGTAAGGATACTCCAATTGAGGCAGTAGTAGATGCTTATTATAAATATAATCCAGATGTCATTGGACTTTCTGCTTTAATGACAACAACAGTTATATCTATGGAGGATACAATTAAAGCTTTAAGAAAAATTGATTGTAAAGCGAAAATTATTGTTGGTGGTGCCGTTTTGACAAAAGACATCGCCGATAGGATTGGTGCGGATTATTATTCATCCGATGCATTAAGCTTGGTGAATTTACTTACTGAAATTATAAAGCACTAAATTATTCAGTTATTTATCTAGGCGTTTGGCGACAAACTTAATAAGGAATCGGGTGGAAGTCCTGAGCTGTACCAGCAACTGTAACATGGACAAAATCCAATATGTCATTGGGAAACTGAGAAGACGGATTTTTGGTTGAAGTGAAGTCAGGAGACTTACCTAGTAAATATAAAATAAAAAAAAGGAATGTGGGATTATTTAAATGCTGCTGGGATACGGCAAGAAAATAATTACTACAAACAAGGAGAAATGAAGAAGAAGTTATTTGCGGTTCCTCTAGCTTTGGGTATGGCTTTAGGAATGGCAGGCTGTGGTAATGAAGCAGAAACTACAACCACTACTGAAAAAACAACTGTCGCTCCATACTATACTACAGAATGGCCTAAAACATATACAATTAAGGTATATGATATTGATGGTGAGCTTATTGGAGATAAGACAGTTGATTTAAAGGAATGCCCAACAGTTAATGACGCATTAGATAAATATTTTGATGTAAAAAAGAATGGAACTTTTATTACATCAATTAATAATTCTGTTGTAGATTCTAACTGGTATTTAAATATTTTAGAAAATGGTAAATCTTCACCAGTTGGCGTAGATGAATTAGAGGCTAACGATGGAGATGTATTTGAATTCAAGAGTGAATGCAGGAATACAAAAGCTTTGGATGAATATGATGTTTTAGTTGATAAAGCAATTTATCATTATGCAAAGAATGGCTTAAAAACATCTTTAGCGGCTTCTAATAGCTTTTTAGATAGTTCATATTGGCAGGCTATGGCTGTTTATTTAATGGAAAATAACGGCTATGATAGTAATCTATTTAATAATACACTATTTACAGATGCATATAAGGCATCTTTATCTGGTGTTGATTTTAAAGATATGCCAAATCTAACAGAATGGTCAACAGATGCAAATTATGCAAAATGGTATTATGCTGCAAGATTATTTGATGTAACTAATGAAGATTTTACATCAAACTTTTCTGCATATTTAGAGGGTTTAACAAAATATAGGGATGAATATTCCTTACCATTTACTTTATCTATTGCTAAAGAAATGAATTTGGACTCTAAAGTTTCAACTGAGTTATTAAATACAACATATCGTGCATCCGTAGAATATGGTACAGATGGATATACTTGGGAATTATGTGGTTTAGCATTATATAATACACTTTCTGATAGTGATTTTGAACCATTAACATTAGCAAATGTAGAAGCAGCTGTAAAACAAGGCTTAGCAGCAAAGGATACATCCTTAAGCTTATTCTTATTACCTTTAGCTGCAGCTAAGAAGAATGCTAGAGAATTTATGATTGAAGAGAATACAGATATCATCAAGTATCTATTTGACAATCATTTTGATAGTTATAACTATCAGTTTGATATGGAAAAGGCAGAGTATGATTATTCTTCCAATCAGATTTATGCTTCATTAATGGCATATAAGGTTCAAAGAGATAAAAACAAGGCAGTAGTCCTTTTTGCTTAAAAAGGTAGGGAGGATACTTCTTGGTATCCTCCTTATTTCATTAATGGTATTCTCTTGCGTCTATGTTATTGTTAAAAATAAAAATACTACCTCGTCTAAGGCAGGTACAATTACAGTAATTGTAAATAATATAAATGATGAAGTAGTAGAAAAAAGACGTATTGAATATAAAGAGGATGATACCTTATTTGAAGTATTAAATAATTCATACACATTAGTGTATAGCCAAACGACCTATGGTCATTTCTTACTGGGAATATCTAATGATACCTTTAAAATAGAAACGAATGGTAAAAGTTCATGGATATGGCTTGAGGTTGCTTATTTAAAGGATACTCTAAGCTATTCTGATACCATTGATTTTAATGATTATGAAAAACAAAATGTAACTACAGGGATCGATGGAATTTCTTTAAAGGATAATATGATTATTGCATTAAACGAAAGAGATAATCAACATAATACATCAATGTTTAATGATCAAGTAGTATTCTATAATACATCTATTTTAGATACTGTATTTCATATTATTGTTTATGTGGTTTCAGGACTATTTGTTTTAGGAATAATTATATTCTTAATTATCAATAGAAAAGGCAAAAATCCTATAACTATACCAGAATTATGTATATTAGCATTCATGACGGTATTACTATTTGTTCAAGAGGAGCTATTTTCATTTATACCAAATTTCCAATTTACATTCTTATTACTTGCAGTATATGTAGTTGTCTTTGGATATAAAAAGACAAGCTTAATTATATTAGCTCATGTTTTATTAGATAATATGTTTATGGGAAGCCTAACTCCTATAGTTATGATACCTATGTGGATGGGCTATATGATATATACTGGAGTAATTTGGTTATTTAAGGATCAGAAGCTATGGATTTTAGTTTTAGGTGGAGCATTATCTGCTTATTTATACTGTATGCTATTCTTAGTTACTAATGCGATTTTCTTAGATATTAACCTATATGTTTATTGGATTAGTGATATTCCATTTGAGGTAATGCTAGTATCTTGTACTTCATTTACGTTAATATATTTGTATAAACCTTTATCTAAAAAATTGGGTGAACTTTGGCGACATGAGAATCCTTTAGATGTAAGTGATACTATAGATAATCAAGATAACGGAGAAATCTAATGATTTCTCTGTTTTTTCTTGTATCATATACAAATTTATGATAAAATAATTTGAACTTTAAACGTGTAGTATTTTTTAAGGAGATGATTGACTTGGCTACAATTAAAAGAAAAAAAGTTTCAGGAAAAGCCACACAAGGTCAGAAAAAGAATGGTTTATTACATAATAAGATATTTTGGATAGTTTCTAGTATTGCATTAGTATTAATTATTGCAGCATCTATTACAATTCCTCTTGTTATTTCAAATATGCAAACTACTGAAGAAAAAGTGGATTATGTTGGAAAAGAATATAGCTATAAAGAAGAAAAGGTTACTTTTACTAAGATGAGCTATGAGGGTGTATTAATGCATTCTAATTCCAATGATTATGATGAAGGTACTTATATTAAGCATATCTTCTTTGCAGCATTTGATTTTAGTTCCTTCTATCCAGATAAGTCTATTGATGATGGCAAGAGCAAGGATGATTCTAGTGTGACATTCTATTATAATGAAGATCAAGATTTAGCTTTACAGGCTCTTGTTGAAATTCAGTATCATATCAATAAATATAACGAAGACATCAAGAATGATGCAGATACATCTAATGATAATGATATTGCAGTATTATATTTAATTGATTTATCTAAGGGCAACAACAATAAGGTAATCACAAGTGGATCCTTTGGTGGTTCTAGTGATTCCACAAATAGCTTTTCCTTTGGTTATATCGCAGGCGAAGATGGATTTAAAAAATCATATGAATATGACTACGATAGCAAGAATGACCCTAAGTCTTGGGATATTTTCTTTACTGATTTTAGACAGCTTCGTACAGATTCCCGTCATGTAATTGAATTTATTACAGGAACTCCTAAGCATGACCCATTCCAATTAGAATTAGCATAAGATAAGGCCATTTGGCCTTATTTTTTTCAAAAATTAAAGGAGATTTAATATGGCAGAAATAGTTTTAAATGAAAATGTATTAAAGGCAATAGAAGAGAAATTTCATGTAAAAGATAAAGAAATCAGTGCTGTTTTAGAAATGCTTGCGGATGAAAAGACTGTAGCATTCATTGCGAGATATCGTAAAGAGGCTACTGGTGGATTAGATGAAGAGGCTATTCGTGCGATTTCTGATGAATATAATTATGGGGTTGCCCTAGAAAAAAGAAAGGCAGATGTCATTCGTTTAATTGAAGAAAAGGGAATGATGAATGATGCCTTAAAGGAAGAAATCTTAAATGCTCCAAAGCTAATTGATGTAGAGGATTTATATCGTCCATATAAAGAAAAGAAAAAGACAAAGGCAACAGAGGCTATTGCCTTAGGCCTTGAGCCTTTAGCTGAAAAGATGCTAAAGCTTTATAACCAAGGCGATAAGCTTGAAATTGCTAAGGAATATGTAACAGATAAGGTTAAAACCCCAGAAGAAGCAATTGAAAAGGCTAAGTTTATTGTTGCAGAAAAGATTAGTGATAATGCAGAATTCCGTAAGCATATCCGTGATGCTGCATTAAAGTATGGTACTATCATTTGTAAGAAAAAGAAAAATGATAAGGACCCTGATGAAAAATATAAGAATTATTATGATTCAAGTGAAAAGACAGGTTGGATTAAGCCTCATAGGGTTTTAGCGATTAATCGTGCAGAGGATGAGGATGTAATTAGTGTAACCTTAGAGCTTCAGCCAGAAAGAGATATTGAATATTTAAGAAAGTTTGTTACTAGAAATAGACCATCCTTATTTAAACAAGAGCTTGAGGAAGCTATTGATGATTCTTATAAGAGATTAATTGCTCCATCTATTGGTAGAGAAATAAGAAGTATTTTATCTGAAAATGCAGAAGAACAAGCCATTCATATCTTCGCTTTAAATGTTAAAAATTTATTACTTCAGGCTCCAATGAAGGGACAGGTTGTTTTAGGTGTTGACCCAGCATACCGTACAGGATGCAAGCTTGCTGTAATTGATGAGAATAGTGGAGTTAAAGAAATTGGTGTTATCTATCCAAATGAAAGATCTAAGGATTCTAAGGTTGATCCTAGATTAGTAGAAGAATCTAAAAAGACAATTGTAAGATTAATTCAAAAATATAATGTATCTATTATTGCTATTGGTAATGGTACAGCCGGAAGAGAAACAGAAGCCTTTGTTGCAGATGTTATAAGAGAAAATAATTTAAATGCAAAATATGTAATGGTTAGTGAAGCTGGTGCTTCTGTATATTCTGCAAGTGAAATTGCAATTGAGGAATTCCCTGATTTAACTGTTGAAAAAAGAAGTGCAATTTCTATCGCAAGAAGAATTCAAGACCCTCTTGCAGAGCTTGTAAAGATTGACCCTAAATCCATTGGTGTAGGACAGTATCAGCATGATGTTACACAATCGAAATTAAATAAGGCATTAGACGATGTTGTATCTGATGCAGTTAATAAGGTTGGTGTAAACCTAAATACAGCATCTATTTCCCTATTATCCTATGTATCTGGTTTAACTAAGGCTGTATCTAAAAATATTATTCAGTATCGTGATGAAATGGGTGGCTTTAAATCTAGAGAGGAATTAAAGAAGGTATCTAAGCTTGGACCTAAAACTTATGAACAATGTGTAGGATTCTTAAGAATCCTAAACGCTAAGGATCCATTAGATCAAACTCCAATTCATCCAGAGTCCTATCCAAAGGCTAAGAAACTATTAAAATTGATGAATTTAGACGAGAATGCCTTAGGTACACCACTTATTAAGGAATCTATCCAAAAGCTTGATAAAAGCCAAATTTCAAAGGAATTAGACATTGATATGTTTACTTTGAATGATATATTAGAGGCATTTGAAAAGCCACTTCGTGATATTCGTGATAGCTACCCTGGATTAAAGCTTAGAAGTGATATTATGAAGTTTGAGGATATTAAGATTGGCGATGAGCTTGATGGTACTGTAAGAAACGTAGTAGACTTTGGTTGCTTCGTAGATTGTGGTGTAAAATATGATGGATTAGTTCATTTATCTAAAATGTCTTTAAATAAGATTAATCACCCATCCGATATGGTATCTGTTGGTGATGAGGTTCATGTTTATGTTATTGATATTGATTATGCAAGACATAAAATGGCCCTATCCTTTATTAAACAACAATAAGCAACTGACTGTAACTGAAAATGTTACAGTCTTTTTTTGTATATAAAGAAAAAAGGCAAGTTTGGAACTTGCCTAATTTGTTTTATTACTTTGCTGGTCTATCCCAGTTGTAAGTACCATCTACCCAAGATTCGTACTCAGGCTCTTCGCCATAGTTTGTAACTGTATTCTTGAAATATTCAACATCTAATCCAGCATTTGAATCCCATGTAGCAACCTTAGGACCATTTGTGGCATCAATTTGAATATTTAACTTAGAAAGTAATAGGTAGGACTGGAAGTTTGAACCAGTGTACTTACTAATTGCACTATCAAATAATGTAGAGCATAAAGATGAAATATTAGATTCCAATGAAGAAGTAGCACTGTTTGCCTTCTGTACATAGTAAATGAAGAACTGGTTAAAGGAAATTTGATCAGTATTTTCATTCCATGCATCAGTATGTACTACAATAGATTCATCCTCATCAGTATCAGAATCATCAGTGATTAATGTAACAGAAATATCATTTTCCCAGCTTGACTCATAATCAGATGGCTTCTTGTAGTCTGTAGAATCTGGACCACTATAGCTATTAACGATTAATAGGTGGTAGCCAAATACTGTTTTACATAAAGACTTGCTTGTAATTAAAGAAGCACTAGCTGCATCCTCAAGTACAGAACCTGTTTCAGTATCTTTATCATAAACATAGAAATTACCATCTTCGTCAATTTCTGTCTTGTTTGTGCTTAAAGCCTTATATACAGCTTTTACATATTCCTGGAATGGCTCTACAAAGTTATTTACAGAATCCTGAGTGATATCACCAGAAGAAGCTAATTGTTCAACTGTTAATAAGAAACCAAATTGCTTATAATCATCCCAAGACTTTGTTGGGTCAGTCTTTAGCTTTGCACCCTCTTCATAAGCTGTCTTTAGATAAGTTAAGATTGTATAGTAATCATTATCACCATATAAACCACTTGTAGCCTCTAAATATAATGCTTGAGCTAAAGATGCAACAGATGCTTCAAATTCATTCTTAGTAGTATCATCAAGATCCTTTAAGAACTTATCTGGATCATCTGGTGTACCATCACCATTTGCATCAATATTAATTAAGATATGATCTAGGTTAATATTGAATAATTTAGAATAATTTGCATTACCAGATGTTAATAGGTTATATAAAACACCCTTAGTTTCATATTCGGAATTAATATCGTAAATGTTCTTTCCGGCTTCATCAGTCTTTGTCTGATTTAATACAGCCCAATCCTCAAATACAGTTTCAGCCATATATTTAGTTAAGCAAGAATTTGCATTAAAGTAATATTTTACTACATCATCTCTATTTTCGTATCCATATGCGATTAATAAATAGTTTTCTAATCCCATAGAGGATGGATACTGAGAATTACCATTGTTGTTGAAATTAGAAATTGCATCATCAACAGCAGTTTCATTAGAAGAAATTGTATCTTCATCAAGATATTTATCTAAGAAAGAATATGCATATTCTAATTCAAAGTAATTTGTAAGGATTTCAGTTGCATAAGTTGTAGCTGCATCCTTATAGAAATCATCTACTGTATAGTTCTTATTATCATAAGAGAAGATTACATCATTTTTGAAATCAGCCTTATCGATTAACTCATATACATCAGAATAAGAATTGTAATATTTATACTCAAATACTGGGTCATAAATCTTTAAATCATTATCCTTGTTATCATCATTTAAATTCTTATAAATGATAGATTTGTAATTTGTAGAAGCATAACTTGTTGCCTGACTTTCAATTGCATCCCATTTTGCTAGGATGTCATATTTAGCCTTTTGCTCATCAGTTAAATCATCATATTCAGTTTCTTCATCAGTTAAAGAAACATCATACTTAGTATCCATATGGTAAACCATATAATACTTATTAGATAGATTACGAGGACTCTTGAAGAATTCACCTTTTTCTAATGTGTCTGTAACTGCAGTTTTTACAGAAGAATTTAGGTCATCTAATTCATTTTCTGATTTATTTACAGTATATGTGAATCTTTCATCTAATAAATCTGCAGCAGGGTCATAAGCATAGGTTGTGTTATATAATGCAAAATAATAGTTCTGAACATCTGCATCAGTAATATTTTCTTTATCTAAGCTATAGCCTAAAGCAGCTGTTACAGCAGCAACGTTAGCTAATGCCTCACGTCTTGAGTTGAACTGAATAACTACAGCCTTATATTCACCATATGTTTTATAATTTGACTCATAGCTTGATTTTAAGGAATCCTCTTTAAATAGATAATAAGAAGAATTCTTTGTCTTATCATCATTTTCAGTATCTGCATCATATTCATAGATATATTCTTCATCAGCAATCTGATATAATGCATTCTTAGTTGAAAGCTTTTCAGCTTGAGTAATGATATAGCCTTCTACAAGAGCTCTATAGTTTTCAACAATATTCTTGAAGTTTGTGAATACAATGACATCTGTTTCATCTGTAGGTAATGTATATGCTAAGTCAGCCTTAGTAATATAGATACCCTTTCTTGATTGTGCCTCAATAAACTTTGTGTAATATGTTTCAATGTCATCAGCTTCCATTTCTTCAATTTTTTCTGCAGAGGATGCAGAGAATAAAGAAGAAGATAGGGAAGATGAAATAGAATTGATAATATTACGACGAATATAATTGTAGTTGGAAAGATTACCAGTGTAATCTAATGTAGTCTCAGATAAGTTATATAAGCTTTCACCATTCTTAGTTAATGTAAGAAGTTCCTTTGTATCATTTGCTACATCAGCTAAATTCTCATGTAACAATAAATCAACAATTGCATTATATTCCTTATTATAAATAGCCTTTTTAATGTTGTTTTGAACAACAGAGTTAGCAGAATATCTAAGTCTAGAATAGAACTGACCCTGTGTCATTTTCATTGCTTCATTTGTAATATCATTTGTAGCAGTTGCGATTACAGTATCAGAATTGTACTTGTTATTCTCGCCATATGGAATACTTGAATTTCTTGAATCTCCACCACAGGATGCAAGTGTTAAAACCATTAATCCTGTTGAACCTGCAAGAAGCAGGCTTTTGAATGCTTTTTTCATCTTAAGCCTCCTCCTTTAATAAAGCCTTAATACTATCCCACCAAGTAACTACGTTGCCGTGTTCGTCTTCGTAATCATATAGGTTAGATGTACCAGTTGTATCATTGTATAGGTAGCTATAGCCATCTGCAGATCTTTCTGCGATTGCAACAAGCTTATCAAATACATCATTATATCCATCCTTAGTGAATGTAATATTATTATTTGTTATAGACTGGATATAATTGATTAAGATAATTCTTTGAGTTTCGTTTCCAGCAAATCTAGTAACTACTGGGTTTACATATCTAGAGTAAGCAGTAGATAAACCTGTTGGAGCTAAAGTAGAAGAACCATTGATTGCATAATCTAATAAATAGAACTTAATCTGGTTATTATTTAATCTTTCATCATCGTTATAGATGTTTTCAATCTTAACAGGGTTCTCATTATACATTAATACGATGTTTTCTAAGATACCCTCATCATTATCTGTCTTGGTCCACTTTGCAGAAGCGGAAGTTGTACCAGATGTAACCATAATTAGGTTGAAGCCATCCTCAGTAGCAACAATTGTATCATCATCCTTAGATGTGATATTTGCGCTAGCTACATCAATTGGCTCAATGTAGCAAGTAGGATAAGTATTATTTAAGAAATACTCATAAGTCTTTCCATTATCACTATAGCCTCTTGCATAGTCGAATAGACGCTGCTTTAAGCTAAAGTCGATATCTGTTGTAGAATTAGTTGCAGAGAAATCAGCAGTCTTAACATTTAATCCTAAATGTCTATAAACAGCCCAAGTGTTTTCAGCAGAAATTGGGTTATCCTCATATACAACCTTAGCACTTGCGTTAATTTCAGAAACTAAAGCAGTAGCTGCATCTGTATGAGACTGTGTAGAAGCACTAATCTTATTGTAGATTTCACAAATTAGTTGCTTAGCAACTTCACCAAATGTCTTACCAGCAAATACGCTTGTTGGATCATAATCAGATACTAGCATATCCTGCCAATCAGAAACATCATCAGCCTTGCCATCATCATCAGCATCTAAATATACATATAAGCGAGTACCACCTAAGGAGAAGTAATTATCCTCAGCGATATCAACATACTTTTTAATGAATGAAACTAGCTTATCAGAAGAATAGTCAGTTAATAGCTTGCCAGAAGCTACATTTACTCTATAGTAGTTATCAATGATTTCATCAACGCTTGCAGTATGGAAATATAACATTAAGAAGTTATACTTACCAATAGATGCTGGATAACCATTAGTAGAATAATAGTTGTTAGAGAAGCTTAATAGCATATTCTCAATATAACGATTATAGATTGCTCTATCCTTGTTTGTATCCTCATAAGCCTTTGTAGTCTTAATGATTTGCTTAGCAATTAAATCAATTGCAGTTGTTGTACCACTCTTAGCATTTAAGTAATCAAATACACCAAATGGAGTAGTTGTACCTGGAACTAAAATGGAATTTTCATCATTAGGGTCTGCAACAATATTTAAATTCCATGTTACATCATCATAAGAGATTGTAGCTAAAATGTTATCATTGCCTGCACCAGATAATGCTTTAGAATAATTTTCATTTTCTGCAGCATACTTAATTTCTGTTGCCTCGTTATAAATCTTTACACTTACATTATCTAATTCAGCACTTAAATAATTTGTAATTGCAGTAGAAGTAATATCTTGCTTCTTTAATAATTCTAAGATATCTGTTGCAAGTGCAGGATAAGTTTCAGTATCCTGTAATAATGCAGTAATATCAGAAGAACTTCTTTCCTCATCGTTATACCACTGTGTGAAATGAACTAAGTTAGCATCAGTAACCTCTTCCTTATCTACATAGTTTGTATATTCATCAAACTTATAAACTAAAGAAGTACCTAAGGATGTAGACTGTCCAGAGCTTGAATAACAAGTAGAGTTAGACTTAAGCTTTAATGTTTCATACATATAATTCTTAAATGTATCTCCATAATTATCCTTTAATTCCTTTGCAGTGAAATATGTTTCATTTTCGTTATCTGCCTTTAATGTTGCTTTTGCTTCTTCTAGCATATCCTCAACAGTTTTACCAGGTGCTGGTGCAGCATAAGCTTCAAGGATTTCATCTGTTAATCTTCTTAGTTTGTTTAACTGAGTATAAGTTGTGCCAGTATAATTAGATGAAAGCTTTTCTCTATAACCACCATAAACATAATTATAAATCTGAATAAAGATTTCTAAGATCGCCTGAGAAGATACAACAGTAGCCATCTGGTTACCATCCTCATCACGACCATTGTTTAGGTTACTTGTAGCGAAATCATCATAATATTTGATGTAATCCTCATAAGTCATATATCCATCTGCATTTAGGGTATATGTCTTTGTATCCTTAGAATCATAAATATA
Organism: Anaeroplasma bactoclasticum; assembly: GCF_003550015.1. Taxonomy (GTDB): domain Bacteria; phylum Bacillota_I; class Bacilli_A; order Acholeplasmatales; family Anaeroplasmataceae; genus Anaeroplasma; species Anaeroplasma bactoclasticum. Next base: position 25,772 of record NZ_QXEV01000009.1, read on the forward strand.
ATATAGATTCTTTCCGTTGAACTTTAAACCAAATGCTCTTAGTGTATTCTGTAATTCAGAAGAATCAGCAAAGTTAATGATAACTGCACTCATATCATAATTATTTGTGTATTCATCCTTGAACTTAGATACATAATCTGAAACAGAATAATAACCCCATTGATCATCATCGTCATCTGTGTCATCCTCTAAGGCATCAGCGATGTCTTGTTCCAAACCAGCATAAGCTAAAAGCTCTTTAGCGTATAGTGGGTAATAAATTTGGCTTAAGCCCATTGCAAGCTTTAAATAGTTTGCAGTGTTTTCTTCATAATTTTTGTGGTCTGCTTTTTTAATTAATGTACTAATTTCTTCTCCATCAATGGATTCAATTAAATACTCAGAATAGATTTCATCAACATATTTTGCTTCTAATGTGTCAATTTCAGTTTCTTCTAAAGAATCAAAATTGTCCCAATAGTTATCTGTTGAATAAGTGAAATTGTAGATATCCTGTACAACATAGTCTACAATTCTTTCTTTAAATGTTTCTTTAATCTTGTTGTAAGCATCATCGCTATAAACATTTTCCTCATTGAAGCCTAGATCTTCCTTATCCTTATCTGTTAAGGAAGAAGCATCCTTTGTAAGAACAATGTCAATACGATTGATATACTTGTTTAATACTACATTTGTAATCTGGTTATCTAATACATCATGTGTGTTCCACTTAAGCTCGTTCCAAATGTCACCATAAGTAACAGAATATTCACCAGCTTCAGCGTAAACCTTGTCTTTTTCTAATAAACCAGTATTATCAGATGCAGCTGAACAAGATGCTAAAGATATTGCGAATGCGCCAGCAAGGGAAGCAGTAACCGCTCTGCGCAATGTTTTCTTTGTCATTGTCATAATACTCCTTTATCTTAAAATTAAACTATAGCAAATAATATCATATCATTTATGAAATTAAAATGCAACGAAATTATCAAAATGAAAAATGTGAAAAATAATACATAATTTCTTTTCTTTTTCTTTTAAGAAAAGATTTGTTATGTTATAATGTCCTCCGTACGAGGTGGAATATGAAATTCAGCGTTTTTTCTAGTGGCTCTGACGGCAATTGTACGTTAGTTCAAACAGGCAAAGTAAATATATTAATTGATGCAGGTATCACTAGGAAGCAAATTTTAGAAAACCTAGAAAGATACAGTCTAAGTCTTAAGGATATTTCTGCCCTTTTGATCACTCATGAGCATATAGATCATATTAAGGCTTTACCTCAGCTATTAAAGGAATGCCATTTAAGAGTCTATATGTCTGGTGGGACATATATGGCAATAAAGGAATCCTATAGTAGACCTGGGAAAGAAAAGGTTTATGAGCTTTTAGTTGAAAAGAAGAATAATGGTGACTTAATAATTATAAATAGGATAGAGAATTCTATTCTTTATCCATTCTTTATGGAGTCTGATTTAAGAATACAGGTATTACCTTTATTTCATGATGCCAAAGAATGTATTGGCTTTTCTTTTACTAATGAGGATAAAAAGCTTGTATATATTACAGATACAGGCTATGTACATCAAGCAATTTATAGTGAAATTGCAAATGCGGATGCATATGTATTAGAATCAAATCATGATCCTGAAATATTAATGCATTCTGAAAGACCATATATGCTAAAAATAAGAATTCTTGGAGATCATGGGCATATGTCTAATGAGGATTCTATGATTACCTTATGTAATGTAATGGGACCTAAAACAAAGATAGTTTTACATGCTCATATATCTCAAGAATGTAATTTAACAGAAATTATTGAGCTTACAAGAGAGAAAGTATTTAATGATTTTGGAATTGAGGCTAAAGGCGTTAAATTTGGTATATTAAAGCCTTATTTTAGTGGAGATTATGAAATATGAAAATAACAATTGTTAGTGTAGGTAATATTAAAGAAAAGTATCTTGTTGATGCTATAAATGAATATACAAAAAGATTAGGAAAATACACAAAGGTTGAATTTTTAAAGGTCTCTGATGAAGCTATTAATGACCATCCATCCGATAAGGAAATTGAGATGATTAAGAATAAAGAAGGAGATAAAATTTTAAAGGTTTTACCCTCGAATTCTTATAAGATTGCCCTAGACTTAAAAGGTGAAATGCTATCTAGTGAGGCTTTAGCATCAAAGATGCTTGATATATTCTCTTATCATAACGCAAATATATCCTTTATTATTGGTGGCTCTTTAGGGATATCAAGAGCTGTTTTAGATCTTTGTGATTATAAATTATGCTTTTCAAAAATGACATTTCCACACCAGCTTATGCAGGTGATTCTACTTGAACAAATTTATAGAGCTTTTAAGATAAATAATAATGAAACTTATCATAAATAAAATTAAAAAAATGGCTTAATTAAGCCATTTATTACAATTATGTATTTTGTTATTGAGATTTAAAAAAGGAGTTTTTATATGGAAAATGAAGTAGTTTTAAAACTCATAAATAAGAAGTATCATATCGCCTTTGCAGAGTCTTGTACAGCTGGATTATGTGCTGCAAAATTAGTTAATGTTGCTAGCGCATCTAAGGTTTTAAATGCCTCCTTTGTAACATATTCTAATGAGGCAAAAATTAAGTACTTAGGCGTAAAAAAAGAAACGATTGATACCTATGATGTCGTATCAAAGGAAGTCGCTTATGAGATGGCTTTGGGAGTTGCAAAAGAGACGAACTCTGAGGTTGGAGTTTCAGTTACTGGAGTGGCTGGCCCTACTGGTGGGACAGAGGCAATTCCCGTTGGAACAGTATGCTTCGGATTCTCTATTTTAGGTAAGGTTATTACTGAAGAAGTACACTTTAATGATATTGGTAGAAATAATGTTAGAGATGAAGCTTGTTCATATGTTTTTAAGAGGTTAAATGAGCTATTATGAGCAAAAGAGGATTTTTTATAATTTGGCTATCGCTTATAGTAATAGCTATAAGCCTGGTAGTGTTTTTAATGGTATATTTTAAAATGGGCTATTGGTCTTTTATGGGAACAATGATTGTAACATTATCCTATGGATTCTTGAATATTGTTTTGATGCTCATTAAGGTATTGCAAAGATATGAAATTAAAAGACTAACTGCAGCGGTATATGCATCCTTAGTTGCGATAGGAGTTTTAGGCTATTACATCATAAAATACATTGGAAAATATGAGGATTTACGCCTCATATACTGGATAGTATATGCTATAGTTACAGTGATATCAGTTACCGTTCTTACAATTATCAATTTTAAGCTTGCGCCACAAAAGCCAGTGATGATGAGGCAAAAATAGCTGGAGGGAATATAATTCCCTCTTTTATTTTTCAAGTGTAAGCGTATTTATTTTTATTTTTACTATAAAAATACAACTTCTTGTGATAGAATAGTATAAGCGCTTATGCGTCCCTTTGGAAGAGAGGTATTTTATATGAAAGAATATAATCATTTGGAAATTGAAAAGAAGTGGCAAAAGTATTGGGAAGACAATCATACATTCAAAACAGATGTATGGGATTTTTCCAAGCCAAAGTTCTACGCATTAGACATGTTCCCATATCCTTCTGGAGTTGGACTTCATGCAGGACATCCTGAGGGATATACTGCAACAGATATCATCTCTAGAATGAAAAGAATGCAAGGATACAATGTATTACACCCAATGGGATATGATTCCTTTGGTCTTCCTGCAGAGCAGTATGCAATTCAAACAGGTAATCATCCTGAAGGCTTTACAGTAAAGAATATTGAAACCTTCACTAAGCAGCTTAAGGAATTAGGCTTTGATTACGATTGGGACAAATGTATTTCAACATCCGATCCATCCTTCTATCACTGGACACAGTGGATTTTTAAGAATCTATTTCAGGATGGTTATGCAAAATATATCGACATGCCAGTAAACTGGTGTGAAGAATTAGGTACAGTATTATCTAACGATGAGGTAATTGATGGAAAGAGTGAGCGTGGTGGATTCCCTGTTATTCGTAAAAATATGAAGCAGTGGGTAATTGACCAGCCAGCGTTTGCTGAGGAGCTACTTGAGGGTCTTGATACTATCGATTGGCCAGAATCTACCAAGGAAATGCAGAGAAACTGGATTGGTAAATCTACTGGTGTTGAAGTAGACTTCAATATCGTAGGTGGTGGTAAATTCTCTATCTTTACTACATGTATCGAAACCATTTATGGTATTACATTTATGGTACTTGCACCTGAAGGACAGATTGTTCAGGATTTAATGGATCGAATTGAAAATAAAGACGAAGTAAATGCTTATATTAAAGAAACTGCAAGCAAGAGCGAACTTGACCGTACAGAATTAAATAAGGGTAAGACAGGATGTCCACTAAAGGGCGTAAGCTGTATTAATCCTGTAAATGGTAAAGAGGTTCCAATTTTCATTGGTGATTTCGTATTAGCTTCTTATGGTACTGGTGCTGTTATGGCAGTTCCAAGCCATGACCAAAGAGACTTTGAATATGCAATTGCACATAAGATTCCTATGATTCAGGTTATTAGTGGCGCAGATGTATCCGAAGCTGCATATGAAAAATCTGGCTATTTAGAAAATCCAGAGGCTAAATTAATGAATTCTATGGAATTCGATGGAATGTCTGTAATGGAAGCTAAAGAAGCTATCACAAAGAAGCTTGAGGCTATGGGTGTTGCAAGAAGAGTTGCAAATTACCGTTTCCGTGAATGGATTTTCGCACGTCAAAGATATTGGGGTGAGCCAGTTCCTGTAGTTCATACAGAAAATGGTGTATATGTATTACCAGATGAAGAATTACCACTTGTATTACCAGAGCTTGATGATTACAAGGGTAAGAATGGTAAGGCTCCACTTGAAAATGCGGAAGAATGGAAGCATTACAACAAGAATGGTGTAACTGGTTTAAGAGAAACATCTACTATGCCAGGTTCAGCTGGATCCTCTTGGTATTATCTAAGATATATTGATCCAAAGAATGATAAAGAGCTTGCAAATAAGGAATTATTAAAGCACTGGATGCCAGTTGACTTATATATTGGTGGACCAGAACATGCAGTAGGACACTTAATTTATTCTAGAATTTGGAATAGATACCTATACAATAAGGGTATTGCTCCTACAAAAGAGCCATTCCAAAAGCTAGTTCATCAGGGTATGATTTTAGGTGAGAATGGTATTAAGATGGGTAAAAGATTCCCTAAGTATGTTATTAATCCATCCGATATTGTAAAGAATTATGGTGCAGATACACTTCGTTTATATGAAATGTTCATGGGACCACTTGAGGCATCTAAGCCATGGAATCCAAATGGTGTAGATGGTGCAAGAAAGTTTATTGAACGTGTATATCGTTTAGTTTGTGCTGATGAATATGTTGCTAAACAGACTAAGGAATATGATAAGTCATTAGAAAAATCCTATAACAAGATGGTTCAAAAGGTTTCTGCTGACTTTGAAAATTTAGGCTTCAATACAGCAATCTCTGCAATGATGGTATTCGTTAATGATGCATATAAGGCAGATAAGCTATATATTGGATACCTAGAGGGCTTAGTTAAGCTAATTTCTCCAGTTTGCCCTCATTTAGGTGAGGAATTATGGGAAGCATTAGGTCATAAGGGAACAATCGCTTATGAGCCTTGGCCAACATATGATCCAGCTAAGCTTGTAGATTCTACAGTTAAATATCCTGTTTCTGTAAATGGTAAGCTAAGAGATACTATTGAAGCAGATGTTGAAGCTACAAAGGAAGAGCTTGAGGCAATGGCACTTGCTTCTGAGCGTGTAAAGAAATATACAGAAGGCCATACGATTGTTAAGATGATTGTTGTTCCAAAGAAGATCATCAATATCGTTGTTAAGTAAACATAAGTGAGATTACAAAATGGAAAAGCACGATTGTTTTTCCATTTTGTAACGTTTAGAAAATATAAACAAAATTGTTGGATAGAGAAATCTATCTTCGTAAATCAAAGAAAGAAAGTCAGGTAGACCAATGAGTGACGTATTAGAAATAAAAGGCCTATGTGCCAGAGTAGAGGAAAAGGAAATCCTTAAGGGTGTTGATTTAACTATTCATACAGGAGAGGTTCATGCAATTATGGGACCTAATGGTACAGGTAAATCAACTTTATCCTCTTGTATTATGGGTTCCCCAAGATATCAAATTACTTCCGGTGAGATTTTACTTAATGGAGAAAATATCTTACCCTTAGCAGTTGATGAGCGTGCTAGAAAAGGATTATTCTTAGCATATCAGTATCCTGCAGAGGTTTCTGGGGTAACTAATTCCGATTTTATTCGTGCTGCAATGAAGGCACAAACAGGTAAAAACCCTACATTATTCAAGTTTATTAAGGATTATGATAAAGCTTGCATGGAATTAAAGATGCCTGAGGATTTAGCCCATAGATATTTAAATGAAGGCTTTTCTGGTGGAGAAAAGAAGAGAAATGAAATTCTTCAGATGAAGATGCTAAAGCCAAAGTTTGCAATTTTAGATGAGATTGACTCCGGACTTGATGTAGATGCCCTACGCATTGTAGGTGAAAATGTTTATAGCATGGTAAACGAATCCTTTGGATGCTTACTTATTACTCATTATGAAAGATTATTAGATTATATTAAGCCAGATTTCGTACATGTTATGATTAACGGTAAAATTGTAAAAACTGGCGGACCAGAGCTTATTGCTAAAATTGATGCAGAAGGCTATGATTGGGTTAAAAAAGAGCTTGGTATTGAGGATTTTGGAGACGATGAAGATAAGAAGACCCATATACTTCTAGGCTCCTGTGCTCGTAATACAGGTAAAAAAGCATAATGGATGAGGTAGTATTAGTTCCTGTTACTGCTTTGGGTCAAGCAGAGGATGGAAAGTATTACATTAATAAGACAAAAGATGAGATTTATTTAATTGAATCTAGCTGTAATATTGTTGTTAAGGATGGCGTATTTGCCAAGTTTATTGATAAAACTAAAAACCAAGAGGTTTCTATTCTTGGTCTTAAGGATTCTTCTATTCAGTATTATGTTTTAAATAGTACATCTACAAAGAGGATCTTTGATATTCATGGAGAAGTCAATGTGTTAGAGATTTCTGTAGCAAATACAGAAGAATCTTTAAATATTAATTTATTAGAAGAAAATTCTATAGCTAATGTTGAAAACCTAAGCGTTTTAAGCAAGGTTTCTTCAACATATACACAAAGAATTGATCATAAAATGGGACAGACATTTTCCAATATTAAAAATGTTGGTGTAGCAATGAATGGCTCTACTTTAGTATTTGATACAACAGGTAAAATTGAAAAGGGTATGGCTAAGGCAAAATGTAGCCAGCTATCTCGTGGTGTTGTAATGGATAATGAATCTCAAATAACTGCAAAGCCTATTTTATTAATAGATGAATATGATTGTTTTGCAAATCATGGTGCATCTATTGGTAAGATGAGTGATGAAGATTTATTCTATTTAATGAGCCGTGGATTAACAAAGAAGGAAGCATTCCTTTTAATCTTAGAGGGTATTGTTCGTCCATTTATTAATGCAATTCCAAAAGAAGAATTAAGAGTTCAAATGGAAAAAGAAATTTTTGAACGTTTGGGGGAATAAGTATGGATATTAATAAAATAAGAAATGATTTCCCTGTTTTAAGAAGCAATCCTAAGCTTGCTTATTTAGATTCTGCTGCAATGGCATTAAAGCCAGATTGTGTAATTGATGCAGTAGATGATTATTATAGAAGATTAGGTGTTAATGTACACCGTGGTGTATATCAATTATCCTATATGGCTACAGATTTATATGAAGAAGCAAGATCTACTATTGCTAAATTCATCGGAGCTGAATTTGATAATGTTGTATTCACAAGAGGAGCTAGTGCTTCTTTGAATTTAGTTGCTATGAGCTATGGTATGACATTTGTTAATGAAGGTGATGAGGTTATTACAACAGAGCTTGAGCATCATTCTAGCCATATGCCTTGGATTAATGTATGTAAGGTAAAGGGTGCTACATTAAAGTATGTTCCCCTAGATAGTGATGGAAGAATTACTGTTGAAGCATTTAAGAAAGTTTTAACAAATAAAACAAAGGTTGTAGCTATTACACATGTTTCTAATGTAATGGGTTATGTTACTCCAATTAAAGAAATCATTAAGCTTGCCCATGAGGTTGGTGCAGTTGTTTCTTTAGATGGTGCACAGTCTGTGCCACATATGAAAATTGATGTTAAGGAATTAGATTGTGACTTTTTATCCTTTTCTGGTCATAAGCTATGTGGACCTACTGGAATTGGCGTATTATATGGTAAAAAGGATTTGTTAGAAAAAATGCCTCCAATTGAATTTGGTGGGGATATGGCAGATACTGTTTATACTCATGAGATGACATTTAAAATGGCACCTTATAAGTTTGAAACAGGAACTCCTATGATTGCATCAGCAATTGGTTTAGCTAAGGCTTGCCAGTATTTAGAATCTATTGGTTTAGATGAGATTAGTAAGCATGAGTATTATTTAAAGAGCTTAGCAGTGGAAGGATTAAAGAAAATTCCTGGAATTACTATTTATAATCCAACTGCAGAAACTGGTATTATTTCATTTAATATTGATGGTGTTCATCCACATGATGCAGCATCAGTTTTTGATAACGATAGGGTTTGTATTCGTGCTGGACATCATTGTGCACAGCTAATTACACGCCATTTAGGTACTATTGGTACAGTAAGAGCATCCTTCTATTTATATAATACAGAAGAGGATGTTCAAGTATTTGTAGAAGCTGTTAAGGATGCAAAGAACTTCTTTGGACAGTTTTAGGAGGATGTATTATGGATTTAAACACTTTGTATAGAACCGTTATTATGGATAATTATAAAAATCCTAAAAACAAAGGTTTAAAGAAAACAGACGATTATCATTTCGTACATTTAAATAACCCATCCTGTGGTGATGATATGAATGTCGAAATTAAGATAGAGGATGGTGTGGTAAAAGAGGTTTACCATGATGGACACGGCTGCAGTATTTGCTGTTCTAGTGCTTCTGTTATGAGTGAGACTATTACTGGCCACAAGGTAGAAGAAGCATTAGCTTTATGCCAGGATTTCTTTGATATGGTTAAGGGTGAAGAGCCTAAATATGAAGAAGAGCTTGGCGAGGCAATTGCATATATGGGAGTTAGAGATTTCCCTGCTAGAATTAAGTGTGCCACCCTATCCTGGAAGGCTGTTGAACAGGCAATTAATGAGGTGACAAAAGATGGCAACAAATAATAAAGAAGAAGCAAATGAAATTGTTGGCGATTATAAATATGGCTTTTCTACAGAAACAACACCTGTGTTAACCTCTGGAAAGGGATTAAATAGAGAGGTTGTTGAATTCATTTCAAAGGCCAAAAATGAGCCAAAGTGGATGAGAGACTTCCGCTTAGCTGCATATGATGCCTTCGTAAAGCTAGAAAACCCAAGCTGGGGTCCAGATTTATCTGGAATTGATTTCCAAGAATATACTTATTATATTAAGTCTGTTAAGGAACAGGGTACAAAATGGGAAGACGTTCCAGAAGAAATTAGAAATACCTTCGATAAGCTTGGTATTCCTGAAGCAGAAAGAAAATATCTTGCTGGATCATCTACTCAGTTTGAATCTGAGGTAGTTTATCATAATAATTTAAAGGAATTAGAGGATTTAGGGGTAATATTCTGTGATACAGATACAGCAGTAAGAGAATACCCTGATTTAGTTAAAGAGTATTTTGGAAAAATTGTTCCTTATACAGATAATAAATATGCAGCATTAAATAGTGCTGTATGGAGTGGTGGATCCTTTATTTATGTTCCAAAGGGAGTTAAATTAAAGAAGCCAGTACAATCCTATTTCCGTATTAATTCCGAAAGGATGGGACAATTTGAAAGAACTTTGATTATTGTTGAGGATGATAGTGATATTCATTATGTAGAAGGCTGTACAGCTCCTCTATATTCTAAGGATTCCTTACATGCAGCAGTAGTTGAGATTTATGTTAAGAAAAGAGCACATTGTAGATATTCTACAGTCCAAAACTGGTCCAATAATATTGTAAACTTGGTTACAAAGAGAACCTTAGTTGATGATTATGGTCATATGGAATGGATTGATGGTAATGTTGGTTCTGGCTTAAATATGAAATATCCTGCATGTGTACTTATGGGTAAGGGCTCTAAGGGTACTACAGTATCTATTGCATTCGCTGCAAAGGGACAGTTACAGGATACTGGAGCTAAGATGATTCATTTAGGTGAAAATTCAACATCTACAATCATTTCTAAATCTATTTGCCGTGGTGGTGGTAAGGTAAACTACCGTGGTATGGTATCCTGTGGACCTAAGGCATTAGGTGCAAGAAGCCATGTAGAATGTGATACATTAATCTTGGATGATTTATCTACATCCGATACAATTCCAACAAATTCTGGTAAGAATGGTGATATGTATATTGAGCATGAAGCAACAGTTTCTAAGGTTAATGAAGAACAATTATTCTATTTAATGAGTAGAGGCTTAACAGAAGCTGAAGCTACAGAAATGATTGTTATGGGATTCATTGAACCATTCAGTAAAGAATTACCTATGGAATATGCAGTTGAATTAAATCGACTAATTAAACTTGAAATGACAGACGCTCAAGGTTAAAATAAAAATCGGGGAAACCCGATTTTTTAATCCTTTGTGGAGGAACTTATGCAAATAACATCTTTAGAAAATCCTAAAATTAAATATTTAGTGAAATTAAACACATCTAAATTTAGAAAACAAGAAGGTAAATTCATTGTTGAAGGAAAGCATTTAGTAGATGAGGCAAGACGTCAAAATGTACTTATTGAAGCATATTCTACTATAGAAAAAGAAGATTACATCTTTATAACTCCAGCTATAATGAAAAAAATATGCAATACAGATACTTTAGTAACTGAAATTGGATTATGCAAGATTCTTGATAAAAAGGAATTATCCAATAAATTATTATTACTAGATGGAGTACAAGACCCAGGGAACATGGGTGCTTTAATGAGAAGTGCTAAAGCCTTTGGCTTTGACACAATCATTTTAGGGGATGGATGTTGTGATATTTATAATGATAAGGTTATAAGATCAAGCCAAGGCGCAATATTTAAGCTTAATTTTGTTTCTTCTAATCTAAAGGAATTTATCCTATCCCATAAGGAATATAAGATTTATGGCACAAACGTGGTTAATGGAATTTCTTTATCTGAGGTTTCAAATGATAATCTTATTGGGGTTGTTTTAGGTAATGAGGGTAATGGTATAAAGGATGAAACATTCTCTGTAATTGAAAAGAATATCTATATTCCAATGGATAATACAGAATCCTTAAATGTATCTGTAGCTGGTGGAATTATAATGTATGAACTAAGAGGCTAGAAAGCCTCTTAGTTTTTTAAAAAAAAATAATTGCAAACTCTATATGTTTACCCTATAATTTATGGCTGGGAGGGATTTGTATGAAAAAGTATAAATTTGATTTTGTTTTATCTATATTTACTGGCTTGGCTGGTATAATGTCTATTATTATGCTTGCCTTAATTATCATGAACAGGGGAGAATTAGCCCCATTAGAAATGATGCCTTTATTAGCACCTTTATTTTTCTTTTTTATTTATGGTTGTTTTTATTTTATTATTTTTGGCGAAAAATGGAGCTTGAAAAATAAAGTACCTAAGGCGTGCTATTTAATCTCTTTTTTACTTTTTGGCTTTTACACATTTGGTATATTAAGAACATATAGTGGGACTAGCTTTGTAGATGAGCCTCAAACATTAGCCATTGTAAGGATGGCTTGTGCAGTAGTTATAGGTTCTTTAAGCGCATTATTTGGTGCATTATCCTTTTCTGATAGATATATTGATGTTTATGGAAATAGAAAAAGTGGAATTTTAGCAGTATTATCTAGCACAATAATGTTTGGAATCTTTTATAATGCATGTGTACAGGCACATTTCTTTTTCTCTAGCGGAGTAGAAGCATATGATTATATGGTCTTTGAAATTGCAGTATTAGTCTTTTCTTTGGGTGGTATTGCAATAAGCTTTACTTCTTTACTTTTTATTACAAGATTAAAGGGAAATATGAAAAAGTATTTAAATATCTCATTAATTGGATATTTATTATATATTCCTGCAATCGCATTTATGACTTATAATATTGTAATTACATCAGCGGTTAATGCAGGAGATATCTTCTTAATTCTATGCATGCTAATAAGCTTTGCTTTAAATCGTTTTGCTTATACAGATGCACCACAAGAGGAATTACCTAAAAGGGAAGAGCCTATCCTAGAGGATTCATCTAATGATGAGGAAGATGAAGAAGACTATGACGATGAAGATTATGATTATGAAGAAGTTGATGAATTCTTAGAATGCTATGAAAAGCTAATTAAGCTTAAAGAGCTTTTAGATAAGGGCATCATGGACGTATCTGAATATCTAGAAATGGCTACTCCGATAAAGGAAGAGCTTAAAGATGAGGCTTCTTATGAAGAAGAGGACTATTTTGAAAGCGTTGAGGAAGCTAAAGAGGAATATCAAGAGGATTTCGATAATGCGATTGATCGATTAATCAAGCTAAAGGAGCTTTTTGATATGGGAATTCTTTTGAAAGAAGAATATCAAGAAATGTCAAACTGCTATAAGAATATATTAAAAGAAAATACATCTTATGAAGATGATGAAGAAGATGAGGGTGAAGACGAGGAAGATGAAGATGATGTTGATTTTTGGTTCCAAGTTTTCACAAGCGAATTAGTAAAGCTTAAGGATATATATGATAAAAGTATTCTTACAGATGAGGAATATTTATTAATGTCTAATTCCTTAAAAAATGAATTAAAGGATTTAAAATAAGGATGAATTAAAGGGTAAAAAGTGCCAAATTTTGGCACTTTTTTTGTGAAAGAAAAAGAGGAGAATTACTCCTCTTCAACCTCAGCTTCACCTTGCTCATTAATTGTATAAAGTGGAACGATATCCTTATCTAATTCCTCAACCTTATACATTTTAGATGTATATAAAATACCATCTAAATGATCATATTCATGCTGGAATACAATTGCAGGATAACCTACAAGAAGTAAGGATATATTCTTAAGCTTTCTTGTATTGTAATCATATACAGTTCCTTTAACCTTAATAGACATATGTCTTGGAGTTACAAGACCTTCTGTAGATCTTTCTACAGATAAGCATCCTTCTCCACCAGGTAGGTATGTCATCTTTTGTGATTTCGCAACAATAGTTGGATTAATCCATGCATAGAAGTATTGTTTTTGTTCTTCATCTAAGAAATCCACACAATTCATCGCAAACATTCTTTTTTGAACTCCAACCTGAGGAGCTGCAATACCGACGCCTGGGCGAATTTTATATTTTTCCACTAACTCATCTACGGCAGAAACTACCATATAATCATATAATCCTCTAATACAAGCTTCATCATCACTAGATAGTGGTAAAGAAACCTTCTGGCAAACCTCATTTAAGCTTTTGGCGCCTTCTTTTACAATATCTTTTTCTAAGTACATTTTTATCACCGGTGATATTATATCATAATATTATAAAATTACAAATGCTTGAAAGAATACTTATAATTATATAGAATTATAAGAGGTGAGATATATGGAAGATTTAGCATTAGAATATGTAAATAATATTAAAAATACAAAAGAATTTCAAAGACTAATAGAACTTAAAAATATCATTAATAAGAAATATTCTTTATTAATTATTTCTTTTAAAACTGCGGAAGCGGAGTATATAGAAGCTAAAGAAAGACCAGAAATATTCAATTTAGATGAAAAAAAGGATGCCTTCATTGAAGCAAAAACAAAGCTTTATTCTAAAGAAGAGGTTAAAGAATATTTCTTATTAGAGGCTAAAATAAATGAAGAACTAGAAAATGATATGAATACCCTTAAAGAATCCATTTCTAATAAATTTAAGACATATCATTCTATGAAGCTTTAATTTGTTATTCTTGACTAACAAGAAATCTGTTTGTTAAAATTTAAATAATAGATCAGGCGCATTGTATATGGCAGCCGGGCTTAGGCAACAGGATTACCTGTGGGACAAAATAGAAGTCTGCAGGAATTATACCTGCAGGGAAGGGCAGGTATTTTTTTATGGTTAGTGATAATGAATATAAAAAAGAGATTACCAAGGTTGGCCTTATTACGATTCTTTTAAATTTCATATTAACAATAAGTAAGGTTATTGCGGGAATTTTAGCAAAATCCACATCCTTAATCTCCGATGGTATTCATAGTGCATCTGATGTATTATCTACAATCGTTGTAATAATAGGTGCTAAAATGGCTAAAAAACAAGCGGATAAGGAACATCCATTTGGACATGAAAGAATGGAATCTGTAGCCTTAGTTATTCTTGCCTTATTATTATTCTTAACTGCAGTTATGCTAGGGTATGGTGGAGTTATATCTATCATCTCCTTTGCAAAAGGAGAATATCAATATGAAAGAGGACTTTTAGCTTATATCGCACTAGGCTTTGCGATAACATCAATTATTGTTAAGGGTTGGATGTATTTTTATACAAAAAAGAAGGCTAAAATATTAAAATCAGAAACCTTAAGAGCTGATGCAATTCATCATTTAACAGATTCTATTTCCTCTATCGCATCTGTTTTAGGTATTTTAGGTTTAATATTAGGTGGAAATATTGTTATATTAGATCCAATAATGACTATAGTTATTGCATTATTCATTTTTAAGGTATCCTATGATATTTTAATGGATGGTATAAATGAGCTTATAGATAAGGCTGCACCAGATGAATTTGTTAATGAATTAAAAAAAGATATTGAAGAATATCCTGGTGTATTAGAAATTAATTCTTTAAAAACTAGAATGTTTGGAAATAAGGTATATATTGAACTTGAGGTAGCTGTATTAGATTCCTTATCCGTAAAGGAAGGCCATGATATAGCTTTAGGATTACATGATATGCTTGAAGATAAATATGATAATATTAAACATTGTATGGTTCATATAGATCCATATTCTATTTCTAGTGAGAAAGAAGAATAATTAGGAAATAACTTGTTTCTAAAAAAATTTAGTATAATGAAATAATAACAATGAAATCAGCTCTAGGGGCTGATTTTTTATCGTCTTATGATATAATCATAAGCGGTGAGGCGATTTATATGAAAACATACGAAGAAATCCGTAATTGCTTTAATGCAATAAAAAATAATATAATAACCTGTAACGAATTAGATAGTGATATGTTTAATTATAGAACATATCCAGAGTGGTTAGCAGTTTACAAAAAAAGAAGTATGGGAATCCGTGAGATTTATAAGAAAAACACGGAAATGGTAGAAATCATTAATGAGTATTTAAAAAAGGATTTAAATGATGAGGAGCTTTTAGCATTCTATCAAGGCTATAGAGAATTAGAGGATAGAAATCTACATGATTCTTATTTAATCATTAGTATTATCGATAAGCTAATTCCTCCATATGAGGCAAGGCATGATTATGAAAAGCTACTTCATTTATATACAGATTCTTGTTATGAGCTTGGTTGCTTCTTAAGATTAGATGATAAGTCCTTAGAAAGATTAAAAAAAGATTTACATAGAATTAAGAATTTGAGATTCCATTATAAGGAATTATCTAGTATTAGAGAAAGAAGATTAATCTATGTAGCTTATTATAATTTAATAAAAACATTACCAGAATATAGCCCTAAATATAATGAAGATATTATCCCTATGTTTAAGGAAGCTAAAGCTTTTTATCAAACAGAAGATATTAAGCTTATGGGAGATCAGGAATTTGCTCGTCATGAAGGTAATTTATTGAATATAATGCTATTACATAGCTTTATGTATTACTTAGATGATGGATTATCTCAGCAAATGGAATATACAGATTTAATTGATGAAATTAAGGATACATTTGAAGATGAAATGGATACAGATTTATGTAATGCAGTATTAAATTATTTCCATGATCAAATGAATGATGAAGAATTTGTATATTATTTAAAGAATTATTTAGGATTCTATTTTGGTGAGGCAATAGCTTAACATTTAATGAAAGCTTTGATGAAATCTTTGTTAAGGCAGAGAATTTATTTAATACTGCCTTTATGTTTTATGACTTCTTATGTCATTCTTATTTAAGTGAAGAAGATAGAAAAAGAGAATCTGTATTTGTAACAGAGGCTATCGCATCCTTCTTAAAGAGAATTCCACAGGATAAATATAATATTTATTTTGATGAAGCAGCATCAACTTTAATTCGTAAGGCTGCTCCATTTATAAAAACCATCTCTGAAAAAGAAAGATTATTAGGTGATATTTTAGTTAAAAATCAACCTAATAATTATATTCACGCAAAGATGGTAGAAAAGCTTTCCTTAAGCATTTTAGATTATTTAAATAGAGCTAATGATTTATTATTAAATCAATTCTATCAAATTGGATTTAATAATTATAATGAATTAAGAGATTATGTAGCAAGAGCAGCTAGACTTCACGATTTAGGTAAATCACTATCTACAGGATTAATTACCCAGCAAATTAGAAGTCTTACACCATATGAATATTCTTATGTGAAGATGCATTCTGAAAAAGGATTATCTGTTGTAGGAAAGGATAAGGAATTTGCTCCATATTTTGATATTATGATAGGTCATCATAAGGATTATGATGGAAAAAATGGATATCCTTTAAGCTTTGATAATACAAAATCAAAATATAAGATTGTCATTGACTTAATAAGAATTGCTGATGCAATTGATGCCGGAACGGATGTATATGGTAGAAATTATTCTATGGGAAAGAATTTTGATATGATTTTAGTAGAGCTTGTTAAGGGCGAGGGTGTAAAATATAATCCTTATTTAGTTGAATTCATTAAGAATCATTCGGATTTATTAAATGAGCTTAGATATGCTACTATCGATGGAAGATATGAGCTTATTTATAATAGTTATTTGAAACAGGAGAGATAATATATGGCATGTACTACAATTTTAGTTGGTAAAAAGGCTAGCTATGATGGATCTACTATGGTAGCTAGAAATGACGATGGTCATTTCGATACAAAGAAGGTTATTGTAGTAAATAAAGAAAATCAACCAAGAAAATATAAAAGTGTCATTGGTATGCTAGAAATTGATTTACCAGATAATCCACTTAGCTATACAAGTGCTCCAAGCGTAGATACAAAAATGGGTATTTGGCCAGCAATGGGAATTAATGAAGCCAATGTTGGTATGACTGCAACAGAAACAATTACCTCAAACGCAAGAGTATTAGGGGCAGATCCTTTAGTTATTCCTAAGAAAAAGGAAAAAGAAGGAGAAGAGGATATTCCTGGTGGAATTGGTGAAGAAGATTTAGTTACTTTAGTATTACCATACATTACCACAGCAAAGGAAGGCATTATTCGCTTAGGTAGCTTACTTGAAAAATATGGTACATATGAAATGAATGGAATTGCATTCCATGATGAAAATGAGATTTGGTGGTTAGAATCTATTGGTGGACATCACTGGATTGCAAAAAGGGTTAAGGATGATGAATATGTCATTATGCCAAATCAATTTGGTCTTGACCGCTTTGATTTAAAGGATGCTTTTGGAAATAAGAAGGAGAACATGTGTTCTTCCGATTTAATTGAATTTATTAAGGACAATCACCTAGATTTAAATAATGATGGAGTATTTAATCCTAGAAATATTTTTGGTTCTAGAACAGATTCTGATCATGTATATAACACACCAAGAGCTTGGTTTATGGGTAGATATTTCAATCCAACTACTTATAAGTGGGATGGGGAGGATGCATTCTTTAAGCCAGAAAGTGATAATATTCCTTGGGCATTAGTACCAGAAAAGAAAATTACTCCAGAGGATATAAAATATATCCTATCCTCTTATTATCAAGGAACACCATATAATCCATATCAAAAGGCCAATGACCCTAAAAAAGGCATTTATAGACCTATTGGTATTTCTCGTACAGGTATTATGGCAATCACTCAAATTCGTCCATATTTACCAGATGAAATAAAGGCAGTAGAATGGTTAAGCTTTGGTTCTAATCCATTTAACTCAAGCTTACCACTATATACAAATGTATCTAAATTTCCTGAATATGTATCTAATGTTACACTAGATGTATCTACAGATAATTTCTTCTGGGTAAATCGTTTAATTGGCGTTTTAGCTGATGAAAACTATGGTACTTGTATTCAATTTATTGAGCGCTATCAGCTTGCAGTTTCTTCTAAGGGACATCAAATTATCAATGAATATGATAAGAAATTCTTAGAAACAAAGAATGTAAAAATATTAGAAGAAGCAAATGAAAAGCTATGTGAAATGGCTAAGAAGGAAGCTCAAAATACATTAAATAAGGTTATGTATCAAGCATCCTTAGCTATGAAATGTGGCTATTCTAGAAGTGATAATTAATATTGGAAGGCTTATGCCTTCCTATTTTTTTTGCATATTTTAGTATTGCCAAAACTCAATAACCGTATTATAATGGGGGTACAGTTGGGGCAGTTGGTACAAATGGGGCAGGTGATGGCAGATTGCAAATCAACGGTAATGGAAATGTATATGAACAAATAATTAATTATTATAGAAAGTGCATTTCTCTTGGAGTTTTGAAAGCGGGGGAGAAGATGCCATCCTGTAGAGAACTAGCTGTCGAAATTGGGGTCAACCATAAAACGGTTGAAAGAGCGTATGGCGAGCTTATGAAAGAAGGATTCATAGAGTCGATACCAAAAAAAGGATACTTCGTTTCCGGGAGTAAATCGAAGAATCCAATGATTAGGGAGATATTATCTAATCTAAAGGCTCAAGGCATCTCTAAAGAAGAAATAGAGGATGCCTTGGCCGAACTATATGGGGAGGAGTTATAAATGATAAGCATTAAAAATGTTTCAAAAGCCTTTGACCATCCTGTATTATCCGATTTATGTTTAGATATAGAGGATGGTTCCGTTTTTGGCCTTGTTGGTATTAATGGTGCTGGTAAATCTACATTACTTAAGATTATGGCTGGAATCATGAAGCCTAATTGTGGAGAGGTTTATTATGATAATAAACCAATATATGAAAATATAGAGATTAAAAATCAAGTATTCCTATTACCAGATGATCCATTTTACTCAAGAAATACAACGCCAACAAATTTAATTGATTTATATAAAGCATTTTATTCTGTAGATGAAATAGCATATTTTTCTTATCTAAATGATTTTGAAATTCCAATTAAAAAGTCTATGTATAATTTCTCTAAGGGTATGAGAAGGCAGGTATTTTGTGCACTAGCACTTGCGATTAAGCCTAAATATTTATTCTTAGATGAAGCATTTGATGGACTTGATCCTTTAGCTAGATTAAAGCTAAAGAAGGAATTATTAAAGGTACAAGAAGAAAACAATATGACTGTTGTAATTTCTTCTCACTCCCTAAGAGAGCTTGAAGATATTTGTGATTCTTATGGGCTTTTAGATTCAAAAAAGATCTCATCTAGTGGTGCAATCAACGAGCATTTAGAGGAATATCATAAGTATATGATTGCCTTTGCGGAAGAACCAGATGAAGATATAAGTAAAATGAAAATATTCATTACTTGTAAGCAGGATAAGCGTATCTTCACTGTTGTAGCGAAAAAGCCATATGAAGAAGTAGTAAAAGAATTAGAGCATTTACACCCTCTAATTATTGATGAAATTCCAATTGATTTCGAGGAATTATTCATCATCGAAGTAGAATCTAGGGGGTATATAAAATGAAATCATTTTTAAAATATTTAATTAAAAAGAGATTTCCAGTATATTTATCCGCATTTGTTATATTCTTGATTCTATTCTTTTCAATCAATAATGTTCCAAATATGTTAAGGGAAACTAATTCTGAAAATGGAAAGATATACATTGTTTCAAGTGCTATTTTTCTTGTATATATTATTTCCTTCGCGATAGCACTTGGAGTAATTGTTCCATTTGAATTTGCATTTAAAATGAAGAATATTACTGCAAATCAAGCGTATTCTTTACCAATAAAAAGAGAAAGGCTTTATTTAACTAAGTTTATATTTGGCTTTTTAGAAATAGTAGTACCATTTACTTTAGCTTATGGTATATCAGTAGTTTCTTTACTACCAATCCATCCATATGTAAATATGCTAGGTTTCTTAGTATTTTATGGACTACTTATCGTTATAGGATTATTATTCTATTCATTTGAAGTATTTGTTTACTGTCAGGCAAATAATGTTGTTGATGGTATTATATTTATTGCTTTAGCAAGCATTCTACCTTTTGCAGTTGCCTTTGTGGTTTTATTTGATATCACAGGTACAAGTACAGTAGCTTATCCATTTAATCCATCACATTTTTGTCCAGAGTATAGTTTTTCTATCGCGGATGATATTGCTAAATGTGTGCTATATCATAATCATGTGTTTGCAGTAACATTCACATATGGATATGGTTATCATGATATAATCTATAAGTCAGTTTCATATAAATTTACTATGGATGCACAATATATAGTAGGTATTTGCTTCTTTGTAGCCTTAGGTATTGCATCCTTCATTGGTCAATTCTTTGCATCAAAGAATTATAAAAGTGAGGATGCAGGCCAAAGAAGTGAATCATGGTTTGGATATAAATTATATATTCCTATAGTAATCATTTCATTTTCCCATATTATTGGAAATGCTTCTGTAGTTTTCTATTTTATTTGCTTAATTAGTGCATATTTATTATATGTATTATATAAAAGAAGCTTTAAGCTTAATAAAAAGACATGGATTATTCTTGCATGTGTATTAATAGGTGCAACAGTAGCTTATGTTGTTGGATTTACATCTCAAGACATCATACGTCATAATTACTATAATAAAAGATATGGTAATTATTATACAGAAGTATTATTTAATTCTATTTCACTAGCATAGCTATATATTGAATGGAGGTAAGTATGAACAATAAAACAATTATTTTAGAAAGAGTTACATGGATTTTTTCTTTTGTAGTATCTTTATTAACATGTTTATTTATAGTTTATATGTTCTTGGGCTTGGCCCTTCTAAATACAATATTACCAATGATTGTAATTCCTGCTGCTGTAGTTGCTAAATCTACTGAGGCACTAGAGAAGATGGATGGACAATTATTTATGGTTCCATTTTATATTATTATCGCTTTAGTATATATTTATGGTGCAGTAGTAGCAATTAAATCATTTGTTTATTACAAAACAAGAAGAAAGAATGGAAATTATGCAAGATGTAGCTTAACATCCTTAGCATTTATGATTCCTGTTTTAGGTTTTACAGTAAATGACGGAGTGGCAGTATATGGAAATTTATTCATATATATATTTGTTTTGGATTATGTTTTAGTACTATTATCTTTAATAAATATTTATGCAAAAGAAGATAATAAAATAAATTTATCTAAGCTATTTAATTTAGTTTCCTTACCAATTATCTTGGGTGGATTCTTGTATTATATAATGAATTATAGATTGTTAGATACATATGAATACTTTAGTGAAGTAGCAACAAGATATTCAAAAAATTGGACAATACCTAGTATCTATGCGTTCATTGGATTTGTAGCAGTATCTATTTATATGATGAATCTTACCGATTTATATTTGGGAGAAAAAGCATCCTCTATATTTGGAATTCTATTCAGCTTATTCTTAACTCCAGCAATTACGCTTGCTTATTTTGAAGGCGATATAATCCCTGGAGTAATAATTACTTCATTCTTTATTGTAACTGTAGTATTAAATGTGCTTTCTATAATCAGTTATAAAGAAAAGAATAAGTGCCTTAATGAGTCACTTGTAATTGAATAGAAATATATAAAAACTCAGGTGAATGAACCTGAGTTTTTTTGAAATTATTGAGAGAAATGTCATTTTTTTGTATAATTATAAAGAATAAAGGATGATGAATATGAAAAGCATTGAGGTTAAGAATTTAGAAAAAGTATATAATGAGGGGCAAGAAAATGAGGTTAAAGCCTTAAACGGAATATCTTTTAGTATAGAGGCTGGCACATTTGCGGTAGTCCTTGGTCCATCTGGAGCTGGTAAATCCACATTATTAAATATATTAGGTGGTATGGATGATGCTACAAGAGGAGAATATTTAATAGGAGATATGGATGTTGCTAAATTTAAGAGTAAGGAATTATCCTTATTTAGAAGACAAACCATTGGCTTCGTATTCCAATTCTATAACCTAATGCCTAATTTAACTGCTTTAGAAAATGTTGAGCTTGCAGCAAGTGTTGCAAAAGATCCTTTAGATCCTTTAGATATTATTAAAAGAGTTGGCTTAGAAAAAAGAATTAATAATTTCCCAAGCCAATTATCTGGTGGTGAACAACAAAGAGTATCTATTGCAAGAGCGGTAGTAAAAAACCCGGAATTATTGCTTTGTGATGAACCAACCGGAGCACTAGATAAAAAAACTGGTGCTACTATATTAAAGCTTTTATATGATATTGGTAAGGAATATAATAAAACAATTATTATTGTTACACATAATCAAAAGATTGCATCCTGTGCGGAAAGAGTATTTAGGATTTCCGATGGTAATATTATTTCTGATTCCATTAATGAAAACCCAATAAAGCCAGAGGAGGTTGAGTGGTAATGAAAACAAAAACCTTTCGGCTTTTGAGTAAAATGATGGTAAGAACAATTAAACAAAATCTAATGCAATTTATCGCAATTATCGTTATTGGAGCCATTGCGGTAACCCTATTTGTTGGACTTCATGCGAATGCGGATGTATTTGAAGAAAGAGTAAATACCGTATATAGTGAAGGAAATTTGGCGGATTTATGGGTTACAACAAAAAGCTATGATAAAGAGGATATAAATAAAATAAAAACCTTCTTAGAAGAAGGAGAGAGTATTGAATCTAGATTATATATGCCTTCAGAATCAAGTGCACATTCTATATTTATTACAGTTGTGGATAAGATTCCAACTATTTCAAAGCCATTTGGAAAAATAGAAGAAAATAGTAATAATACAATAGATGATTTTATCTATGTAGATAATGATTTAATGACAAATTCATCAGATTCCTATTCTACATTATATACCTTAGGTGGTGATTTCTCCTTTACCTTTGACATTTCATCTTACTCCTTAGAGGGAGTAGCTGGATTATTAGAAGATTATGTAAAGGAAGGCGGAGAGAATATTTTTATGAAGGATTCTATAATGCTAACTACAACTGTAGATGGTACAATGGATCATCCTGAAAATATAACTAAGGCTTCTTATAATTATAGTGTTGTATTAATGAGTGAAAAAAGATTACAAAGAATATATAGAGAATTACTTGAAAAGAATTATGATGAATCTATAGTGGATACTTTATATAATTATTCTACTTTATTATTAGGATTTAATAATGAAGATGGTAAGCTATTTAGCCCAAATCAATATGTATTAAAGCTAAATTCTAATAGAGATATAGATAAATTAAAGGATCAAATAGAAAGATATTATGAATTAAAATCTAGTAATAATTTATATATGGTTACAGAAAGAAGTGGAATGCCTTTTTACATGACTATTTCTTCTGATGTATCTCAAGCAAGAAGCTTTACTTATGTATTTCCTTTTGTTTTCTTTTTGGTTGGTGTACTTGTTATATTAACTACTTTATCTCAAATGATATTAAAGGATAGAACTCAAATAGGTACTCTAAAGGCTTTAGGTGTTTCTAAAAGAATGATTATGATTCATTATATTTCTTTGACATCTACCTTGGTATTTATAGGTACTTTAATTGGAGAAATTATAGGTCCTATATTATTACCTAAAATATTAGGTAAGAAATATGCAATTATATATAGATTGCCAGAAATGGGATACCATTTCCCTATACTTTATGGAATATTAACCCTTGTATTCTTTATAGGAATAGCTATATTTGTTACTTATATTATTGCAAGAAAAGAAATTTCTTTAAAGCCTTCTGAATCTATGAGGCCTAAGCTTGTAAGCTTTAAAAAGCATAGAAAAAATAGAAGCTTAAGGAAAACTAGATTCTTTTCTTTAAAGATGGCATATAGAAATATATCTATCAATTTAGGTAAATCCATAATGGTTATTGTGGGAGTTTTAGGCTGTACTGCCTTACTCGTTTGTGGATTTGGTATTGAGGATACCTGTAATTATGGTATTCAAAATGACTTAGATTTATTTTATAGCTCGGATTTAACTATTGTTTTAAACAATTACAAAACAAAAGAAGAATTAGATAATGATATTTCAAAGCTAGAATTAGAATATTATGAATATAATGTTCATGCTGCAACAACAGCATATAAAACTCAGGATGCTACAATATCAACAAATGTTTATATTATTCCAGATGAATCTAAGGCTGTTAAAATAGATTTTCCAAAGGAAGGTACAATGGTATCTAAAAGTGTTGCGGAAAGCTTGGACTTAAATATTGGAGATACAATTCATTTTACATATAATTCAATAGATTATAGTACCAAGGTAGTAGGTATATACCAAGCATTCTATTATAATGGATTTATTATTCATGAAGGCTCATCTATATTTAAAAATGCTTCAGATTTTAGATATACTATCATTGAAGCAGGAATGGTAGATGATACCAAAACGGAAGAATATTTAGATTATTTTTCAAGCCTATCCTATGTAAATGAGGCAAGAACTCCAAATCACTGGGTAGAGATGACCAATGATTTAATGAGTGGTATAAGGGTAATGACAAATGCTGTTAAGATATTTGCAATATTACTTGGTATTGTTGTAATTTATAATTTATCTTTGATGAATTTTAAAGAAAGATCTAGAGATATTGCAACACTTAAGGTATTAGGATTCAATCAGGGGGAAATCTTAAGGTCATTATTAATTGAAAGCTTATCCTTAACATTAATTGGAGTAGCTATAGGTCTTGTTTTAGGCTATCCATTTATGCTTGGGGTATTAGAAAATAATATAGTATCTTTGGTTTCTTATTTATATCATATTTATTTTAAGACATATATATTTGCCTTCTTGTTAACATTTGGCGTTGCAGTGGCAATAAATATATTATTATCCTTACGTATAAGAGGAGTAAGGATGGTAGAATCCTTAAAGAGTGTAGAATAATACCGCGTTTGCGGTATTTTCTTTTTAGATTAAATTTATCTTGACTATAAATATTTTAAGAGTATAATAAATTTGCAAATCATTTGCAAAAGAGGGATAATATGGAAAAGAATTATAATACAAAACCAAAAGAGTATATATTAGAATTCCTAAAGAATCATAAGAATACAAGCTTTACTGTTCAAGACATTTATGATGAAATTATTGAATCTGGATATAGTATTAATCTTGCGACTGTATACAGAAATGTTGTTAAAATGACAGAAGCAGGTATGCTATTAAAGCATCAATCTGGCAATAGAAATTATGCAACATATCAGTATGTGGAATCTAAAAAATGTCTTACACATTTTCATTTTGAATGTAAAAAATGCGGTAGAGTTGTTCCTTTAGGAAATAATGAAACAAATGATTTTGTAGCTATGATTCAAAAGAAATTAGGTTTTACCATTGATCCCCAAAATACGTACCTAACAGGTACATGTGCAAAATGTGGTGAGAGGTTTATATGTTTGTAATTAAAAAAATTCATTATGTATTATTTCTAGTTTTATTTTTAGGATTATTTTCTTTAACATCCTGTTCATCTAAGGATAGTGATATTATTTCTACAGTATATGCTGGATATGATTTATCTAATGCGGTTTTAGGTAAGGATTCAGAGTTATCTACAGAAATGCTTGTAAAGCCTGGTGTAGATATTCATAGCTTTGAGCCATCTGGTGTAACAATCCGCTCTATTTTAAATTCTAAATTGTTTATTTATGTAGGTGGAGAGGATGATTCAGAGTGGGTAGAAAAAGAAATTTTACCTAGTTTAAAGGGAACTACTAAAGTAATTAATATGTTTGATTGTTTAAGAGATAAGGGAGTTAAGTTACTTGGTGAAGAAGCCCCAGAATCTGCAGAGGAAGAAGCTTTAGAGGAAGAGGCGGAAGATGAAGAATATGATTCTCATGTATGGACTTCCCCTAAGAATGCAATTATAATACTAGAGGCTATTCGTGATGCCATAATTGAAATTGATAGTGTAAATAAGGATAAATATATTGAAAATACAAAGAATTATGTGGCTTCATTAAATACTATTGATTCTGAAATTAGAAATGTAGTTTCAACTGCAAGAACAAATTATATAGTAATGGGAGATAGATTCCCTTTATTATACTTCGTTAGGGAATATGGTATTGAATATGATGCAGCATTTAATGGATGCTCTAGCAATAAGGATGCATCGAATAAGACAATTGTTTCTTTGTCTAATAAGGTAATGGAGCATGAATTATCTTATATATTTGTTATTGAAATGTCATCTTCTACAGTTGCAAATGCAATTAAAGAAACTATAGATTCTTATATTACAAATAATACATATAGCGGTAAAAGCCCTGATATTTTAACATTCTATTCTATGCAAAATATTGCAAAGGATGATTTTCAAAAGGGCTATACATATATAGATTTTATGAATAAAAACATTGAAGCATTAAAGCTTGCTTTAAATTAATTAGAAAAGGGGTGTAACCATGCTGGTTGATGTATCCAATTTATCACTTGGTTATGAAAAACAAACAGTTATACATGATATATCCTTCCAAGTAGAAGAAAATGATTTTATTATTGTACTTGGTTCAAATGGTGTTGGTAAATCCACACTAATTAAGGGTATGCTTGGATTAATTAAACCACTGGGTGGTTCAATTCAATATAATACAGAAAAAATTGGTTACATGCCTCAAGAAACTAGGGTAGATCCTAATTTCCCTGCTTCAGTAATGGAAGTTATTTTATCTGGTTTTGTAAATAAAATGGGACTACGTCCATTCCATAATAAAAAAGATAAAGAAAAAGCTTATGAAATTATGGAAATATTAAAAATTACCCATTTAAAGAAAAAGTGCTTTTCAGAATTATCTGGTGGACAACGTCAAAAGGTTTTACTTGCAAGAAGCTTGTGTGCAACTGATAAATTATTAATATTAGATGAACCTAGTAATAACCTAGATCAAAAATCTAAAAGTGAATTCTATACCATTTTAAAGCATTTAAATGAAGGACATCATATCTCTATTATTATGATCACTCATGATATAGATAATGATTCCTTAATTGGAAATAAGGTATTAGCTTTAAGAACAGATGGTTATTACTTTGGTAAAACAGATGATTATATGGAGGCAGACTTATGATATTAAATATCTTTGAAATGTTTAGCCTACCATTTTTCCAAAAAGCATTGATTGTAGGTATATCAATATCTATATGTGCAGCCTTATTAGGTGTATCTATGGTATTAAAAAAGAATTCTATGATTGGTGATGGCTTAAGCCATGTGGGCTATGGAGCAGCCGCAATAGCATCTGCCCTTAATTTTGCCCCACTAGCGTTTGCGATGCCTATTGTAGTTATTGCATCTATATTTATTTTGAAGCTAACAGAAAAAAGCAAGATTCATGGAGATGCAGCAATCGCAATAATTGCCTCATCAAGCTTAGCCATAGGTTATACTGTAATTCATACTGCTGGAACGAATATAGATATTGAAAGCTATCTTTATGGTAGTATTAATTTTATTACAACAGAAGAGCTTATTATAAGTGTTTCCTTATGCTTAATAGTTATTTTAGCATTCATTCTTTTATATAATAAGATATTTGCATTAACGTTTGATGAAACATTCTTTAAATCTACAGGATCTAAAAGCAGTATTTATTCTGTAATTATTGCAATATTATGTTCCTTAACTGTAGTTGTTGGAATGAAGATTTTAGGGGCGTTATTAATTTCAAGCTTAATAATATTCCCAACAATTTCAGCAAGACAGGTATTTAAAACATATAAGAGTGTAATTATAGCAAGTGTAATTATTTCTGTTTTATGCTGCATGGTTGGAGTCATTATGAATTTCTATATTGATTTCCCTGCAGGTAGTACTATAGTAATTGTTAATTTAATTGTTTTATTAATCTTTATAGCGATTGGAAAGATTTTAAAAAGATAGAGTTTGAGAATTCTATCTTTTTTTGCTATAATTTCTTGGGGTGTTATAGAATGAAGGGAAATAAAGTTATTTTAATAGTACAAGAAGTACTAATGTATGTTGCGCAAGCACCATACTTATTAGCACTTATATTTTTATTTGCAAATGTAGATGTAGAAGGTTTTGTAGGAATATCTTTAATTGTAGGTATGATTTCTAATTTAGTGATATTCCCGGTTGTAATAGTAAATGCAATACTTGCCTTTATAGGAATATTTAAGGGATTAAAGAGCCCTATTAAAACAACAATGATTGTAAAATTATCTTTAATTCCATGGTATGTAGTTAATTTTATTTTAGGATTCTGCTTTTTCGCAGCAGCCTTAAATCCATTCTTACTTTGGAGTATTCCTTTAGTTATAGGAATTATGGTATGCACAACATTTATGTATATGATATCTACAAATTTCCAAGTTTATTCTTATGTTATAAATAAACTAATAAGAAGAGAAATAAGGATAGATGCATTACTGGTTTGGTCTATTGTGTTATCTTTTATTTTCTGTTTAGATATTGTATCATCTATATTATTGTTTTATAGCGAAAACAAACTAAATAAGACAGAAGGAGAAGCTTAGTTCTCCTTTTTCTTTTCGAAAATGTACAGTAACAATATTATTTAGTGTTACAAAAGTAGACATTTTGTGTAATAAATAAAAAATTTCGTAAAAAAATCTAAAACGTTTAAGTAAATCGTTTACAATCATAAAATTTGGTGGTAAAATATGGACGATAGAGGCAAATTTTAACTTGGAGGAATTATAATGGCAAGTTTGAGTTTGAAGCACATCTATAAGGTTTATGATAATGGATTTAAGGCAGTTAGTGACTTTTCCATGGAAATCATGGATAAAGAGTTCATTGTTTTCGTTGGACCTTCAGGATGTGGAAAGTCAACTACGCTAAGAATGATTGCAGGATTAGAAGAAATCACTGCAGGTGAGTTGTACATCGGTGATAAGGTTGTTAACAACTATGCACCAAAAGACAGAGATATCGCAATGGTATTCCAGAGTTATGCGCTATACCCACACATGACTGTGTATGATAACATTGCATATAGCTTAAAGATTAATAAGGTTCCTTGTGTTGTTTATGATGAGGAAAATCATGAGCCTGTGTTAGACGAAAATGGTAAACCAAAGGTTGAAATTAGAAAGCTAACAGCACAAGAAATTGATGACAGAGTTAAAGAAGCTGCTGAATCATTAAATATTACAGAATATTTAGACCGTAAGCCTAAGGCTTTATCCGGTGGTCAGCGTCAAAGAGTTGCTTTAGGTAGAGCTATCGTTAGACATCCTAAGGTATTCTTATTAGACGAGCCACTTTCTAACTTGGATGCAAAGCTACGTGGTTCCATGAGAAGTGAGATCACTAAGCTTCATCAAAGATTACAGACTACATTCATTTATGTTACACATGACCAGGTAGAAGCCATGACCATGGGTACAAGAATTGTAGTTATGAAGGATGGTTTAGTTCAGCAGATTGATACACCAAAGAATATTTACAATTATCCAGCGAATAAGTTTGTTGCCGGATTCATTGGTACCCCACAAATGAATTTCTATAATGCAGCATATGAAATTGGTCAGGATGATATTTACTTAAAGATGAGTTTTGGTAAGATTCGTCTATTAAAGGAATTCTTACCAAAGATTAAGGACCGTGTTATCGCACCAGGTAGAATGGTTTGCGTTGGTATTCGTCCTGAAAGCATCTTCTTATATGACGAAAAGAAAAAGAATGACAAGGTTGATGTATTAGAGGCAAGGGTAACAGTAGTAGAGGCACTAGGCTCTGAGACCATTGTTTATGCAGATCTTGATAAGGAAAACGAAGGTAGCATTACAGATAACTTAACAGAAGTTAGAATTAAGATGCTATCTAATTTTGAGGTTAAGGTTGGAGATATCGTTAAGGTAGGCTTCGATTTAACTAAGATTCATCTATTTGATATTGATACTGAAGAGGCTGTTATTCAGCGTATTCCTGAAAAATTCTCTAATTAGGGAACTGTTAAGGATGGAGTATTAAATATTTTTGATTCTGCTGTATTATTACCACCAGCAATCTTAAATGAAGCTAAGGATGGCAAGGTTAATGTTAATGTATTAACAAGTGCTGTTGTTTTAGGTAACCAATTTGAAGGTACAATTGAGAAGAAGGAAGTAGTAGATCAGGAGAATCTATATTGGGTTCGTAGTGGTAAGAATGTTGTATTCTTAAAGACTCCTATGGATGTTGAACTTTCTGGCAAGGTATCTTATGATATTAAGCTTGCTCAGATGAAATTAACCGGCAAGGATTTTGAAATTCCAAGAATTAGCTTATTAACTAAGCTAGATTGTACTGCAGAGCTTGTTACTAAGGATAGATTAGTATTTAAGAATGGTACAATGACATTTGAAGTTCCATTTGATCTTGCACAAAGATTATTCAATACTAAGGGTAAAAAGTTATTAAAGACTCATTTATCCGTATTATTTAATACAGATAATGAAGGTGAAAATGAATTTGTTGCTGAAGTATTAGATGTTAAAGACTATGGCAATGAAAAGTATGCTTATGTTAAGTATAATGGCCAGATGTTCTATGTAAAGGATAATGGTTATCATATTAGAGATGCTGTTAAGGTTAAATTAGACCTAGAAGATGCATTGATTGTTGATGAGGATAATAATATTATCTTAGCTGGTAAAGCACCAAGAATCCTATAAAAAACCTAACCAAATGAAAGATTACAGGAGAACTCCTATTTCTCCTGTTTTCTTTTTGTCCAAAATCTAGTAAAACCATCGATTTTTGCGCATAATTTGCAGTTTTATTATGCTTAGTCATGTTATTCAGGTAAGTAGAATAAGCAAAAAAAAGGAATCAATTTTCATGATTCCTTTTTCTTCTTTAATTGTTATTCACTTAAAACAAAAACAAGGAGAGACCTTCTGCTTGAAAAGTATGAGAGAGAGAGAACGGCAGAAGGATATGAAAAATTATAAGTCAATAACAACCTTAAGCTGAGTTTGAGTTTTGTCGAATGGTACTACTTTTCCATCGACTGGTTTACCATTTACTACCATTTGATATTTGCCAGTGGCATTATTATTGATAGTAATATTATAAGTGATTCCTCTAAATACTCTTTGAACCTCTGCATGCTTGATTTCCTTAGGAAGATGTGGATCTATCTTAAGTCCATCATAATCAGGAACAATACCTAAGATTGCTTGGCTAGCAGCTACCATTGTCCATGAAGCTGTACCTGTAAGCCAACTATTCTTAGCCTCACCATAATTTTTAGCATCTCTACCTGCGATAGTCTGGCTATAGCAGTAAGGCTCAGTTTTATGAATCTCAGAAACTTCCTCTAAATAAGCAGGGCAGTTTCTCTTATAAATATCAAACGCTCTTTCGTTGTTACCGATAACTGTATTTGCAATAACAATCCAAGGATTGTTGTGGCAGAATACAGAACCATTTTCTTTGTATCCCATTGGGTAACTTGATACTTCACCAAGCTCAATGTGATATTCTTTGTAGCAAGGATGTAGAATTTCTACACCATAATCATTAGTTAAGTGCTTTTCAACAGAATCTAGTGCCTTTTTACCGAAGTCTAAATCCTCACCGATTCTAGCCATTGTACAGAAGCCCTGTGGTTCAACGAAGATTTGACCATCCTCGCATTCATGGCTTCCGACTTTATTACAGAAGGCATCATATGCTCTAACGAACCACTCGCCATCCCAACCATATTTAATAGTTGCTTCTTCAACAGCCTTAACTTCTTTTAATACAATATCTGCTTCATTCTTATGATTAGATCTTCTTAAGATTTCAGCAAATTCTTTTCCATATAATACATACATACCTGCGATGAATACACTTTCTGCTTTACCAGATTCAAAATTAGAAGCGGTCTGGAAAGATTCACCAGGTGTTTTAGAGAAACAATTTAAATTTAAACAGTCGTTCCAATCGGCTCTACCAATTAATGGTAATCCGTGAGGACCCTTGTGTGTTGTAATATAATTGAAGGATGCTCTTAAATGATCAAGTAATGGCTTTTCGCTACCTGCTTCATTATTGAAAGGAGTAGGAGTATCTAAGATTGTATAATCTCCTGTTTCCTTAATGTATTGGCTTACAGCAGCAATTAACCAAAGCGGATCATCATTGAATCCTCCACCGATATCTGCATTACCACGCTTAGTTAGTGGTTGATATTGGTGGTATGTTGAACCATCCTGGAACTGAATAGAAGCAATATCAATAATACGCTCCTTTGATTTTTCTGGGATTAGATGTAAGAAGCCTAATAAATCCTGGCAGCTATCTCTAAAGCCCATTCCGCGTCCTGTACCACTTTCGTAGTAGGATGCAGATCTTGACATATTAAATGTAACCATACATTGGTATTGGTTCCAAATATTAACCATACGGTCAAACTTCTTATTGTCGGATTCTACATGTAATGTAGATAATAGATTAACCCACTTGTTCTTAAGAGCAGTAAATGCCTTTTCAACCTGAGCAGGAGTAGCATATTTTTCTTGTAATTCATATGCCTTTTCTTTATTGATTACGCCAGGTGCAGAGAATTTCTTATCATCTTCATTTTCAACATAACCAGTTTGGAAGATGATTGTTTTAGACTCGCCTGGTTTTAATTCAATTTTAAACATATGGCAGCCAATAGGTGCCCATCCAGAAGCCATACTATTATAAGATTTAGCTTCTAATACTGCATTTGGATCACACCAGGAATTATATAATCCCATAAATGTATCTAAATCAGAATCAAATCCATCGTGAGGAATATTTGTATGGAAGAAGGAGTAATGATTACGTCTTTCTCTATACTCTGTTTTATGGTAGATTGTCTTATCATCTACCTCAACCTCACCAATATTCCAGTTTCTCTGGAAGTTTGTACTATCATCTACAGCATTCCATAAACACCATTCAACTACACCGTGAAGAGTTACATTTTTAACCTCATTACTATTATTAGTTAAGGTAATCTGATTAATCTCACATAAATCATTTAATGGAACGAATGCTAATAGTTCACATTTTAAGTTGTTTTTTTCACTTTCAAAGATAGAATAGCCAAGTCCATGTCTGCACTTGTAGCTATCTAGCTTAGTTTTTAGTGGAAGGAATCCTGGATTCCAGATTGTTCCTCCATCATTAATATAATAATAACGTCCTCCATAGTCCCTAGGTACATTATTATATCTAAATCGAGTAATACGCCTTAGCTTAGCGTCCCTGTAAAACATGTAGCCCCCACATGTGTTACTCATTAAGCTAAAAAACCCGTCTTGACCAAAATAATTTATCCAAGGAAGAGGCGTATTATAATTTGTAATTACATATTCGTACAAATTATCATCGAAATGTCCAAATTTCATAACTATAATCCTCTCATTTGCTTACATAAACGTTTACGGAAGCCTTTTTTCTTCATTATATATAGGAAAATAATGGAAATCAAGGGAAAAATGCAAAAAGTTTCAAAAAATTAACGAAAAAAATAAAAAAAATTTATTTCAAAAAAAAGTATTGACATTTTTAAAACGTTTACATATAATAGAGGTACGAAAACGTTTAAGAAGCCTTGAAAGAAGTGGGTGATTTTTATGGTAAAGATTAAAGATATCGCCGAGCGATGTGGATTATCAATTGCCTCTGTTAGTAAAGCATTGCACGGTGAATCCGATCTAAATCCAGAAACGGCTAAGCGTATCCGCGAGATTGCAGCGGAAATGGGGTATATTCCGAATGCATCTGCGAGATTGCTTAAAACAAAAAGGAGTTATAACATTGGAGTTCTATTCGTAGACGAAACAAGTTCTGGTTTAGAGCATGAGTATTTCTCCGCTATCCTTAATAGTATAAAGGATGAAGCTGAGAAGCACGGATATGATATAACATTCATCTCTCACCATTTTGGTCACGACCACTTAAGCTTCTATGAACATGCAAAGTACAGAAACATGGATGGAGTAATCATTGCTTCAGTAGATTTCAGGGATCCCGAGGTAGTACAGTTAGTGGACAGCGAAATTCCTACTGTGACGATTGATTATGAATTCAATGATGTAGCATCTGTAGTATCCGATAATGTGCAGGGAGTAAAAGATATAGTAAACTACCTTGCGGAAATGGGACATAAAAGAATCGCGTTTATTACAGGTGATGATACATCCGTTACACAAAAGCGTGTTGCAAGCTTCTATAAAACGTGTGCTGAAAATGCAATTGAAGTAAATGATGAATATGTAAAGAAAGGAAGGTATCACATACCGAAGATAAGTGGCGAAGCGACAAGAGAATTATTATCACTAAAGGAAAGACCAACAGTTATAATGTATCCAGATGATTACTCCTTACTTGGAGGTATTACGGAAATTGAAAAACATGGTTTAAGGATTCCTGAGGATATAAGCATTGTTGGTTACGATGGAATTAAGCTTTCTCGGTTACTAAGACCTATAATTACAACATATGTTCAGAATTCTACTGAAAAAGGTATTACGGCAACGAAAAAACTTATTAGTTTAATTGAAAATCCAAAGATCACCTTAGCGGATAGAACTTTGGTAAGTGGGAGACTTCAACAGGGGGAAACTGTTAGAAGTTTAAAGTAGTTTTGATAAGTAATGGTGTCGACCATTTAAAAAATCGACAAAAATATTAAATAAGGGAAAAGTAATAGTATTTGCTGAAAGGACAAAAAAATTATGAAAAAGAGTATTTTAACTGGTGCTGCAGTAGCAGCTTTAGGGGGACTAGCATTATTTGGTCTTGCATCTTGTGGAGGTGACTCCAACACAAAAACTGCTGAAAAGCAGGAAGAAGGTAAGGTTTTAAACGTTAGAGTTTGGAACGACGAATTCATTTCTAGATTTAGAGATTATTATCCTGAAATTAAGTCAGAAGACAAGAAGAACGAAGAGTTCACATTAAAGAATGGAATTAAAGTTAAATTCCAGATGACTTCAAATCAGGGTGGCGCATATCAGCAGGCTCTAGACCAGGCATTAACTGCAACTAACGCAAAGGCAGACGATAAGGTAGATATGTTCTTATTCGAAGCTGACTATGCATTAAAGTATGTTAACTCAAAGTATACATTAGATGTTAAGGAAGTTGGTTTAACTGATAATGATACAGCTGATATGTATGAATATACTAAGACTATCGCAAAGGATTCAAATGGTAAGTTAAAGGGTGTTTCTTGGCAGGTAACTCCAGGTCTATTCGCTTATAGAACTGATATTGCTGATGCAGTATTAGGAACTCATGATCCAGATGAGGTTCAGGCATTAGTTTCTGACTGGACTAAGTTTGATGGTGTAGCTAAGCAGATGAAGGATGCAGGTTACTGCATGTTATCTGGTTTTGATGATGCTTACCGTGTATTCTCTAACAACGTTTCTGCTCCATTAGTAAACAAGGATAAGAAGATTGTTATTGATAATCAGCTAAAGGCTTGGATTAAGCAGACTAAGGAATATACAGATAAGGGTTATAACAACCAGACATCTTTATGGAGCAAGGATTGGAACGCTCAGCAGACAATTAATGGTAATACTTTCGGTTTCTTCTTCTCAACTTGGGGAATTAACTTCACATTAGCTAATAATGCAGCAGTTAAGAATGACGCAGGTAAAAACCTAGAAGGAAAATATAGAGTATGCTACGGCCCAGCTTCTTATTACTGGGGAGGTACTTGGATTGCAGCTGCAGCTGGTACTGATAACAAGGCAACTATCGCTGATATCATGAAGAAGTTAACTTGTGATGCTACTATTGCAGAAAAGATTACTCGTGATACTTTAGATTATACTAATAACCAGACAGCTATGAACAAGTTAGCTAATGATCCTGAATATGGTTCAGCATTCTTAGGTGGTCAGAACCACATTAAGTTATTCGCAGAAGCTGCACCAAAGATTAATATGGATAATGTATCTGCATATGACCAGACAATCAACGAAAAGCTTCAGGAAGCTATGAAGGATTACTTCGTTGGTACTGTAGATGAGGAAACAGCTTGGAACAATTTCTATACTAAGGTTCTAGCTGCTCATGCAGAATTATCTAGATAATTAGTTTTTACAAGCATTAAAAAAGGGGCAGGCCTCGTGCCTGCCCTAATTTAAAGTAGGGTTGGTGATTATGTATGGAAAATGCAAATGTTATTAAAAGAGAAACACTATCTACAACCAGAAAAAAGGTCAATTATGCGAAGTGGGGTTATATTTTAATTCTTCCTTTCTTCGTAGTATATGCCATATTCTCCTTGTGGCCATTAATTCAGACCTTTTATTACAGCTTTTTGGAATATCGTCAAGAATTATTAGATGTTGTGGGACCTAACTTCATCGGGTTCCAGAACTATGCAACTTTGTTCTCTAAAATAGATTTTTGGAAGTATTTATGGAATACTATCGTTTTATGGCTAATATGTTTTATTCCACAAATTGTAGTGTCTTTGTTATTAGCAGTATGGTTTACAGATAGAAGATTAAAAATTAAAGGACAGAGATTCTTTAAGACAGTCATTTATATGCCAAACTTAATTATGGCAGCCGCTTTCGGTTTCTTATTTATGACTTTATTATCAAGACAAGGACCAATTATGAGTCTATTAATGCAGTGGGGATGGATTAGTACGCCATATGACGTCTCCACAAGCGTTGAATGGAACCGTATAATGATTGGTTTAATTAACTTCATAATGTGGTTTGGTAATACTACATTATTATTAATGAGTGGTGTAATGGGAATTGATGAGGATATATTTGAGGCAGCTACAGTAGATGGAGCCGGTGCATTTAGAACCTTCAAGGACGTTACAATGCCATTATTAAAGCCAATTTTCATTTATGTATTTATTACATCATTAATTGGTGGTATTCAGTTGTTCGACGTTGCTGTTATGTTTAATAAGGCCGGTGGTCCAAACTTAACATCAAATACACTAGTTATGTATTTGAACCAGACTTTCTCAACTAGAAACTATGGTATGTCTGGAGCTATTTCCGTTCTTATCTTTATCTTAACAGCGTCTTTAAGTGTTGTTGTTTACTTCGTTTCTTATAGAGATAAGCTACCACAGAAGCATAAGAAGGTGATTGCTAATGGTAAATAGTATAGAAGATGTAAGAGTATTAGATACTAGAGGCTCTGGCCACGATGCTTTAAGTGCAAAAGCAAAAGCTATATTAATTGTTCGTAGAATTGTTGCTTACACTGTATTGGTATTGTTA
Source organism: Anaeroplasma bactoclasticum (assembly GCF_003550015.1). Classification (GTDB taxonomy): domain Bacteria; phylum Bacillota_I; class Bacilli_A; order Acholeplasmatales; family Anaeroplasmataceae; genus Anaeroplasma; species Anaeroplasma bactoclasticum. The sequence goes on from NZ_QXEV01000009.1 coordinate 63,348, forward strand.
TCATTTATTTGTTTATTTACACTTTATGTATTAATAATTAACTCAACAAAATCTCATAGCGAAATTCAAACCGGATTTAGCTTTTTACCAGGTACAAGCTTTGGTGATAACTGGCAGAAGATGTTAGATTCTCCACTTCCAGTTATTAATGGTATGATCAACTCATTCCTTATCGCATTTGCTAGTGCATTATTATCATGCTATTTTAGTGCATTAACAGCATATGGAATTCATATGTACCAGTTCAAGCTAAAGAGAATCGCATTCTTATTCATTATCTTAGTAATGATGGTGCCATCTCAGGTAAGTGCAATCGGTTTAGTTATGATGTGTCAAGATATGGGCTTAATTTCTCCAAGTAGTGGAGCATTAGCTTATATTCCATTAATCGTTCCTGCAATCGCATCTCCAATTGTTTTCTTCTACATTAAGCAGTATCTTGATTCTATTTTACCAAAGGAAATGGTAGAAGCAGCAAGAGTTGATGGTGCAGGTGAGCTTAGAATATTCCACGGAATGGTTTTACCTATTCTAAAACCAGCGTTAGCTATTCAGTTCATTTTCTCATTCGTATCTAGCTGGAACAACTACTTCGTTCCACAGCTAATCTTAGCGAATGCATCAAACGATTTAAAGACAATTCCGCTTGCATTAGCAATTTTAAATGACCAATCCAACACACAGACCTTTGATTTGGGAAGAGTTTATATGGTTATGTTGTTGGCAATAGTTCCACTTTTAATTGTATATTTAGTATTCTCCAATTTCATTTTGAAGAATTTAACAAGTGGAGCTGTAAAGGGTTAAAAACAAAAGGCAATGGAGACATTGCCTTTTTTGGAGGAATAATTTATGTTTCAAAAGGATTTTATATTTGGTGCAGCAACTGCAGCATATCAAATTGAAGGATCTATAAATAAGGACAATAGAGTAAAATCTATTTGGGATACATTTACAGAAAAGGAAGGAACCATCATGGATGGTAGTGATGGTTCTATTGTTTGTGATAGCTATATTAAATATAAGGATGATGTTAAATTACTTCATGAGCTTGGCGTAAATAGCTATAGATTTTCTATAGCCTGGGGAAGAGTAATTGATTGTAATAACGAACCTAATCCACTTGGAATTAAGTATTACCAAGATTTATGTAAGGAATTATTAAAATATAATATTAAGCCTTATGTAACACTATACCACTGGGATTTACCACAGCGGCTAATGGATAAGGGGGGCTTTTTAAATGATGAAATATCCGATTATTTCATGTATTATACAGAAATAGTAACACAGGCCCTAGATGGACTTGTAAGTGACTATATCACAATTAATGAGCCTCAGTGCATTATATTTATGGGACATGATGCATGTTTATTTGCCCCAGGAATTAAATATAATGATAAGGAAATATTACATGCAATTCATAATTTACTTAAGTGTCATGGTAAGGCAGTAAAGATTATAAGAAAGAATGTTAAAAATTCAACAATTGGCTTTGCGCCATGCTCTCGTCCTTTAGTTCCTGTTCATGATGATCCTATATTATATCAAAAATGCTATTTAAAATACTTTTCTTTAGATAGATCCTTTGAATATGCAAATTCTGTTGCCATTTATAGTGATCCTATTTTCCTAGGAGATTATCCTAAGGAGTATTATTTACAATTTAAGGATTGTCTTCCAAACATTACAAAAGAGGATTTAGAGCTAATCAGTCAGCCAATCGATTATATCTATCAAAATATTTATACAGGTAATTATTATTCTTTGGATAAAGATAATAATTTAGTAAAAAATGATTTTGATTTTGGTTATCCAGAAGGAAATATTGATTGGCTACAAATTATGCCTAAGGCATTATATTATGGTCCTAAATACTTGTATGAAAGATATAAAAAGCCTATCATTATAAGTGAAAATGGTCTATGTAATGTTGATTTTGTATCCTTAGATGGTAAGGTTCATGACCCACAAAGAATTGACTATATCCATAGATATATGCTAGAGCTTGATAAGGTATCTAAAGAAATACCAGTAAAGGGCTATTTCTATTGGAGCCTTATGGATAATTTTGAATGGAATTGTGGGCTTAAGAAAAGATTTGGTTTAGTTTATGTTGATTATAAAACCGGTAATAGAATTCCTAAGGATTCCTATTATTACTATAAGGATGTAATAAAAAGGGGTGGAGTAGAATGATAGAATTTATTGAACTTAAAAATAATCTTGGAGTAGAAGTTACGCTTTGTACTTTGGGTGCATCCATATATGATATAAAAACAATGGATAAGGATAAAAAATTAGAATCTATTATTTATACGACAAAGGATAAAAAGGATTTTATTACCGAAAGAAGCTGTTTAGGTAAAACTATAGGTAGGACAGGTGGAAGAATATCCAATTCTACTTATACATTAAATGGCATAAGATATACTATTCCATCCTATGACCCTAATGGACTTCATGGAGGGATAGATGGAGTAGGATATAAAGAATTTGATTATAAGCAAAATGAAACAGAAGAATATTATGAGGTTATATTCTCCTATTTTTCTAAGGATATGGAATCAGGATATCCGGGTAATTTTAATTTGAAGGTTATATATAAATTATATAAGGATATAAATAAGCTCACTTTAAGCTATAAAGGTATTTCAGATAAGGATACATTAGTTAATCTATCCAATCATTCGTATTTCAATCTAAGCGGTAACGCTAAAGGCTCAATTTTAAATCATTCTTTGTATATAAATGCATCGAAAATGGAAAGAATAGAACATCTATTACCTAAAGAAATCGTAGATTGTAAAGAAATCTATTCTTTTAAAACAATGCATAAAATCGGGGATTATTTAATGCATCCAGAAATCAAAAATAATACCAATGGATATGATTTTCCTTATATATTTGATAATTGGAATAAGGATTTATTTAATGTTGTATTAAAGGACCCTGATTCGAAAAGAGTACTTAAAATTAAAACAACCTATCCAGTAGTAGTTATTTATACTTGTAATTATACAGGTAGAGAAATCATGAACAATGATAAGGTTATGACGCCATATTATGCGGTTTGCTTAGAGTGTATGTTCCACCCAAATACAATTAATAGTGACTTTTTACAAGATAAAAAGGATATATTAAAGGCTGGGGAGGAATATAATCAAGCAATTGAATATTATTTTGATATAGAGGGGTAAGCATGAAAGAATTAAAAGGATATATGAAGGGTGTAAATCTTGGTGGATGGTTATCCCAAGGAAGTCTTGAGCTATCTCATATTGATTCTTTTATTAAAGAAGAAGATATAAAGAAAATCAAGGATATGGGCTGTGACCATTTAAGATTACCTGTAGACTTTGAAAACATTTATGACGAGAAGAATAAATGTGATAATCCTATTGGATATAAATATATTGATTTATGTATCAAATGGTGTAAAAATGTAGGTTTAAACATTGTCCTAGATTTACATAAGGCACCAGGATACTCTTTTGATGATTTTGAATATTCTGATGGATTCTTTAAAAATAAAGAATTACAGGATTTATTCTTAGATATTTGGGATAGATTATCTCTAAAGTATGGTAAATATTCTGATATGATGATGTTTGAAATGCTAAATGAGGTTACAAGCTTTGATGTATTAGAGGAATGGAATGATTTAGCATTAAGATGTATTAAGGTTATTCGTAAGAATGCGAAGGATATTAAAATATTATATGGTGGAGTAGGATACTCTAGTGTTAAGGCAGTAAAGCTAATTCCTGCACCATATGATGAAAATATCGTATTTAATATTCATTGCTATGAGCCAATGGCATTTACACATCAGGGTGCATATTGGATGGATAAAATGCCATTAGATTTTAGAATTTCATACCCAATGCCAGAAGAAGAATATAAGAAGGTTGCTAGAATTTGCCCATCTTTAGTTAATGGTACCTTAGGTACATTAGAAGAAGCCTTATCTATTTTAAATGAGGATTTATTTGAAACTATCTTTAAAGAAGCTATAGAGCATACAGAAAAATATAATACATATTTATACTGTGGTGAATATGGTGTAATTGATAGAGCGGATATAAAATCTACTTTAATATGGCTAAAGCATATTCATAAAACTTTTTTGAAGCATAATATTGGTAGAGCTATTTGGAGTTATAAAAAGATGGATTTTGGTATTATAGATGACCATTATAAGGAAATCTATGATGAAATCATAAAATATCTATAAAAATATTTTAAAGGCGTCGATTTCGACGCCTTTAATTATTCAAATTCACCAAATGGTAAAACATCAACTAAAATAGGATCATTTAAATTGAAAGGAACATTTCCTCTATTTTTTAAATCACTTATTATATAGTCTCTTGGTGTTTTTCTAAATGATTCTGATAGATATTCATATTCTAATATAACTTCTTTAAAATAACTAGATTCATATACATAATCTATTGTAGATACATTATAGATTTCATCATCTATAAATGTAGTATCATAGTCCATATAATAATATTTAGATTCTTTTAAAATCCAATCATTAATATATTTTCCTTTTATTTTTAAGCAAATAATATGATTTTCAAATGGATATACATCATATATAGTAGAAAAAGTAACTGTTCCTTTATTTAAGGCTTGTCTTATTCCTCCTGTATTTAATATAGATATATCCGCACTTGTACCAATTCTTAAATCCTTCGCAAAAAGCATACCTATATCTTCTTTAGAAATATAGGAATTATTTTCACAATATACTTCACTTACAATATCTTCTATTTTGTTATATTCTATATCAATAGATTCTTGAACCTTTATATCTTTGTTTTCTTTTTTTATATTCGTTATAGGAATGACAGAAGAAGATGCTCTTTCAATTTCCATAGTATCTAAATTAATATCTAATACTATTTCCCCAAATGAATCAGAATAGGATCCTCCTTGAACTAAAGGAAGATTATTCTTTTCTCTTTTCATGAATCCCTGTTGTTTGGAATGTGTATGACCATTAATGATAGCATTAATTAAATAATTATCTTTATCATCCTTTAATTCAGCTACAATCTTATTGATATTATATTCTAATATATTTTCACTATATCCACCGTGGATATTAAATACAATGAAATCAGCACCATCCTCTTTTAATTTTAAGCAATCCTTTTTTACTTCTGTTTTAAAGAAATCTAGGCTAGCTTCAATTTTGTAATCTATTAGCTTAGAAGAAGAAATAGAAGATGCAACATCTCCTATATAGGATACTATACCTATATTTAAATCTCCCTTTTTTACTATAGTATATGGTAAGATGTTGTCATCTATATTATCTTCTCCATATCTTTTATTATCTTTATAGATATTTCCATTAATAAGAGGAAAATTGGCCTCTCCATTATCTATATCCTTATCAAAGTATTGTAATATACTATCTAATCCCCAAGAAAATTCATGATTACCAATACCCATCATATCAAAATTCATTTCATTTAATACATTTAATGTAGATAAGCCCATAGATAAATTTGAAAAGGCAGTTCCTTCAAACATATCTCCATTAGCGATTAATAATACTTCATTATTTTCTAGATTTCTTTTTTCTTCAATATAATATTCAATATTGGCTAAATCATATTCTTTATTTTTAGCTGCTTCATTTACATAGCCATGTAAATCATTTATTTCAATAATATCTAATAAGACATTTCCTTTCTTGGCCTTTTCAATAGGTTTATTACCACAAGAAGATAAGGCCAATAAAGATAATAATATAAAGGGTATTCTCTTTTTCATAATGAATCCTCCTTAGGAATTTATTATATATTTTAAATATAAAAACTTCAATAATATAGAAGAATAGATGACTATTTGTTTACGGAAATGTCTTATTTGTTTCATTTTGAATATTATTCTAAAAAGATAACAAAAAAATTATAGTTATTGAATATTGTTTTTAAAAATATACGTTTTTTGTGATATAATAGCAAAGGTATTCAATTGGAGGCATTATTATGAATCGTGGTAAGGTTGTTATTGTAGGAGCAGGAATGGTTGGTACATCCATTGCTTATTCCATTATGAATCAAAGTATTTGTGGGGAAATTATTATTATTGATATTAATGAAAAAAAGGCCGAGGGTGAGGCACTAGATATGACTCACGCTATGGAATTTATGAATTATAAAACAATAATAAAAAGTGGAAAATATGAGGATTGTAAGGATGCAGATGTTATTATTATTACAGCATCTGTACCAATGAATTCAACTCTTACAGATCGTATGGCTTTACTTGAAAAGAATAAGAGTGTAATGAAGTCTATTGTAGAATCTATTATGGCAGTAGGATTTAATGGAATATTACTTGTAGTATCAAATCCTGTTGATGTTATGACATATTATGCATGGAAGCTATCAGGGCTTCCTAAGGAGAAGGTTATTGGTAGTGGTACAACCTTAGATTCTGCAAGATTACATTATTATATTGCAAGAACAGTAGATGTATCTCCATCTAGTGTATACGCATTTGTAATTGGTGAGCATGGAGATAGTGAAATGGTTGCCTGGAGCACTGCAACGATTGGTGGAAAAGATATTGATAATGTATTTAAAGATAATAAATCTAGAATAGGCGAAAACCCATATGAAAGATTCTTAACAGAAGCTAAAAATGCTGGGTGGGATATTTTTGCAAGAAAGGGTAATACCTCCTATGGTATTGCTGCAAGTGTTACAGGTATTTTAAAATCTATTCTTTATGATGAGAATAAGGTATATCCTGTTTCTGTATACTTAGATGGAGAATATGGAGTATCTGATGTATATGTTAGTGTTCCTACCATTATAAATAATGAAGGAGCAAAGGAAATTGTTGAGCTTCATTTAACTAGCGAAGAGAATGAGAAATTTAAAAATTCTTGTCAGCTATTAAAAAATAAATGTAAGGAATTCTTACAATAATATAGAAATATTTGGCAGTATAGAAACTATTATGGCTTTCTAACTGCCATTTTATTATTTTTTATGGTATAATAAGTTACCAAAGAATCTATTTAGAAAGGAAATATTTATGATTGAAGACTACTTAAAAGAAGAAGTGGGCTTAACTCCTAAGGATGCAATGGAAGAGGCATCTAGATGTCTTTTATGCCTAGATGCACCATGCAGCCAGGATTGCCCTGCAGGAACAGATCCTGCAAAATTTATTCGCTCCCTAAGGTTTAAGAATGTTATAGGAGCATGTGAAACTGTAAGAGAAAATAATATTCTTGCAGGTATTTGTGCAAGAGTATGTCCAACCGAAAAATATTGTGAGAAGGCATGCTCAAGATGTGGTATTGATAAACCAATTCATATTGCAAAGCTTCAAAGATTTATTACGGATTATGAAGCTTGTACAAAGATGAATATATTATCAAAAATGGAACCTAATGGTAAAAAAATTGCGATTATAGGTTCTGGACCTGCTGGACTAGCTTGTGCTGGATATTTAGCAAAGATGGGCTTTTTTGTTACCGTTTATGAAAAATATTCTAAGGCTGGAGGATATTTAAGAGTAGGTATCCCTGAATATAGACTACCAAATAAGGTTGTTGATGAAGAGATTAAAAAAATCTCTGATTTAGGTGTAAATTTTATCTTTAATACAGCTATAGATTCTAACAAGTTAGAAGAATTAAAAAAAGAAAATGATGCTGTAATTATTGCAACAGGATTCCCTAAAGGAAAAACCTTAGATATATTTAACGATAATAAAAAGGTTAAGATTGCTGTGGATTTCTTAAAAGAAGTTAAAGAAAAGAAAGGTAAGATTAAGTTACCTGAATCAGCAGTAGTTATTGGTGGTGGAGATGTAGCAATGGATGCTTCTTTAACCTTAAAGAAGCTTGGTGTAAAAACTGTTACAGATTTTGCTTATGAGGAGTTTGAATACTTTAAAGCATCTAAGGATGAGCTTTTAAAGGCAAGAGAAGCTGGAGTAACTATTTTAGATGGATATATACCAGTTAAGGCAACTAAATCTGGAGTTTGTACATTTACTCATAGAATTATCGATTCTAAAGTACAAATAAAGACACCTTTAATCATTTTAGCAATTGGACAAACTTATGATTTAGATAACTTAGGATTATCTATAGAGGATTTTAATTCTTCTGATTATAGAATTAAAAATACAAATCTATTCTTTGCCGGAGATTTAGCACCATTAGATAAGAATGTTGTATATGCTGTTAGAAGTGCTAAAGAGGTTACAAATAGGATTATAGATTTCTTAAAGGAGGGCAAGTAAAATGATGAAAAAAGATTTATCTATTACTTTTATGGGTGTTAAATTTAAAAATCCATTTTGCTTATCGAGCTCCCCTGTTGGAAATTGCTATGAAATGTGTGCTAAGGCATATGAAGCTGGCTTTGGTGGAGTAGTATTTAAAACAATAGGACCTAAGCATTATTTAATTGATGAGGTATCCCCTAGATTTGATGCGCTTACTAAGGAAGCAGAACCATTTGTTGGTTTTAAAAACATGGAACAAATTGCAGAGCATTCTTTAGAAGAGAATTTAGAGGATTTAAGAAAATTAAAGAAAAATTATCCTGATCATGTTTTAATCGCATCAATTATGGGTTCAAATGAAGAGGATTGGGAGGAGCTTGCAAGGCTTGTTACAGAAGCTGGAGCGGATATGATTGAGCTTAACTTCTCTTGCCCTCAAATGACAAGCCATGCGATGGGTAGTGATGTAGGATCTAGCCCTGAATTATGTAAGAAGTATTGCGAGGCTGTAAGAAGAGGTACAAGCCTTCCATTTATGGCGAAAATGACTCCAAATATTACCGATATGTGTATTCCTGCTATCGCATCTATGGAAGGTGGAGCGAATGGTATTTCTGCAATTAATACCATTAAATCCATTATTAATGTAGATTTGGATAAGAAGGTTGGATTACCAATTATCAATGGTAAATCATCCATATCAGGTTATAGTGGTAAGGCTGTAAAGCCTATCGCTTTAAGATTTATTCAACAGATGAAATCTAATCCAAAATTAAAGGATACCGAATTATCTGGTATAGGTGGTATTGAGACTTGGGAGGATGCGGCTGAATTTATTTTACTTGGCTGTAAAAATTTACAAATGACAACCTCCATTATGCAATATGGCTATCGTATTGTTGAGGATTTATGTGATGGCTTATCTCATTATATGGAAAAAGAAGGAGTAGATCATTTAGAGGATTTAGTTGGCCTTGCGAATAAAAATATTATTCCTGCAGAAGAATTAGATAGAGATTATAAGGTTTATCCATCTATTGATTTAGATAAATGTATTGGTTGTGGTAGATGCGTAATTTCTTGTTTTGATGGCGCCCATCAAGCAATGGAGTGGAATGAAGAGGAAAGAAGACCAAACTGTAATACGGATAAATGTGTAGGATGTTTACTTTGCGCCTTAGTTTGTCCTATTGGTGCAATTAATGCAGGAGAAAGAGTATTAAAGGAGGGAAGAAAGCCTAAGAATTTAAATAAGATTATTCTTCAGGATTCTTTCCAAAAATTATAAGGGGATTCAAATGATTAAAGTAGTTTGTTATGGAGATTCTAATACCTATGGATATAAGCCATATCATGAAAGATATGATAAGGCTTATCCTGAAATATTAGGAAATATATTAGGTAGTAATTATATAGTTTATAATGAAGGATTAAATGGTAGAACATCTATTTATCCTGCAAAAGAGGATGAAAGAATTGGTATATCTAATATTGAAGAGATATTATTAAAATATGATCATATAGATTATTTTATCTTTATGCTTGGAACTAATGATGTAAAAATAGATAATGCATCTACTCCAGGGGATATCTATAATGGCTTAGATTTATTATTAGATAAGATATATAAATTAAATATAATAGATAAATATATTTTTATATCTCCAATTACTTTAGGTAAATTAATAGGAACTACAGATATAGAATTTAATTATCATTCATATCAATTATCCTTGAAATTTTATAATGTATATGAAAAATTGGCTAAGAAATATCATCCAGATTATTTAATAGATGCCAAAAGATTCATAACTCCTACATTTGATCATTGTCATTTTAAAGAAGAAGACCATAAAATACTTGCAGAGGCAGTAGCCCCACTTATAAAATAATATAGATTAGCTGTAAACTAAGCTGTTTACAGCTTTTCTATTTATTGTTAGTAATTATATATATTTGGTGTTATAATTAAGTCTGTTAGGAGCTGATATAGTGAAGAAATTTATTAATTTATATACAATATTAGGTTGTTCATTTTTATTCTTATTCCTAGTATTGATGCTACTATTAAATGTAGACAAGGCAGTTATTGCTGAATCAGGACAAGCCGTTGGCTTATCTCACATTAATAATCTTGTTAGCTATAGCTATAAGGATAATATTGATACAATGACAGATTTATTAATGTATGTAACATTTACAGTAGTAATATTTGAGGTTTGTTTAGGAATATATCAATTAATTAAAAGAAAGAGCTTATTTAAGGTTGATATTGAAATTATTATTTTTGGAGCTTCGTTAGTATTAATTATTGCTTGTTGGTTATTATTTGATCATGTAATTAAAATTAATATAAGACCAACACATGAGGAGAAGGGCTCATTCCCATCAACCCATGTCTTACTTACAACATTCTTAGCACTAGCATCTCATGCCTTTATATGCTTTAAGTATAAAAATAATTTTGCTAAATATGGCTCACTTTCTTTAGCAGTTATTATAATTGCTATAGTATTATTTGGTAGAGTAGCATCTGGTATGCATTATATTACAGATGTTATTGGTGGTTTATTCTTAGGATTAGCTTTTTATTTTGCTACCTTTGGAATAATCAAAGTATTTAAGGTTGAAGAAGAATAATATTATGATAAAAAATCATCCCAAGCGGATGTTTTTTTTATTTATTATTCCTAATTTGCACAGAGTTGGTAAATTAGAGATCAAGTGATATAATAGAACCAGTTTATAGAAAGGAAAATCACATGAATTTCTGAGAGCTGGTTAATATGTGATACTTGGCGGTTGATGATTAGCCAGCTCCCAGAAGTTCCATCACTCGCCGCCATGAAAACTAAATATAAAGATAATCACTGGGGAACCTCTGTAAAAAGATTACCTTGGGATAGTAAAACGAATAAGACTCCTCTTGAGGAGCTTATTTCTTTTACTATGGATGAAAGATATAATGCAAAGCATAGATCTCAAATTCCCGAAGAGATTAGTCTTATTAATTCCATAGTACCTCTTAGATGTCA
>NZ_QXEV01000010.1 GCF_003550015.1 Anaeroplasma bactoclasticum
ATGAAGGTAAATAAAGCCTATAATTGTGGCTTCACTGATGAAGAAATATATTCAGTAGCCAATACAAGACTAGGTTGGTATAGACAATGTGGTACAAAGATTGTTAACTATTTAATTAGTGCTGATTTACTTTCTAAGCCAAACAAAAAGAGGAATAGGCCGGGTTTGGTCAATCCTCTATTGTACTACCTAAAGTAGTTTGTGAATAATATAAATGTAGCGCCGTATACGAGACCCGTATGTACGGTGCAACGGGAGGGGCAAAGAATTATTTTCTTTCCTCTACCCTATTATTTCCACACTATAAATGTAGTTTATAAATTTATAAAAAATGATAAATTTCATTTATGTAAAATTATTGAAAATAGGTTTGTTTTAACTAACATTTATCTCATTTTTACTTTACAAATATACCCCTAAAGTATATAATCTATATAACTAAATATAGGAGGTTATTGATTATGGTTAAGGAACATACAAGCTTAGTAGAGTTTAAATTTGATACACAGCTTTTAATTGATATTGCGGATGGTGATATTGATGATGCTGAAGACTCTTTAAGAGAATTTATTTTAAATGAATTAGTAGGAGATTCACTTGTAATTGCTGCAATTGAGGGTGAAGATAAATATGGTAACCCAGAAAATTTCATCAAGGTACATTTCCATACAAATGAACCATGGCTTTTATTAGCAAAGGGACAGGAAATGGGCGATATTTATGATATCGTTGTAGAAAATATGCAGCGTCAAGCAGATGGTTTAAAAGGATAATAAAATGCCAATTTGGCATTTTTTCTTTATAGATATGATTAAAAATATAATTAAAGATGTTGAATTCTTAAAGAAGCCTTCTTCTAATTTATCTAAGGATGATTTATTTATTGCGGAAGATTTAAAGGATACACTCTCCTTCCATAGAAAGAACTGTGTAGGTATGGCAGCCAATATGATAGGATATTCTAAAAATATTATTATTTTCATTAATGAAAAGGAAGAAATGGAAATAATGATTCATCCCGTTATATTAAAAAAAGAAGGGGAATATCAAACAGAAGAAGGATGTCTATCCTTAACTGGAGTAAGAAAATGTATAAGACATAAGAAAATTAAAGTAGAATATATGACATTAGATTTTAAAAAGAGAATTAAGACTTATACAGGTTTTACTGCAGAAATCATTGAACATGAAATGGATCACCTACAAGGAATTATAATATAAAGCCAATTCGTTTGGCTTTTTATTTTATAAAAATAACATTGTTTGTTTTTGATTTATCGGTTATAATTATATTAATAAAGGACGGTGAACTGAATATGAAATATGTTATTACAATTGGCCGTGAATACGGTAGTGGTGGTAGATTTATTGGTAGATTAGTTGCTGAAAAGCTTGGCATTCCTTTTTATGATAATGAGCTTTTAATTTAGGCAGCTAAAAATAGTGGGTTATCCCCATCTATTTTTGAAAGCTATGATGAGAAGCAGGATGGCTTTTTAGGCGGAGGCTTAGGTATGTATTCTTATGATATGACCTTGTCTCAAAAGGTTTTCTTAGCTCAGTTTGACGCAATCAAAAAGATTGCATCTGAAGAGTCCTGTGTTATTGTAGGAAGATGTGCGGATTATGTATTAAGAGATAATCCAAATGTTGTAAATGTTTTTATTTGTGCGCCTATGGAAGATAAGATTAAGCGTGTAATAGACTATTATGGCATTAAGCCTGAAAAGGCAGCTTCCTATATTGTAAAAAAAGATAAGAAGAGAAAGGGCTACTACAATTTCTATACAGATATGGATTGGGGCAAGGCTTCCAATTATGATTTGTGCATCAATTCTAGAATTGGTATAGAGGGTTGTGTAGATACAATTGTTGATTACACCAAGCGAAGATTCAATCTTGAATAGGGAAAAAAGGCTCGCCTTAAGGGTTGTTTCTGAATATTATGATTTTTCTAGTACTAAATCCGTAGAAATATTATGCTCCTATGAGAATAATGATTTTGCTAAAATCCTTATGGAGCTTTTAGTAAAAAGTGGTGTAAGGAATATTTTTATTACATATACGAATGGCATAATGTGTGAGGAGATAAATAATGGATATAGGAAATATTTAGATGATAGAATTTCCTTTTATAAGGAAAGAATATCAGAAGAATTCATCCGGATCACCATTTTATCTCCTTTTCCTTTACCAGTGGTAATTACAGATGAAATCAGTGAATATCAGAAGCATTTAAGTGAGCTTTCCTTCTTAAATGATTATTTAATTGAATCTCCAAGGATAATGATTGTGAAGCCAAATCAGCTTTGGGCAAGAAAACTAGGATTAACATTAGAAGAGTTATGGGATAAGGTAGATTCTTTTTATGATTCCTTAGATTCTTATGATTCAATTAAAGAAAAACTGAATAATTATCAAATAAATAAAATACATTTTAAAAGTGATGAAGGAACCGATTGTATATTTGAACTTACACCAAATTTTAAATGGATTGGTAAAAAAATTAGTTGGAATGGCCATACATTTCAAGCAAATGCGCCTTCCTTAGAAATATTTACTGCTCCAAAGAAGTTTAGTGGGGAAGGGAAAATAGTATTTACTAAACCACTTTGCTATCACGGGAAAATCATTAATGATATGGAAATTCAATTGCATAATGGTAAAGTTATCGATAATAAGAATTTAGATTCAATTATTTCTTTGGATTCAAATCTTTCTTATATAGGAGAGGTTGCCTTATGCCCATATAAAGAAGGATTTTATTATTCTACAATACTAGATGAAAATTCAGGATGCCATATCGCACTTGGGAATGCATATCCATATGGAATAGAGAATAAGAACTTGATTAATCAATGCCCATATCATATAGATTTAGTCTTTGGTTCTGATTCTTTAGCTGTTGATGGTATTAAAGAAGATGGAAGTGTTATTCCTATTATGAGGGATGGTAAGCTATGTACACTGTAGATATACATAAATATAAGGAAACTGTAGATGCTGCCCTTTATGAATTGAAAGAAGCAATTCCCTTTGGAAAAAGAGAAAAGGACCATGTCCTAAAGGTGATTACAGGGTATGGGTCTAAGGGTGGTACCCATAAGATAAAAACTGCAGTTTTGGCTTACCTAGAAGAAAAAATAGGTCATGGTATAAAGGATTATATTAGTGGTGATGATTTATTAAATCATACGGAAAAATATTTTCGTTTTAAGTATTTAGGATTAATACCTCAAGAAGAAAAGATGTATCCAAATAAGGGTTGTATCTATATAATTGTCTAAAAATATGGACAAAAAAATAAAAAACGTTTTCAAAAAAGCGAATATTATTTATGCTATTTGTGTTATTATTTGATTTAAAAAATATAATTTCATATAATAACGTTTTCTCAAAATTTAATTTATGAAAAATATTATTTTCACAAAATGTAGTTCGTTTTGAGGCTCAAATCGGTTTGACAAAGTATTTTAAAATGTTATAATAAAACCATAATTCAAATTTGACTGCTTATATATTTATAATATATAGTGTCGGAAAGGATGGACATAGTGGCTAGACACACATTATCTGTACTTGTTAACAATCATATGGGTGTGCTATCTAGAGTATCAGGCTTATTCTCAAGAAGAGGATATAATATTGAAAGCTTATCTGTAGGTAAATCAGAAGATCCAAACGTCTCTAGAATGACAATCGTGGTTGAGTGTGAGGATGACGTGTACATGCAGATTAAGAATCAGCTAGCAAAATTAATGGATGTCATTAAGATTGCTGAATTTGAAGAAGAGCATTCTGTTAAAAGAGAGCTTGCTTTAATTAAGATTGATGCAATCAATGGTACAAGAAGTCAAATCATGGAAATAGCGAATATCTTCCGTGCACATATTATTGATGTTACAAACAGTACTATTATCCTAGAAATTACAGGTGATCAAAATAAGGTATCAGCTATTATTTCTATGCTTGATGAGTTCGGCATCAAAGAAGTAATCCGAACCGGAGTATCAGCTATCGCCCGTGGAGATAGCGAATTAAAAAATTATTAATATATAGAAAGAGGGATTAGAAAATGGCAGAAGCTAGAATTTTTTATGAAAAGGACTGTGACTTACATTATTTAGATGGTAAGACAGTTGCAATTATTGGATATGGTTCACAAGGACATGCACATGCATTAAACCTTATGGAATCTGGTGTAAATGTAGTAGTAGGTCTATATGAAGGATCTAAGAGCTGGGCTAAGGCTGAAGCTCAGGGTTGTAAGGTTATGGTTACAGCTGAAGCTGCAAAGATTGCAGATATTATTATGATTTTAATTAATGATGAGAAGCAGAAGGCTATGTATGAAAAGGATATCGCTCCTAATCTAAAGCCTGGTAAGATGTTAATGTTTGCTCATGGCTTCAATATTCATTTTGGTTTAATTAACCCACCTAAGGGTGTCGATGTAGCTATGATTGCTCCAAAGGCTCCAGGTCATACTGTACGTTCTGAGTTCCAGGCTGGTAAGGGTACTCCTTGCTTAGTTGCAGTTGAAAGAAATGAAACTGGTAAGGCTTTAGAGATTGCACTTGCATATGGTGCTGGTATTGGTGGCGCTCGTGCTGCAATTTTGGAGACTACATTTAAAACTGAAACTGAAACTGACCTATTCGGTGAGCAGGCAGTATTATGTGGCGGTGTTTGCGCATTAATGCAGGCTGGTTTTGAAACTCTAGTTGAGGCTGGCTATGACCCTCGTAATGCATATTTTGAATGTATCCATGAAATGAAACTAATCGTTGACTTAATTTATCAGTCCGGTTTTGCTGGTATGAGATATTCTATTTCTAATACAGCTGAATATGGCGATTATATCACTGGTCCAAAGATCATTACAGAAGACACAAAGAAGGCTATGAAGAAGGTATTAGCTGATATTCAGGATGGTACTTTCGCAAAAGACTTCTTACTTGATATGTCTACTGCATCAGGACAGGTTCATTTCAATGCCCTAAGAGCTAAGGCAGCATCTCATCAGTCTGAAAAGGTTGGTGCAGAAATCCGTAAGTTCTATGCATGGAATGATGAAAAGAATAAGTTCATTAACAACTAGTTTTAAGATTAATATAGTTTTTGAAAAATTATGGAAGTGGCTTAAGCTACTTCCTAATTTTCACATTTAAAAGGGGGTGAATTTCTTGCGTGCCAAGATATTCGATTCAACCTTAAGAGATGGAGCACAAGCAGAAGGAATCAGCTTTTTAGTTGGAGATAAGATTAAAATCGCTAAGGCATTAGATGAATTAGGAGTTGATTTTATTGAAGCTGGTAATCCTGGTTCTAACCAAAAGGATATGGAATTTTTCCATGTTGCTAAAGGATTAACATTTAAGCATTCTAAGCTTGTCGCATTTGGAAGTACAAGAAGATGTAATGGAGAAGCATCAAGTGATGCTAATCTTTTAGCCTTACTTGAGGCAGGGACAGATTATGTATGTATCTTCGGTAAATCCTGGGATTTCCATGTAACACAAATTATTAATACAACATTAGAAGAAAACTTATTAATGATTAAGGATTCTATCAGATTCTTAATTTCTAAGGGGAAGCATGTATTCTTTGATGCAGAGCATTTCTTTGATGGATATAAATCCAATAAAGAATATGCAATCAAGGCTTTACAGGCTGCAGAAGAGGCTGGTGCCGAATGCTTAGTACTTTGTGATACAAATGGTGGAACCTTCCCAGATGAGATGGTTGAAATTATAAAAGATGTAAAGAAAAACGTTCATACAGAGCTTGGTATTCATGCTCATAATGATTCTGGAATGGCAATATCCTTATCTGTCCTAGCTGTATTAAATGGTGTAACACAGGTTCAGGGTACATTCTTAGGCTATGGTGAAAGATGTGGCAATGCGAATCTTTCAGCTATTATTGCAAATCTAGAATTAAAAAGAAATGTGAAATGCTTACCAGATGGAAATATCAAGGATTTAACGAATACTGCTAGAGTAGTAGCAGAAATATCTAATTTTAAGCTTTTATCTACATTACCATATGTTGGTGAAACTGCATTTGCACATAAGGCTGGTATGCATGTGGATGGAGTATTCAAAAATTCAAAATCCTTTGAGCATATTTCTCCAGATTTAGTTGGTAATGAACGTAAGTTTCTAATTAGCGAGGTTGCAGGTAAAGCAACCGTCTTAGCTAAAATAGAAAAGATTTATCCAAACGTTGAAAAAAATGATCCAAGATTATCTATGATTATTCAAAGAATCAAGGATTTAGAATATTTAGGATATCAATTTGAAGGTGCAGATGCATCCTTCGAATTAATTGTCCATAAAACCTTTGGTGCCTTTAAGCCTTTCTTTGAGGTATTAGACTTCAAGACAATAGGTGAAGGTCCATCCAAAGCAAATCTTCATTCCTCTGCAGCAATCATTAAGGTTTCTGTTGAAGGAATAGAAGAAATTACAGCTGCCAATGGCGATGGCCCAGTGGATGCTTTAAACGAAGCATTAAGAAAGGCTATCGGTAGATTCTATCCAATTTTAAATATGGTTCACTTATCTGATTATAAGGTTCGTATTTTAGATGGTAAGGAATCTGCAACTGCAGCCAAAACAAGAGTATTAATTGAATCTACAGACGGAGCATCCACATGGTCTACTGTAGGTGTATCTAAGGATATTATTGAAGCTTCATTTAAAGCTTTAATTGATTCTATCGAATATAAGTTGTTTAAGGAGAATAATAAATAATATGGGAATGACAATGACACAAAAAATCCTTGCAGCTCATGCAGGATTAAAGGAAGTTACTGCCGGACAGCTAATTACTTGTAAGCTTGATTTAGTTCATGGTAATGATATTACTACACCTGTGGCAGTAAATGTATTTAAGAATATTGGAGTTGATCATGTATTTGATAAGAACAAGGTTTCTATCGTACCTGACCACTTTGTACCTAATAAGGATATTAAGAGTGCTGAGCAGTGTAAATATATCCGTGAATTTGCTCATAAGATGGGTATTGTAAACTTCTTTGAGGTTGGTCAGATGGGTATTGAGCATGCCTTACTTCCTGAAAAGGGCTTAGTAGTTGCAGGAGATGTAGTTATCGGTGCTGACTCTCATACATGTACATATGGTGCACTAGGTGCATTTTCTACAGGCGTTGGTTCAACAGATATGGCTTGTGGTATGGCAACTGGTGAGGCATGGTTTAAGGTACCTGCAGCATTAAAGTTTAATTTAACAGGAAAATTACAAAAGAATGTATCTGGTAAGGATGTAATTTTACATATTATCGGTATGATCGGTGTAGATGGAGCTTTATATAAGTCTATGGAATTCTCTGGCGAAGGCTTAAAGAATTTAAGTATGGACTCTCGTTTATGTATGGCAAATATGGCAATTGAAGCTGGTGCTAAGAATGGAATATTCGCTGTAGATGAGGTTACACTTGATTATATTAAGAAGCATTCAAAGAAGACTCCAGTAGTATATGAGGCTGATCCTGATGCAGTATATGATGCAGTTTATGATATTGATTTATCAAAGATTCGTCCTACAGTTGCATTCCCTCATTTACCAGAAAATACAAAGACTGTTGATGAGATTGGTCCTAAGGATGTAAAGATTGACCAGGTAGTTATTGGTTCTTGTACAAATGGTAGAATGGAAGATTTAAGAATTGCTCATGAAATTTTAAAGGGCAAGAAGGTTGACCCTAATACACGTGTCATTATTATTCCTGGTACTCAAAAGATTTATCTTGAAGCTATCGCTGAAGGCATTATTCAGGATTTAGTAGAAGCAGGATGTGCAGTATCTACTCCAACATGTGGACCATGTCTTGGTGGATATATGGGTATCTTAGCTGCTGGTGAAAGATGTGTATCTACAACAAACCGTAACTTCGTTGGTCGTATGGGACATGTAGATTCTGAGGTTTACTTAGCATCTCCAGCTACAGCAGCTGCAAGTGCATTAACAGGATATATCACAAATCCTGATTTGGTCTAGGAGGTTATTATGAACGCTAAAGGTAGAGCATTTTGTTATGGTGCGGATATTGATACAGATGTAATCATTCCAGCACGTTATTTAAATACATCAGATCCAAAGGAATTAGCTGTACACTGTATGGAAGATTCTAAGCAGGATATTAATGCTGGTTTACCAGTATTCTCTAAAAGAGTTAAGGATGGAGATATCATCGTAGCACAAAAGAATTTTGGTTGTGGTTCATCTCGTGAGCATGCTCCAATCGCAATTAAGGCTTGTGGAGTATCTTGTGTTATCGCTAAGAGCTTTGCTCGTATTTTCTATCGTAATTCTATTAACATTGGTCTTCCAATTTTAGAGTGCCCTGAGGCAGTTGATGGAATTGGTGAGGGTGATACTGTATCTGTTAACTTTGATACAGGAGTTATCACAAACGAAACAACAGGTAAATCCTTCCAAGGTCAGCCATTCCCAGAATTTATGCAAAATATTATTAAGGCTGGCGGATTAGTGAATAAGATTAAAGGAGAAAATAAGTAATTATGGCAACATTTAAGATTGTAACATTACCAGGTGATGGTATTGGTCCAGATATTGTAAGAGAAGCAGTTAAGGTTATGAACCGTGTTGGTGAGATTTATGGTCATACCTTCGAAATCACTGAAAAGAGAATGGGTGGTATCGCTATTGATATGGATGGTACATCCCTACCTCAGGATACTATCGATGCAGCACTTGCATCCGATGCAGTATTACTTGGTGCAGTAGGTGGACCAAAGTGGGATCATTTAACTAATGGAGACCGTCCTGAAAAGGGATTGCTTGGTATTCGTGGAGCTTTAAAGCTTTATGCAAATTTAAGACCAGCTGTATTATATAAGCAATTGCAGCATACATCTCCACTTAAGCCTGAAATCATTGGTGAGGGCTTAGATATCTTAGTTGTAAGAGAATTAACTGGTGGTATGTATTTTGGTGAGAAGGCAAATTCTCCTGCATTTAATCCTGAAAAGCCTGATTGCTGGGCATCTGATTTAGAGAAGTATTCTGTATTTGAAATTGAAAGAATTTTAAGAACAGGATTTGAAGCAGCAAGAAAAAGACAGAAGAAGCTATGCTGTGTACATAAGGCAAACGTACTTGAATCTTCAAGATTATGGAGAGCAGTATTTGAAAGAGTAAAGAATGAGTATCCTGATATTGAAACTAGTGAAATGTATGTAGATAATTGTGCAATGCAGCTAGTTCGTAACCCAAGACAGTTTGATGTAATTGTTACATCTAATATCTTTGGTGATATCTTAACCGATGAGGCTAGCCAGGTTGCCGGATCTATTGGTATGCTTGCAAGTGCATCCTTAGGTGCAGGTAAGTTAGGTCTTTATGAACCAATTCATGGTTCTGCACCAGATATTGCTGGTAAGAATTTAGCAAATCCACTTGCAACAATTCTTTCTGTTCCAATGCTATTTAGATATTCCTTAGGTTTAACTAAGGAAGCAGAGGCTATTGAGGCTGCAGTTAACGCTGTACTTGATGCTGGATGGAGAACTGGAGATATTAAATCTAAGGATACTCCAGCAAATAAGATTGTTGGAACAAAGGAAATGGGCGACTTAGTTGTTGCTGCAATTAAGTAATTTAAATTAGAAAAGGGGTGCCATCATGAAGAGTGATGTTGTTAAAAAGGGCGTTGAAAGGGTTCCTAACCGTTCCTTGTTCAAGGCTTTAGGCTATACAGATGAAGAAATTGAAAGACCAATGATTGGTATTGTATGTGCAAAATCAGAAATCGTACCTGGTCATATGTGGCTAGATAAGGTGGCTGAGGCCGTTAAAAGAGGTGTTTTAATGGCTGGTGGTACACCAATAGAGGTTCCTGCAATTGGTGTATGCGATGGTATCGCAATGGGACATAAGGGAATGAAATATTCCTTAGTAACTAGAGAGCTTATTGCAGATTCTGTTGAATGTATGGCTGAAGCACATGCATTTGATGGCTTAGTTTTAATTCCAAACTGCGACAAAATTGTACCAGGTATGCTAATGGGTGCATTAAGATTAAATCTACCTACAGTAGTTTGCTCTGGTGGACCTATGCTTGCTGGTAGAGTAGCTGGTCATAAGACTTCACTTTCCTCAACATTTGAGGCAGTTGGTAAATTCTTAGCAGGAAAGATTACACAGGAAGAATTAGATGAATATGAAAATAATTCATGTCCTGGTTGTGGCTCTTGCTCTGGTATGTATACCGCAAACTCTATGAACTGTATGTGTGAGGTTTTAGGTATCGCACTTCCTGGAAATGGAACAATTCCTGCAGCCTATGCTGAACGTATTCGTTTAGCTAAGCATGCAGGTATGCAGATTATGGAAATGGTAAAGAAGGATATCAAGGCACGTGATATCGTAAATGAAAAATCCTTAAGAAATGCTTTAACTATGGATATGGTACTTGGTTGTTCTACAAATACTATGCTTCATTTGCCTGCAATTGCACATGAGGCTGGTGTTCATATCGATTTAGATATGGCAAATAGTATTTCAGAGCATACTCCAAATCTATGCCATTTAGCTCCTGCAGGTCCTACATATATGGAGGATTTAAATGAAGCAGGTGGTATTCGTGCTGTAATGAATGAAGTATCCTCTTTAGGTATTTTAGATTTAGATTTAATGACTGTAACAGGTAAAACAATAAGAGAAAATATTGCTGGTGCAGTAAATAAGAATAAAGAAATCATCCGTCCTTTGGATAATCCATATTCAAAGACTGGTGGTATTGCTGTTTTAAAGGGTAATCTTGCTCCAAATGGCTGTGTTGTTAAAAGAGGTGCAGTTGCACCTGAGATGCTTAAGCATACTTGTGTAGCTAAGGTATATAATTCTGAAGAAGAAGCAATTGCTGCTATTGATGGTGGAAAGATTGAAAAGGGTGACATTGTTGTCATTCGTTATGAAGGTCCTAAGGGTGGCCCTGGTATGAGAGAAATGCTTGCTCCTACATCAAGATTAGCTGGTATGGGGCTTGCAAGTGATGTTGCACTTATTACCGATGGTAGATTTAGTGGTGCAACTAGAGGTGCATCTATTGGTCATGTTTCCCCAGAAGCAGCTGAAGGTGGCCCTATTGCATTTGTAGAAAATGGCGATAAGATTGATATTGATATGATTGCATGTACAATCAAGCTTCTTGTATCTGATGAGGAATTAGCAAGAAGAAAGGCAAACTGGGTTGCACCAGAGCCAAAAATCAAGACTGGTTATTTGGCAAGATATGCTAAGCTTGTAACAAATGCAGCTACAGGCGCAGTATTTAAAGATGAGTAAACAAATTATTTAAAACCTAGTAAGGGTGGTGTTGCTATGAAACTTAATGGTTCACAAATCATAGTAAAATGTTTAATCGAGCAGGGCGTTGATGTAATATTTGGATATCCAGGCGGCGCAGTATTAAACATTTACGATGAATTATATAAAAATCAGGACAAAATCCGTCATATCCTAACATCCCATGAACAGGGTGCATCTCATGCAGCTGATGGATATGCGAGATCAACAGGTAAGGTTGGTGTTGTGCTTGCAACTTCTGGTCCAGGCGCTACAAATTTAGTAACTGGTATTGCAACTGCATATATGGATTCCGTACCAATGGTTGCAATTACAGGTAACGTTGGTGTTTCATCCTTAGGTAAGGATTCCTTCCAAGAGGTTGATATTACTGGTATTACTATGCCTATTACAAAGCATAATTATATCGTAAAGGATATCAATAAGCTTGCTGAAACCTTCCGTGAAGCTTTCGCAATCGCAAGAAGTGGAAGACCTGGTCCAGTATTAATTGATATTCCAAAGAATATAACTGATCCAAAGTGTACTTGTGAATATGAGCCTGTAGAAATCGATACAAAGGTTATTGCTAAAAAGCTTCCTAAGGTTTCTGAGGATAAGATTAAAGAGGTTGCTGAGTTAATCAATAACGCAAAGCGTCCATTTATATTTGCTGGTGGTGGTATCATTCGTGCTAATGCTAGTAAAGAATTAAATGAGCTTGCAACAATGATGGATATTCCAACTTGTACATCCTTAATGGGACTTGGCGCATTTGATCAAACAAATAAGCTATCTACAGGATTAGTAGGTATGCATGGTACAGTCGCATCGAATAAATGTATTGTAGAATGTGATTTATTACTTGCCTTAGGTGTTAGATTTTCAGACCGTGTATTATCAAATCGTAAGCATTTTGCAGAAAATGCTAAGATTGTACAAGTAGATATTGATTTAGCTGAAATTGATAAGAATATTCCAACCGATTATTCTTTAGTTATGGATGCAAAGGAATTCTTAGACCGTCTACTTCCTTATTTAAGACCAAAGAAGAATCCTATATGGTTAGCCCTTGTAGATTCTTGGAAGAATATTTTTACAGAAAACCAAATGTCTTCTACATTAAAGCCTAGATTCTTTATGGAAGAAATCCAAAGAGCAACGAATGGAGATTGCTATATTTGTACAGAAGTAGGTCAGCATCAGCTATGGGCTGCACAGTATTTTAAGTATACAAAACCAAATCGTTTAATGTCCTCTGGTGGACTTGGAACAATGGGCTATGGTATGGGTGCATCTATTGGTACACAAATTGCTCATCCAGAGGCAATGGTATTTAATATTGCTGGTGATGGTTCCTTCCGTATGAATCTAAATGAGCTATTAACTATTTCGAAATATAATCTTCCAGTATGTGTTGTTGTTGCGAATAACCAAGTACTAGGTATGGTACGTCAGTGGCAAACTGCATTCTATGAAAAGAGATATTCTCAAACAATACTAGATACTGTACTTGATTATGAAGCCTTAGCTAAGGCTATGGGAGTTGCTTATTATGAATGCTTCACAAGAGATGATTATTCAAAGGCAATAGAAGAAACTGTTAAGCTTCGTCGTCCTACATTAATTAATGCACATGTTGAAATTGATGAAAAGGTATTACCAATGGTAGCACCAGGACATCAAATTGATGATATTATGCTAAAGTAAAAAAAATGACTACCTTTCGGTAGTCTTTTTTGATGGAAAAAAGGGGCTTCACAGCCCCTAAATATTTTATTTATATTGGTTATTGATTGCAGAAACAAGTGCGTAAATAGATGCACAAATGATATCTTCGTGAATACCAGAACCCCAAGTTTCCTTATCGTTAAATTTAACAGATACAAAGGCAGCAGCTTCAGATTTTGATGTAGATTCAAGTGCGTGCTCGTTATAATTTGTTAATACATAATCTAAATTATAACATTCCTTAATTGCGTTAGATACAGCATCAAGTCTACCTGAGCCTTCAGCTAAATAATCCTTACGAACTCCATTCCATTCTGTTGAAATCATTACCTTAAATAAATCTCCCTCACGAATGAAGTGATATTCTAGCATCTTAAGAGGAGTCTTAAGATTAACGAAGTTTTCAACGAATATAGTTTGTACATCAGAAGGAGTAAGCTCCTTATGTTCCTTATCGGATACATCCTTAACTGTATATCCAACAGTTTCTCTCATCTTTGGTGGAATGTTTAAGCCGAAGTTTGTTTCTAGAATATATGCAATTCCACCCTTGCCAGATTGAGAATTAATACGAATTACATCGGCAGAGTATTCTCTTGAAACATCCTTTGGATCTAGTGGAAGATATGGAACACTCCAAGTATCAAGCTTATTTGCCTTATGGTATTTCAAGCCTTTAGAAATAGCATCCTGGTGAGAACCACTAAATGCGGCAAATACGAATTTACCTGCATATGGCTGTCTATCATAAACCTTCATTTCTGTAACAGATTCATATAATTTTATGATATCAGGAAGATTTGAAAAATCTAAGATAGGGTTAATACCATGTGTATACATATTAAGCGCTAGAGTGATGACATCTACATTACCTGTTCTTTCACCATTACCGAATAATGTACCCTCAATTCTATCTGCACCAGCAAGAAGACCAAGCTCTGCATCTGCAACACCAGTTCCTCTATCATTATGTGGGTGTAGTGAAATTATTACAGAATCTCTTTTATTCATATATTTTGACATATATTCAATTTGAGATGCATATACATGAGGAAGAGACATTTCAACTGTTGCAGGTAGATTAATGATTAGCTTGTGATTAGGAGTTGGCTTAAATACATCAATTACTGCATTACAAACCTCAAGTGCGTAATCTGGTTCTGTGCCTGTGAAGGATTCTGGGGAATATTCATAATAAATATCACCCTTAGCCTCCTTGGCTAATTCTACAAGCATTTTAGCGCCTTCAACAGCGATTTCTTTAATTTCTTCCTTACTCTTTTTAAATACCTGCTCTCTTTGAGCTAAAGAAGTAGAGTTATATAAATGCACGATGGCCTTCTTACAGCCCTCTAGTGCCTTAAAAGTCTTTTTGATGATATGAGGTCTTGCCTGAGTTAATACCTGAATAGTAACATCATCTGGAATTAAATCCCCATCAATTAGAGTTCTTAAGAACTCATATTCTGTTTCACTTGCTGCAGGGAAGCCTACCTCAATTTCCTTAAATCCAATTTGAACTAAGAGCTTGAAGAATTCTACTTTCTGGTCTAGTGACATAGGTTTGATTAAAGATTGATTACCATCTCTTAAATCAACGCTACACCAAATAGGCGCTTTATCGATATATTCCTTTTTTACCCAATCATAACAGGGTACGGGTGGCATAAAATAGCCTCTGAAATACTTTTCGTATCCTTTCATAATAATCCTCCAATACTTTTCCTTAAATTTATAAATAAATTTATATATAATTATAACAAAAGTTCATATCCTAGTCAATTTTATCGAACAAAATATATTAAAATAGCGCTTTTATACATATATTTCATTATTATTGTCTTTTAAAATCAATTGGGAAATATATAGAATATATATTTTTCTTTTTGACTTTTCCTTTTTATATGGTATTATCTACTTGTTGAATTTTTAAGTAATTGATTTGGAGTTGAAAAAATGAGTGTATTAAAGTGTTCTAATGTTTCCTTTTCCTTTGGAAACCGTACAATTTTAGAGAATGCTTCCTTTGTTATGCAAAAGGGAGAACACATTGGTTTAATTGGTTTAAATGGTGAAGGTAAATCCACATTCATTAAAATGATCACTGGTGAATTAACACCAGACGATGGAAAGATTGAATGGTGTAAAAGAATTACAACTGGCTATTTAGATCAGTATACTACCCTAACTAAAGGCAAAACCATTCGTGATGTATTAAGAGAAGCATTCCAGCATATGTATGACATTGAAGCTGAAATGAATTCCTTATATGAAAAAATGTGTGATGCCACAGAAGAGGAAATGAATCAATACCTAGAGGACACTGGTGAAATGCAATCCTTACTTGAGTCTTCAGGATTCTACACTCTAGATGCAACAATCGAAGAGGTTGCTAATGGCTTAGGCTTAGGGGATATTGGACTTGACCATGATGTATCTAATCTATCTGGTGGTCAAAGAAGTAAGGTATTACTTACTAAGCTTATTTTAGCTAAGCCAATGATTTTAATATTAGATGAGCCTACGAACTTCTTAGATGAGGAACAAATTAATTGGTTAACTAATTATTTAGCAAATTATGAGAATGCATTCTTATTAGTATCTCATGATGTTCCATTCCTAAATAAGGTTGTTAATGTCATTTATCATATGGAAGATGGCACATTAACAAGATATAGTGGTAATTATGACCAGTATATGCAAATGTATGAAATTGAAAAAAGAAATCAAAATGTTGCGTATGAAAAACAACAAAAGGAAATCCGAGATTTAAAGGAATTTATTAATAAAAATAAAGCGAGAGTTGCAACTACAGACTTAGCCAAATCTAGACAAAGAAGACTAGATAAAATGGAAATCATTGATAAGGCAAAAGAGGTTATTAAACCAAATTTCAAATTTAAAGAATGTGGTGCTTCTGGTAAATTTGTATTTGTTGCTGAAAATTTAGTTATTGGGTATAATGAACCATTAACGAAGCCTGTTAATTTTACAATTGAGCGTGGTCAAAAGGTAGTAATTAAGGGTGCGAATGGTATTGGTAAATCTACCCTACTTAAAACATTACTAGGTATTTTAAAGCCATTAAGTGGTAAATGTGAAATGGATTATAATGTTCATTATGGATATTTCGCTCAGGAAGAGGAATATTCCGATAAAACAGCTCACCAAGAGGTTTGGGATATGTACCCTGCCATGACGAATGCTGAGGTTCGTGGTGCACTTGCCGCTTGTGGCTTAACAAAGGAAAAGATTGAATCTATGATGGTTGTATTATCTGGTGGAGAGGCTGCCAAGGTAAGACTTTGTAAAATTATGCTAAAAGAATGTAATACATTAATCCTAGATGAGCCTACCAACCATTTGGATGTTTATGCTAAAGAATCCTTAAAGGAAGCAGTTAAAGCATTTAAAGGAACTGTTGTTCTTGTATCTCATGAACCAGAGTTTTATAATGATATTGCAACAGATATTTTAAATGCAGAGGATTGGACAACAAAAATATTATAGGAGCTGATAAAATGGCATTAAAGGAGTTTAAAAATGTATCTGTAGGATATATTCCGGATACTGAAATTGAATTAAATAAAAAGAAATATAAAATCCATGATGTCATTAATGGCGAGGATATTTTAGTTGATACAGATAAAAATTATCCTACTTTAAGTAAAGTATTAAAGCCATCAAAGGATAGAATCTACGATGGATGTCCATATCAAGCAGAATGTGGTGGTTGTCAATTTCAGCATGTAAGCTATGAATATGAAAAGAAGCTAAAGGAAAAATACCTAAATGATTTATTTAAGCCCTTTGACTTACCATATATAAAGCTTGTATCAGGGGATTCTCCACTTCATTATAGAAATAAATGTCAAATGACATATAAGCTATCTAAAACTAAAAAGGTTGTTTGTGGCTTATATGAAGAATATTCTCATAAAATAGTAACAATTAGCAATTGCTTATTACAAGCAAATGAAGCAAATCATGTCATTGAGGCATTAAATAAGGTCTTAACTAAAAATAAAATAAGACCTTATGATGAAAAAACTAGAGAAGGTAACCTAAGACATGTTTACATTCGTTATGGTTTTAATTCTAAAGAAATAATGGTTGTATTAGTTACGAATGGAGAAATGTTTCCAGGAAGAAATAATGTAGTAACCGACTTAAAGAAATTAAATTTAGGCATAACTACTATAGTTCAAAATTATAATTCTAGAGATACATCCATAGTTCTTGGAGATAAGGAAAAGGT
This sequence comes from Anaeroplasma bactoclasticum, assembly GCF_003550015.1. Lineage (GTDB taxonomy): Bacteria > Bacillota_I > Bacilli_A > Acholeplasmatales > Anaeroplasmataceae > Anaeroplasma > Anaeroplasma bactoclasticum. The sequence continues at coordinate 17,327 of NZ_QXEV01000010.1, forward strand.
CATTTATGGTCCAGGCTATATTTATGAATTTGTAGGTGGCTATAAATTTAAAATCTCTGGTACATCCTTCTTCCAAATTAATACCATTGGAATGGAAAAGCTATATAATTTAGCCTTAGAAAAGGCTGAAATTAAAAATACAGATTTTGTCATTGATGCATACTGTGGAGTAGGTACTATTTCTATTTTTGCATCCAAATATGCAAAAAAGGTAATTGGTGTTGAATTAAATAAAAATGCCATTCAGGATGCTAAAATAAATGCCAAAATTAACAATATTACCAATGTAGATTTTATTGCAGATGATGCTACAAATTATATGACTCATTTAGCTAAGGATAGAGTTAAATGTGATGTTGTATTAATGGACCCACCAAGAGATGGATCAACTAAAGCATTTATTAATGCTATTAATTACTTAGGCGCAAGAAAGGTAGTATATGTATCTTGTAATGCGGAAACATTAAAAAGAGACCTATATCTATTTTCGGAAAATGATTATGTAGTTAAATCCATTACTGCAGTTGACATGTTCCCAAGAACTCTTCACACAGAATGTGTTGCGGTACTTGAAAAGGATTCAGAACTAGAATCCTTAGAAAAGCTATCTAAAATAAGTAAAAATGGTGGCAATGTTTTAGATGAATTAAATAAAAAGAATAAGAATAATTCAAATAAAATGAGAGTCATTCCTAAAGCAGATATAGAAATGATGAGAGAAGACCAGTATGAAAGAACTGGTAAAATATCTAGTAAAAAATATAAAAAATACTAAGAATGTATAAAGACCAATTGTTATTACACCAACAATTTGGTCTTTTTTCATGTTATAATTAATTTATGTTTAGGTGTGAATTATCAAAGAAGAAGGTGACTGTATGGGACTAATTGATTTGGCAAGTAGTAATTCTTTTTGGAGAGGTATTGATTATTATCAATCAAAAAAAGTTAAGAATGTTAAAAAAACTAGTGATTTGGAATTTGATTCAATTGTAAGTGGAACAGAAGAATATATGGTTCATATTGATTTGAATCATCCAAGAAAATCAACATGCACTTGTCCTTTTGCAGAGGGTAGAAGGGTAATATGTAAGCATATGGTTGCTACATATTTCACAATTTACCCGGAAGAAGCTGAAAGAATTATTAAAGAACAAGAAGAATACGAAGAGGAACAAGAAAGGATATTTGATGAACATTTAAACGAGGTTAGAGAATATGTTGATAGTCTAACAGAAGATGAAGTTAGGGCAATGTTAATTAATAAATTAATGGATGAATGGTATGATGACGACGATGATGATTATTATGGGTGGTAATAGATTCGTATAACTCTCATAATAGTATAAAGGAAATAAAAATGAAACAATTATTAGATAAACATATAAATTTAGTTGTAGACATGCATGGATGTCCCAATAGGTGCATGCACTGCTGGCTTGGTGATGTTCCAAATAACATAATACCTGATGCGATGGATTTAAAAATAGTAAATCGATTTAAAGAATATTTTAAGGATGTAACCTTTTATAGCTGGTTAAGAGAACCAGATTTCTTTCAAGATTATAAAAATAGATGGACTTTGGATAATGAATTATCTAATACAAAGCCTAATAGGTTTGAGCTTGCATCATTTTATAAGATTGTAAGAGATATAAACTATGTTAAATTCTTAAAGGAAGTTGGAACTAAAAAGGTTCAGTTAACCTTCTTTGGCATGGAAGAATTAACTGATAAATATATTGGAAGAAAAGGAGCCTTTAATGAGCTTTTACTTGCAACAACTATTTTACAAGAAAATGATATATCTCCTAGATGGCAAATATTCATTAATGAAGAAAATAAAGATGAAATATTAGATGTAATACATATTGCAAAAAATAATAATGTTAAGGATATCTTTATACATGCAGGATCCTGTGATGGCAATAATAGAAAGCTATATGATATAAGAATAAATAAAGAGGATATCTATAAAGAATTAATTCCTTATTATTTAGACTATAATGAATTATTAACAGAAAAGGAATGCTATAAATTATTAGAAAATGATAATAGCTATTTTATACCTGATTCTAGTGAATTAGTAATAAATATAACTTCAGATTATAATATGTATTTCAATTACACTAATCCAAGTAAAAAGTGGAGAATAGGTAATGTATTTGATGATAATTTTGAAGAAATTGTAAATAGAATTATAAATAAAGATATAGAGGCAATACGTATTGCAAAATCTATTCCTATAAAGGATTTAGTTAAAAAATATGGAAATTATAATTCGAATAGGGTATTCTTTTTAGATGATTATAAAATGTATTTATTAAATAATGAATTAAATAATAATTAAACATATCTCCATAAGTACAAATGAATACTTATGGAGTTTTTATTACAGTATTCATTTCTATTTTTATAAAAATAGTGTAAAATTAAAGAAATAAAGGAAGTGATTCCCTTGAAAATCGTTATTAAAGAATTAGATACTAAAGAAGTATGGGATCAAGTACTATATTTTAGATTAGAAAATTATCCTAAGATTAGTGATTATGAAATGAAATGCTTAATTGATTTCATTTCATATGAAAAAATGTATCAAAGAGATTGTCCTATTGAATGTGAGGATAAAGAATTATTATCATTTATCTATAAGGAATTAGATAATAAAGATTGGTATAAGGATATAAATGTACCTAAAATAATTAAAATACCATTAATGAATAAAAATTATGGTGGATATTTAACAGATTATGTATCTCATACTACAGATATAGAATCTGCTAAAAGTATATTTAAATCAGGAAAGTTAAAGGCTGCATATCTAGTTAGTGATAAAAGTGTAGAAGAATTACAAAAAGAAAAAAGAAATGCTGCAAATGATCCAATTGATTATTTTTATTATGTAATGTTTGCGTGGGGAAATCATTTTGGTGATTCCTTAGTTATGGAAAGAGAATTAAAAAGATTTCCTACTAGCTTAGATTATAAAATTAGATTTAAACCAGGTATAAGATTCATATTTAAATATGATAAGCTAATACACCACCCAAATTGTGTATTTGATGGTGTATTACCACTTAAAATTAAAGATAGTGTAATCCTTAAGGATTGGGTATATAAAATCATAATTCCTAAGGAATACTATAGTAGTTTAATAGGCTATATACCACAGTATTTATTTGATAGAATTCATTATGTCGACGATAAAGGATTAGATATATGGGATTATAATAAAAAAGTATATGAATTAATAATGGAGGAATAGTTATGGGTGAAATTGAACTTAAAAAACCAACCTTAGAATATAAGGATCAGGTAATGAAATATAAAGAGGATTTCTTAAAGAATAACCAAAGATTTGATGGTTGCTGCAAGCTTGAAGAATGTAATACCTATGAGGAATGGTTAGAGTTTGAAAAAAGAAATAAAAAGAATTATTTATGGGGCTATGTACCATCTACTATTTATTTAGCTGTAAGAAAAAGCGATAATAAGGTAGTAGGTATAGTAGATTTCCGCCATGAGCTAACTCCATTTTTATTGAACTTTGGTGGTAATGTAGGATTTAGTGTTGCCATAGATGAAAGAAAAAAGGGCTATGCAACAGAAATAGTTTCTTTAATTAAAGAAGAAGCTAAAAAAATAGGCTTACATGAAATATTAATTACCTGTGATGGTATTAATGAAGGTTCATCTAAGGCAATTCTTAGAAATGGTGGTATACTTGAAGATGATGTTGTAGATGAGGCAGGTTTAACTAAATCTGGTCTCATTCAAAGATATTGGATAGAAATAAAATAATTATAAATTGAATTTATCAAAATTATAAGAATTATAAATTTGTGTAATATAATTATTATATTTATAAGTTTAATTTATTATTATGAATAAAATTATAAATTCTATTTATATTGCAATATATATCTTACAAAACAAATCTTAATACATTAAACGATAAATGAAATTTATAAGAATGATAAGATATATAAATTTTCTTTATGTAGAAAGGCTTTATTATGATAGTACAAAAGTGTTGCCCAGAATGTGGAAGTTTACTAATTGAAAAGGAATTAGATAATGAGGGAATGGTTCCTTATTGTAATAGCTGTAAGGAATATAGATTCCCTATGTATAATGTTGCAGTATCTATGATTACTATAGATACAAAAAACAATAATGTATTATTGATCCAGCAATATGGAAAAAAGGATAATATATTAGTTGCTGGATATGTAAATATTACGGAATCCTTAGAAAATGCAGTTTATAGAGAATTAAAGGAGGAGATGAATTTAATTCCAAGTAGAATTGAATTTAATGCAACTAAGTATTTTCCTAAAACAAATACCTTAATGTGTAATTTTATAGCATATATGGAAGATATATCAAAACTTAAGACAAATAATGAAATAGATAGCTTTAATTGGTTTTCATTTATTGATGGTTTATCTAATATAAAGCCTGATTCGACTGCTAAATATTTTTATGAATTATTTTATGAAAAATATGTTAAATAGTTGATTATTTAGAATGACTTCGGTCATTCTTTTTTTTATGCTAATCATCTTGACGATATTTGATTCTTATGTTAAAATGTTCAATATAGAACAGTTCGATATTGAACGGAAGTGATAAAATGAGTGAGGCTTTCTGGGATTCGATGAATCAATTTAAAAATGCATATGATGAAATGATGAACGATGTTTGCCAAAAGTTTGGCATAAATCCTGCGGAAGCAAACATCATTTTATTCTTAGGAAGAAGAAAGGAAGATACCGCAACAGATATTGTGAAATATACCGGGTATTCGAAATCGAATGTATCTACTGCGGTAAGAAAGCTAGAGCTAGGGAATTATTTAGAAACAATTTGTCTCAATTCCAATAGAAGAACGATTCATTTAAAACTTAAGGATAAAGCGAAGCCTGTAATTAGCTATTACCAAAGGCAAAAGAAAAAATTAGAACAAGAGCTATTTAAAAATTTTACAAGTGATGAATTAAATGCCTTATTCTTATTATCTAATAAGGTATCTAATAATATAGTTGGGAAGGTGAATTAATATGATGAAAATGGAAGAAGCAATGAGAAAAAGACATACAGTAAGAAAATATTCGGATAAGAAATTATCGGAATCATTCATTGATGTATTAAATGAAAGAGTTGAGATGAATAATCAAAAATATCATTTAAATATGAAGCTTGAGGTAAAAGACCATAAGGCTATCCCTTTAATCTTTAGATTATTAATCTGCAAGGGTGTTAAAAATTATGTAGTCCTTGCAGGAGATAATTCTAAGGATTTAGCGGAGCGTATCGGTTATGCTGGATCGGATATCATGTTATTTGCCCAAACCCTAGGATTAAATAGCTGGTGGGTTTCTGGTACTTATAATAAGTACCATGTAAGAAAAAAGGTTAAAAATTCCACAGTTTGTGGAATACTAGTTATAGGCTATGGTATTCATGAAGGTATTCCTCATAAAAGTGATAAAACCCCATTAGATATTTCAAGCTATACATCAGGAGATACTCCTGAATGGTTTAAAGAAGGAGTAGAGGCAGCTCTATTAGCTCCTACTGCCTTAAACCGTCAGAAATTTAAAATTATTGGCAATGAAAATAAGGTTAAAATTGAAATTGAAGATGGAGCATTTTATGGGCTAGATAAGGGTATTATTAAATATCATTTTGAACTTGGTGCTGGAAAAGAAAATTTTGAGTGGGAAGATTAGTATAATCACCCAATAATTTTGTTATAAGAAACGCTTACATCACTCCTCTTTTGTAAAATTTATTTGACATTTTTTTCAAATGAGACTATCATTGAATTAGGGAGGAGGGACAATTATGGATTTCTTTAGCGATAGATTTGCATACCCGGTTTGTGGTATGTATAGTTTAGGACACTTCATTTTTGTACTTATCATTGGTATTTTAATTGTCCTTGGTGTTAATTTATCTAAAAATTTAACAAAAGAAGGACTAAGAAAACAAACTCTAATCATCATGATTATTTTATGGGCATTAGAGATATTTAAAATTGGGTTTAATCACTTAAAAGGTTATTTTGGATGGGACAATTGGGTGCCACTTGCTTTCTGTAGCTTATTACTTTATGCTGGATGGCTATCCTTATCTAAAAATGAAGTGATTCATAAAATGGGAGTTACTTGGATTATTGTTGGTGGATTGATTGGTGGTGCAAGCTATTTACTTTATCCTTCCACATCCTTAACTGAGGTTCAAGCATTCCATTTCCTAGCATTCCATGGTATGGGATATCATGGTACTATGGTATATTTGGGAATTTTGTATTTCATTCATGGTGATGTTGAAATATCTGTTAAGAATTTTAAATATTATTTCTTGTTCTTATTCGTTGTATTCCCAATTGTTATTGCACTTGATTATATCTTCGGTGTAAATTTAATGTTCTTTAGAGATGCATATAATTTACATGATTTTGTAAAGGCAGTAAATGCATGGAACCAACCAATATATACATGTATTGTTGTATTATTCTATTTAGTACTTCCATATTTCCTTATTTATGGAATCGATAAGGTTGGAGATTTCATTCATAAGAAGAAGGAAAATACATTATTTACTGAAACAGAAGTAAAAGAATAAAAAAGAACTTTAACGTTCTTTTTTTTCTTATTTGGAGGAGAAGATGTATAAAGAAAATTATCATACACATATGAGATTATGCCATCATGCAGAGGGGAATATTGAAGATTATGTATTAAAAGCTATATCCTTAGGATTTACTCGCTTAGGTATATCCGATCATGGACCAATAAAAAATCCTGGATTTCCTCGCATGAGTTTAGAAGAATTTAAAAATGAATATATAACTGAGTTTAAATATTGTAAAAATAAATATAAAAATATCCATTTATATTTGGGATTAGAAATGGAATATTTTTATGGAATGGATAACTATTATAAAGAATTACTAAAAGACTGTGATTATTTAATTTTAGGAAATCATTATTATTCTGGATATGTGAACAGAAATGAGACATCAAGCTATAATTGTAATACTAAAGAGAAATTAGAAGAATATGTTAAATTAGTAGAGGATGCACTGAATACGGGATTCTTTAAAATACTTGCTCACCCAGATTTCTTTTTATGTGGATATCCAAAGTGGGATAAGATGGTTGATAATTCAGTAAGAAGAATATGTCTTGCATGTATTAAAAATCATGTTTTATTAGAATGTAATTGTAATGGCTTCAACAAGGGTAAAAAGGATTTTATAGACTTTATAGATTATATGTATCCAAATTATCATTTCTTTCAAATTGTAAGTGAATATAAGGATTTAGAAGTCATTGTATCTAGCGATGCACATAAGCCTATAGATTTAGATTCTAATTTAGAATTGGGTTATAAGCTATTAGAATCTTTAGGTATAAAACCTAAATTACACCCTTTAGACAAATAAAAAAGGCCTTAAGGCCTTTTTATATTTTGATACTATTTTTTGTCTAAATCCTTGATTTCCACTGATTTATCACGATTAACGGATAAGGCAGTAAGCTTAACATTTAAAGCACAAGAGAAGAATCTTTCAATATCATCAATGATAACTTCGCTAGCATTTAAGTGATCTAATGTAACTGGAGTAGGAATATTTAAGCCATAGCCTTGAGCCTTAACTAATAATCTTTCTACTCTAGCCTGAGATTCACAAAGGATTGGAACATTCTTTTCTGCGCTTAGGGATAGTAGCTCCTTTGTCTTGCCACTTCCTGGGTTTCCTAAAATAATTTTCATGTATGCCTCCTGGATTTAATTTGTAATGTATCTTGTATCTTCTATTATAGTATAGTTTCTTTATGAAATCTATATGAAAAAATAAAAAACTAAATTTTGGCTTTCATTGTTTGTTTTCATAATAAATGTGTTATTCCTGTACAATAAAACGTTTTAGATTCCGTTTATCATTTATAAAATTGTCATTTGAATGAAAAAGTGATATTATTGTTAAATGGTTGAAAGGAGAAATTGAAAAATGAAAAAAACTTTACAGACTGCCATTACTACATGGATTACAGCAGCTATCATTTTAACTGTTGGTATTTTATGTATTGTTGCCCAAAATGCAAATGGTGATGTAACAAGTAATGCTTATGATGCAATTTCTATTGTACTTGGTGTTACATTAATTATTGTTTCTGCATTAGGTTTAATCTTAAATGCCTTAGTGTTAAAAAGAACAGCAGCAGCTGAAACATTAGTAAATGGTATCATTCTTGCAGCAGGTATTTACCTTGTTGTACAAAAGCAGGCAGGCTACCTATTACATGTATTAACAGATTATTCTGCATATGTAATGCTAGTTATTGGTTGCTTATTCGTTGTTGATGCAATTTTAGTATTAGTATTTGGCTTAAAGGCTAAGGCTGATAAGAAGGTATTAATCGTTCCTGTTCTAGCTGAATTCATTTTAGGTGCAGTTGCAGTTGTACTTGGAACATTAGCATTACCAAGTGTAAATGTAATTTCTAAGAGATTAACTATCTTAGGTATTATCTTAATCACTTATGCATTATTCTTAGTTGCTGTTGGCGTATTATCCTTCTTAGGTAAGAATCCTAAAAAGTCAAATGAAGCACTAGATGTAGAAGTTAAAGAAGTTGAAGAATAAGAGGATAAAATCCTCTTTTCTTTTTTCTCCTTTTTGAATATAATGTAAGAAAAACAATTTGGAAGTGATTTTATGCTTGTATGCTTGACTGGCGCAACAGGAAACATGGGACAATCTGTCTTAAAGGAATTATTAAGCTATGATAAAATTGATAGGATTCGTCTTTTTATATTAACGGATGATCCCCTATATAATAGAGTAAAAGGCTTAATTAACAAAAATAAAAATAGAATTTCTATTGTTCATGGTAATTTAGGAAATAAAGAAGATGTAAGAAGATTCCTATTTGGGGCAGATTATGTAATTAATTTGGCTGCTGTAATACCACCAAAAAGTGATAAGAATCCTAAGGCTGCAATTGAATGTAATGAAATTGGTGTTAAAAATATTGTAAATGTTATGGAAGATATGACGCCACAGCCAAAATTAATTCATACATCCTCTGTAGCCTTATATGGTAATAGAAATGAAAATCATCCTTTTGGTATGGTTGGAGATCCACTTTTAGTATCTCCATTTGATATATATTCTGTAACAAAGCTAAGAGGAGAGCTTTATGTTTTAGAATCTAATATTCGCTACTATGCTATATTAAGACAATCCGCAATGCTACATAAATATATGTTAATGGATAATATCAGTGATGGATTAATGTTCCATACCTGCTTTAATTCTCCTTTAGAATGGGTAACTCAAGAGGATTCTGGAGTATTAATTAAAAATATCATTAAAAGAGATATAGAAGAAAATGATCTAGATAAAATATTTTGGAGACGTGTATTTAATATTGGTGCAAAAAAAGAAAATAGAATTACAGGCTATACTACTCTAAGTGATGGCTTTAAGCTAATGGGTGGAAATACCAAAAAGATGTTTAAACCTGATTTTAACGCAACCAGAAATTTCCATGGAATGTGGTTTTATGATGGAGATAAGCTTGAAGAATTATTCCATTATCAAAAGGATACCTGCAAGGATTACTGGGCTAGAATGAAAAAAAGGTATTGGTATTATACATTTGGTAGAATTATACCAGCTAAGCTTATTTCTAAGCTTGTTATCCAAAGATTATTTAAGGATAATAATTCTATTAAATATTGGTATAACCATAAGGATGATGCAAGAATATTTGCATCCTTTGGTGGTTATAAGGAATATGAAAAAATAGGCAAGGATTGGAATAATTTTTATCTTTTAGATGAAAATAAAAAATCCAATGGAGATTTTATTTCTTTTGAAGATTTAAGAGAAAAAAGAAATGCAAAGCTAATTGATTATGGATATGATATAAAAAAGGATATTTATACACTTGATGAGGCTGATTTTAAAAACATAGCTAAATTACATGGTGGAGAAATGGTATCTCCTTTTGAAGGATTATTTATTCCTGCATTATTTAAAAACTCTGATGGTATAGAATTTATGATGAAGCCCTACAGCATACTTGCAGGTCACTGGATGAATATTACTTATAGAGAATATAAATGGGATTTTGATAGGCTTGCTAAAAAAGATAAGATTTATGCATCCATTTGGTATGATTCTCATAAAGTAGATGAGGATAAGCTATATTCTATGGATTTAAAATTTAATTCTTTTATGGAGGATATAAAATAATGAAGGCAATCCTTTGTTATTTTTCCGCAACAGGAAATACCAAAAAATGTGTAGAGGAATATAAAAAGAATTTAGAATCCTTAAATGTAGAAGTATCTATTCATAATATCGATGATGGATTTATAAGTGATACATCTAATTATGATTTGGTATTCTTTGCATATCCTATTCATGGCTTTAATGCACCAGAAAATGTATTAAAGTTTGCAAAGCATTTAAAAAAAGAAGAGAAGAAAAAGAGATTAATTATTCTTAAAACCTCAGGTGAGCATTTAAGAATAAATAATATTTCTTCATATTCTTTACTTAGAATCTTAAAAAGAAGAAATTATTATTTAACTAATGAATATCATTATTTAATGCCTTATGATATTATTTTCCGTCATACAGATTTAATGGCATATAATATGTATGAGACCATGAAGGGTTTAATTCCTTTAGATATAAAGGATATATTAGATAATAAACAAGTAAAACTAAAATATATGCCCTTTGGTCATATCATTCAGCTAATTATGCTAATAGAACATCCAGGAGCTAAAATTAATGGTTGGTTTATGCATACGAATAAGAATTGTGTTTCTTGTGGTATGTGTGAAAAGATATGTCCTGTTAAAAATATAACAATCGATGATAAGGGTAAGGTTCATTTTAAAAATCACTGTCTTATGTGTACAAGATGTGCATTCTTATGCCCTAAGAATGCGATTGTCTTTGGCTTATTTAATTCTTGGAAGGTTAATGGAAAATATTCCTTCATAAAGCCAGATTATGAAGAAATCAATAAGCATAAAAGATATTGTAAAGGATCTTATGAAAGATATTTTAATGAAGCTAGTAAGAGAATAGAAGAAAGTATAAAATAAGATTATGGCAAATCAAGGGTTTGCCATTTTCTTTATTTAAAACATTTTTTCTATTTTATTTAATTAAAACACTGCTATCAGCGAATTTATTTGAAAGCGTTTTAAGATAATGTTATAATGGATTTATTGAGGAGGATAAAAGTATGGTAGGAAGCTATTTTATATATCTAGATGCATGCGCGATAGTTTTGTATTTAGCATTAATCTTTTCTATTATAAGTAGAAAAAAGGTTAATACCAAAAAGGGTAAGCTATTATTATCTATGTTTATCGTAGGCGCTATTAGTGCTTTAGCTGATATATTAAGCATCAATAGTAATATGGGTACTATACCTGTATTTATTGCAAGTGGAATATATTTAGCCTCTAGAGCTTTTACATCCTTTGGATTCTGTTTATATTTTATATGTGCTACAGATAACTGTCATAGGTTTTATAAGAAACCCTATTTACGGTTATTGCTTGCACTACCATTCCTTGCAATTTTGGGATTAATCATTTCTAATTGGTGGACAGGATATATGTATACTGTTACTGATGGTGTATATGAAAGAGGTATGGTAATTACTTATGGTATTATGATATTTAGTGCTGCAATCTATATGATTATAGCTTTAGTATTTATCATAATTTATCGTGATTTCTTTACTAAGGGTAAAAAGTTTGCGATTGCATTTATTTATATATTAGTTGCAGTTGCGCTATTAATTCAAACATTAAAGAGCCTTTGGCTAATTGAAGAATTAGCTAGTGCTATAGGATTTTTGATTTTATTAGATGTAATCGAAAGAAGTGAGCTTACATTTGATTATGATATAGGCTTTAAAAAGTATTCTACATTTAAAGAGGATGCTTATATGGCAGCTAGAACAAATAAGAAATCAGCTCTTATTTTTGTTAAAGTAATAAATGATTCCTTATTAGGCTCTAGATTAACCTATCAAGAGGAATGCTCTGTAAGAAGAACTATTGGTGAAATAATGAAGGCTACAGCTAAGGATTTTTCCTTAAAGGGTGAGTATTATTATTTAGGACAGGGATCATTTTCAGCAGTGTTTACAAATGAAATAGAAGAAAATGCAGAATCCTATGCAATGACTTTAAGAAGAAGATTAAATGTTCCTGTAAAATGTGATTTTGGTATTGTTGATTTATATTCTAATGTTGCAGTGGTTTATTGTCCTAAGGATATTAATTCCCATGAAACATCCTTAACCTTCTTGGATAATTTTATTCATATTCCAAAGGTTTTAGATACTGTACTTGATTTATCTAAGGTACCAAATCGTATAGATTTCGAAATCAATATGAATATGGCATCTATTATTAAACGAGGATTAATGTATCAAAAATTTGATGTTTATTTCCAACCTATATATTCCGTTAAGGATAAAGCATTTACTCGTGCTGAGGCATTACTTAGATTAATGGATGATAAATATGGTGAAATCAAACCAGAACAATTCTTAAGTGAAGCGGAAAGAAATGGTTCTATTCATAAGATTGGTGATATTGTATTTGATAAGGTATGCTCCTTTATTGCATCTAATGAATTTAAAAAATCTGGTTTAGAGAAAATTGAAATTAATCTATCCGTTTCTCAGTGTGCCAATGAGGATTTACCAATCCACATAATGGATTGCGTAAAAAGATATAATGTATCTCCAAGTAGGATTAATTTAGAAATAACAGAAACCTCTGATGCTTATTCTAGAAAAATGATGGAGGATAATATTAAGGTATTAAAGGAATTAGGCTTTAGCTTTTCCTTAGATGATTATGGTAATGGCTATTCTTCTATGGATAATGTATCCTCTATGCCTGTAGATACTATTAAATTAGATAGAACATTAACAAATAATGATAATCCTGATATGAAGGTAATGTTTGAGCATTCCATTAAAATGATTAAGGATTTGAAAAAGAAAATTGTTATCGAAGGTGTAGAAAATGAAGATATCTTGAAGCATTTTGAATCCGACTTATGTGATTATATTCAAGGATTCTATTTTTCTAAGCCTTTACCTAAGGAAGATTTAATTAAATTCTTATTTGTTAAAAAGGGTATTATAAAAGAAGGGGAAGAACTTCCAAAAGAAAATGAAGAAATGAATGATGAAGCAGCAAATTAAGCTGCTTCATTTTCTTCAAAATAGTGTTTATTATTTCAATAAAAACTTTAACGCTGTTTTTGTACAATTTTTTCGTAAATTGATAGAAAAAATTGAGGTCTATGATATTCCATTTATTTATAATAAATGATAGAATGAAACTAAAGAAGATATGGTGAGTTTATGAACGATGTAGATATTTTATTAGTAAAAGAAAGTATTTTTAAAAATAATGATGAAAGAGCAAAAGTTTTAAGAGATGAGCTTACAAAGAAAAACCTTTTATTTGTTAATGTGATGTCATCTCCAGGTAGTGGTAAAACAACTACCTTATGTGCCATTATTGAAAAATTAAAAAAAGATTTAAATATAGCTGTAATGGAAGCAGATATTGATTCGGATTGTGATGCAAGATTAATTAAAGAAAAAACAGGCGCAAGAGTCATTCAGCTTCATACAGGTGGAATGTGTCATTTAGATTCGGATATGACAAGACAAGGCTTAGATAAAATGGGTATTGATGGCATTGATTTATGCTTTTTAGAAAATATAGGTAATTTAGTTTGTCCTGCGGAATTTGATACTGGGGCTCATTTAAATATGGTTATTTTATCTATCCCAGAAGGAGACGATAAGCCAATTAAGTATCCACTTATGTTTCAAGTTGCAGATATTGTTGTAATTAATAAAATAGATACCTTACCAATTTTTGATTTTGATATTAATCAATGTATCCAAAATATTCAAAAAATAAATAAGAAAGCCAAGGTATTCTTAGTCTCAGCCAAGACTAAAGAAGGAATTAGTGAATTAAGTAAATATTTAGCTTTATATAAAATATAAGAAAACGAGGGGATTTGTATGGCTAAAAAAATAGGAAAGCTTGATGTTGTTCCAACCTATCCAGGAGCAAGATCAGTTCATGAGGGAGAAAAACCATCTAGGGAGAAAGTAGTTAAGCTTGGTAAGAAGATTACCGATGTTTTAGACCATAAGCTAAAAGGAGTTAAAACAGAGGACCCTGAATATTGGGGACTTGCAGAAATCTTAACAGATGAAATGTGTGATATCGCACTAAAGATGAAAATTCGTACTCCATATAGCTTTGAAGAAATGAAAAAGCTATGTCCTGAACAATCTAGTGATCCAGAGCATTTCAAAAAGATATTAGATGAAATGGCATATATTGGATTATTAGAATTAGAATGGGGATACCATTTTGATCATAATGGTAGAACTGCACCACAGGATAATGATGTTAAATATATTCTTGCAATCTTTGTTCCTGGTTCTGCAGAAATGTTTAATATGGATGAAACTCCAGATTGTAGAAATCCACGTCTAGAAGAGCATAGAGCAGTTGCGAACTTCTTTGAAAGAATGACCTATATCCCACTTGCCGGTATTACTCAAATGGTACCAGAGGGTGGTTCTGGTGTTGGTATGCATGTCATTCCAGTTGAAGAAGCCATATCTATGAATAATGAAGCCCTAGATATTGAAAAGCTATCCTATTGGTTAAAGAAATATGATGGTGAAATTGGTGTTGGACAGTGCTCCTGTAGAGCTTCTCGTAAGTTACTCGGTACTGCCGATGACCCACAAGGCTGTGCAGATGACCAGTGGGGCTGGTGTATTGGTTTGGGTGATTTTGCAAGATATTGTAGAGAAACCGGTAAGGGTCATCCAATTACAGCAGATGAGGCTATTGCTATATTAAAGAAGGGTGAAGAACAAGGATTCGTTCATCAGATTACAAATATTGATGGTGAAAATAAGATCTTTGGTATTTGTAACTGTAATATCAATATTTGTAACGCCTTAAGAACTTCCCAGCTATTTAATACTCCAAATCTATCTAGAAGTGCATATACAGCTAAGGTGACTCCGGAAAACTGTGTTGCTTGTGGTAGATGTGTAGAATACTGTCCTGCAGGTGCTGTAAAGCTTGGTCAAAAGCTATGTACAAAACAAGGACCTATTGTATATCCTCGTCATGAGCTTCCAGATTGGAATAAGTGGGGACCAGATAAGTGGGACCCAGATTATAGAGATAATAATCGTATTAACTGTTATGATACAGGTACAGCGCCATGTAAAACTGCCTGTCCTGCCCATATCGCAATTCAAGGCTATTTAAAAATGGCTGCCCAGGGTAGATATGAAGATGCCTTAGCCTTAATTAAAAAGGAAAATCCATTCCCTGCAGTCTGTGGTAGAATTTGTAACAAAAGATGTGAGGCTGCATGTACTAGAGGTACAGTAGATGAGGCTGTTGCGATTGATGCAGTAAAGAAGTTTATTGCAGAGCGTGACTTACATGCAAAAACTAGATATATTCCAAAAATTGAAATGGCAGTATCTCCTGCAAGACAAATTAAATTAGACCATTGGGAACAAAAGATTGCAATTATTGGTGCAGGTCCTGCCGGACTTTCTTGTGCATATTATCTTGCAATTAAAGGATATAAGCCAGTAGTATTTGAAAAGAACCAAAAGCCAGGTGGAATGATGGTTTATGGTATTCCATCTTATAAGCTTGAAAAGGATGTCATTGAAGCTGAAATTGATATAATTAGAGCTTTAGGTGTAGAAATTAGATGTGGCGTTGAGGTTGGTAAGGATATTACTATTTCTGAACTTAGAAAAGAAGGCTTTATGGCATTCTATTTAGCTATTGGTTGCCAGGGTGGTAATTTACCTGGAATTGATGGACAAGATGCTAAGGGCGTTGAAATTGCAGTTGATTTCTTACATAAGGCTACAGAGGATAACACAACTAAGTGGACTGGGGATGTCGTAGTTGTTGGTGGTGGTAATGTTGCGGTTGACTGCGCAAGAACTGCCAAAAGATTCACATCAGGAAATGTTACAATGCTATCTTTGGAAACTAAAGATACAATGCCTGCATCTAAAGATGAAATAGAAGAAACATTAGAAGATGGCATTGAAATTAAAAATGCTTGGGGTCCTAAGGAAATTAAGAAGGATAAGGATGGAAATGTTTCATCTATCATCTTTAAAAAATGTATTCAAACCATTGACCCTAAAACAAAGATGTTCTCCCCTTTATATGATGAGAATGAATTATTAGAAATTAAGGCAAGCCATGTAATCTTCGCAATTGGTCAAAAGGTTGTCTATGGTGATTTATTAAAGGGCACTAAGGTTGAATTTGGTAGAGGTAATAGACCACTTGCTGATCCATTAACATATCAAACGAAGGAAAGAGATATCTTCGTTGGTGGAGACGTCTACACCGGACCTAAGTTTGTTATTGATGCGATTGCCCAAGGTAAGAACGCAAGTGAATCCCTACACCGCTTTGTGCATGAGGGTGCATCCTTAACTATTGGTAGAAATAGAAGAGAATTTATTGAACTTGATAAGGAAAATATTGTACTTGGTGAATATGATACAGCTAAAAGACAAACAGCTATGCCAGATAGTAACGCTAAACCATTATCCTTCAAGGATTATTCTGGTACACTAACTGAAGAACAGGTTAAGATTGAAACTAAGAGATGTTTAGGCTGTGGTGCATCCATTGTTGACCCTAATAAGTGTATTGGCTGTGGTATTTGTACAACAAAGTGTGAATTTGATGCTATTCACTTAGTAAGAGATCATCCAAATGCTTCTAATATGAGAAGAAGCGAAGATAAGTTTAAATATATTCTTCCATATTCTGCAAAGCGTGCATTTAAGATTTTATTTAAGGTAAAGCCTGAAGAACAAAAGAAATATGAGAAGGATTATAAGGCTTATAAAAAGAAAGTAGCAGAAGCAAAGAAGGATAAATAATATGCATGAGCTTGGTGTTACCTTCACTGTAATTAAAAGAGTTGAAGAGGTTGCAAGAGAAAACAATGTTAAACATATTTGCAAGGTAACCTTATCCTTAGGCGAGGTATCTACAGTTATCCCTGAACAATTAATTGATTGCTGGAATTGGGCAGTAAACAATAAATCAGAGATTCTATCGAATTGTGAGCTTGTCATAGAACCAATTGAAGCAATCACTTATTGTAGTGATTGCAAAAAGGAATATAATACAATAAAATATGGCAAGATTTGTCCTTATTGTGCATCTAGCCATACTTGGTTAAAACAAGGAAATGAATTTATTATAAAGGATGTTACAGCGGATTAAAGCACTCATTTTTGAGTGCTTTTCTTTTCTTTTTCGCAAGAATTATATATAATATAAATTGAAAAACTCTTTTTAAAAAAACGAGTAGTTATTCGTTAGTACTAATGAAAGATGAAAATAATTAGAATCAATAGAAAATATATATTTGTTTCCATCTTCAAAAAAATATAGGAGACTAACATTATGAAAAAAATTATTACATTTATAATTTCCTTCTTTGGATTACTTTTTATTTCATCTTGTGGAAATGAAGAAACATATTCTTTAAAGGATATTTCAAAATCGGAAGTATCAAATATTTCAACTATTATGGCTTCTACATCTGTATTTCAAAGTGTATGCTGGCCACTATCTGATACCTCATATTCTTATTTAGATACAAAGTATATTAAAACGGATTTTAACATTGAAGAAGAATTTATGAAATATCCACCTAAAGAAGATCAAGATGATGCATATTGTTTGCATGTAGATTTTAATGATTCAGCTACTCATATATTCTATATTTCTCATAAAACAAATTATATGTATTATAAAGGTATAGAATATACCTATAGATCTTTAGATATTGTTCCTAAAGAATTAATAGATATAATTAATGATAAGCCAAAAATTAATACATTTGATACAACCATAATGGTAGATTATGGCTTTCATAGAGAAGACCATGTAACCTTTTTACTTGGTGGTGCAATAATACCAGGTATTGTTTATGAAAAATATTCATTACCAATTGTTGCCTATGATAGTGTTCATGTTACATATATCGGTGAGTGGTTAACACAAACAACTTATCCAGAAACAATAATTACTGGTAATTCAACAGTATTAAATGTATCTGTAGAGCATAAAGATTTTATTGAAGTAAAGGTATTTAAAAATTCTGGTGAAATGGAAGTAGAACCATTAGATAGTAATATAATAGTGAATACTTTGAATACACATTATTCTATAAATAGCGATGGAACATTTGATGATATTAGTATTTTTACAGAAGAAACAAATCTTTATGCTGTTTATGATAATGGTACAATTCATGCTCTTTATAGCTATAATCCATATGAATAAATAAGATTTAAGGAGGTGCCTATGGAAGATAAATCATTAATTAAAAAATATGAAAATTTTTTAAAGCTAAATCATTTAAATATATCTTTTGAAAGCGCCTCTGATTTTATTGATTTAGAGGAAGGTCCAACATTAATGGAGCTTTCTATGGAATATGTAAAAAGAGGTTCTCTTATGAGAACTAAGACAACTAAAATAAAATATTACCATAATGCTTTAATCATATATAAGGATAACTTTGCAGCGAAAATAGCTATAGTAGAGGCAAATGGTTTTAATGTTTTAGATTATGAGGATATCCTAGATAAGGAATATGAACGCTTATTAAATTTAGATTATTTAGAATCGAAATATTATCCAAATGGGACTATTGATTTTTCTAAATACCAAGAAACATTTAATTACCTAAGAGGACTTAGAAGCTACTATATAACCTTAGTAGCGAAAGAAGATTATGATAAGGCTATATCTATAGGAAATAGGATATTAGAGCTTAATCCTTGTGATCATTATCATATTAAATCCTCTTTATGCTTCTTATATTTAAAATTAAAGGATTTAATGTTTATTGAAGATTTATTTAATGATGCATCAATTATTGTAGGAACAAAGGAATTAGCTCATTCCTTTATGGCTTATTTAAATAAGGATATAAATAAATCCTTAGAATACCTATCGGATTTAGAGGCAGTAAATCCATATTTATATAGACTTGTTACAGGTGAGGTTCGATTACCTGAAAATATGCAAATAGAATCCACTTATTCAGATTCTATTTATGTATATTTAAGCTTTGTAACCTTGGGTAAGGATTTAGAAGGATATGAAGAAATTGTTAATAAATCAAAGAATGAGCATTTCATTTTAAAATCCTTAACTAAGGATGAAATTGATGTATTAACTGTAGCAGTATTTGAAAATATTACCTATATTCATATAGATTTTATTAAAAAGGCAGCCAAGAATTATCATTTAGTGGATTATGTTTCAAATTTTAGTGATGGTAGAATGGAATCTATTCTAATTGCTTTAACATCAAGAGGAATTATTAAAGATAATAGAATTACTTTATATGGAATTTTTGTTAAGGATTATTTAGAGGAATATTTAATTAAAGAAGCTAAAAGAATAAAGGATGAGGCTTTAGAATTATATAAGAATAATTTAGACCATCAAGCCGAAGAAAAGCTAATGCTTTCTATGGATTATTCCCCACATGATTTCTTTTTAAAAAAGCTATATTTATTCCATAAGGAGCCATTTGATTATCATTATGCAAGAAACCTAATCCATGAAATGGGATTAACCTATAAGGAATATGATAATAATAATTATGGAAATATCCATTTTAGGGGAATGCTTGAGGATGCAATGGATGAAATCCATTACATGTATTACAAAAATGCATATCAAGATGGTGGCTTAAATGGTTTAATTGAGGCTTATACAAAGCTTGAAAACCAATTTGTAAAATATACAAATTTAATTCAAATGGCACAGTATTTAAACCATGATCTATTACCACTAGATTCTATTCATTCATTTTATGCTTTATATAAAGAATATATAGAGAAAAATACATTATCTTATGATAAAATAGTAAATATATTAAAAAAGTCAAAGCTAGAATATGCATTATATAAAAAGGGTATAAATAGAATTCCATATCAAATATTAGATGAAAAATTCTATAGAGCTTATTTAGGTGTATTAGATGTAATATCCTTAGATGAAATATTATCTATTGAAGAAATGGATGTATTAATTTCTATAGCACAAGGTAAAATAGATGATATGAAATCCTCTTATTCCTTCTTAATAAATGCGAAAGCCTTAGAAAAATCATTCTTTTTAAAAAGTATGAATCATAAGGATGAATATGAATTAGAAGAATTTGTAAAGGAATATTTAAAAAAGTTAAAAAAAATATAAAACCATACATAATTCTACGTTAATTTAGGTATATACTAACCAATAAAGGAGGAGATTATATATGACAAGAGAAGAAAGAAAAGCATTAGATTATCTTAGAGTCATGGAAATGCCTATCGATCATGAAATTACAAGATTAGAGCTTAAGAATCAGTTTTTAATGCTTGAAGAAAAATATAATCCTAACAATATAGAAAATGGCATACAGTATTTTGACATAAAAAATGCATATGATTATTTATATGATCATATGGAATTATTAAATGAAGCTATTCATAATGCTTTAAATCCATATAATGAAACTCATGAATATAGCTATAGCTATTGCTATACAGAAGATGAGGTTAATAATATTAAAGAAGAAAAAGAAAAGAAGGATGAATACTTTAATCCAGGAAATATAAATACTATGCCAGAAATAAAGGATAGACCTACAGTATTTGGTGCAGTATTATCCTTGCTTTCTCCTGTTCTTGGCTTTTTAATGTTTGCATTAACTAGAAAGGTTACACCAAAATCCTCTTGGTTATATTTAATACTTGCGATTTTAAGTATTGCAGTATCCTTTGTAGCATTATTTTTCTTAGTATAATATGCTACCAAAGAATCCAAATATATTATTATCTATCATTAATACAAAGCTTAGAGATTTTTATCCATCCTTAGAGGATTTATGTATGGATATGGATGAATCTATTGATGAAATAAAAGAGATTCTATTACAAATAGGCTATAAATACGATAGTAATACTAATCAATTTAAAGAAATTTAGGAATTGTCTTCTAGACAATTCTTTTTGTTTATGTATTTAGACAATTCTTTAGGTTTATGTATTTGTATTTTTTTGTTTTTTAAATTATAATGGTGTTATAGAGTTCACTAAAAATTATAAACAAGGAGAAAAATATGAAAAAGAAATTATGTTTAGGACTTTTATTTACTTCCTTTGCGTGTTTAACACTAGCCTCTTGTAATAAAGGGTATGAATCTATTGCTTCAAAAGAGGTGGATACTTCAAAGGATTTTGTTTTAGAAAAACCAGAACCATTATCAAGCGCGAAGCTATTGTCGCAAGATGAGAAGGTTGAATACATAAATAAGAATAGTAATCCTGATTTAGATGCAATTTATGCAAATGCAAAGAATAAATATAAGACTATGGTATTATTATATAAATATAAAAGAGTCGAAACAAAAGATAATAATGAGATTTTAAAGCAAGGTTGTTCTAAAACAGTTGTTGATTTGAAAAATGGTAATGCCTGGTATTATGAAAAATATAATGTGGAATCTAAAGAAGAAAAAATATCAAGTTTTGAACTAGAAACAAAAGTTGTAAATAAAGAAGGTAATTATATTATCCGTAGTACTATGGATTTAAATGATTATGTGTATGCCCCAAGTTTTAGTCAAAAGCCAACTTATTTAGTTACTGGGAAATCAAATTTGTATACATCAATTTCTTCAAATGGATTAGTTTTGAATTTTGAAAATCGTAATATAAGAAATAGAATTGATACTCTAGCAGGAACTATTGCGCGTTCAGAAGATGAAGCCTATAATCTATATGTTGATGAAAGTAATAGCTACACATATTATAAAACCGAAAATGAAATGGCTTATGATATAACAATAACTGCAGATAATTTTTATGGGCACTATAGAAATACTTATCCAGATAAAGTAGTCGAAGTTGCAGAAGAAGTTTATTTTTCAGATAAAAGCATAATAAATGATGAAATAGATACAACTGATTATAAAGAATATTCAATCGATGATTGGAACATGAGTTATGATTATAATTTGCCTTTATTTAGATTTGATAATAGTGCTATTGTTTTATGGTATAACACTACAAATACGAGTCTAACTTTAGAAAGCTTTTATAGGAAATTCTTTACAGCTACAAAAAAATAAATCTAAAATATTATTCTTAAAATTAGCCATCAAATGATGGCTTTTCATTTTTAATTCTTTGCTTTTGGGTTATAATATTATTTGGAGGGGTGCGCCAGTTCGGTTCACTTAACATAGTCGGTGGGAGTCCGACCTAGAAAGAGTTAGCACCTCATCTAGTACCGAGACCTTGGAGCCAAAATCGTGAGACTAGGTTTAAGCGTAGGTCAGGGATACTGCAAGCCTAAATGCGTAAGCGTGAAGCAATTCAGCCTCGTCATATATAAAGTCGTGGGAGCAGAGACGTTCCTTCTCGTTGAAAGCAATACCGGTTATATCGTTAGTGCGAGATATAATGAGAGTTCCACCGGGGTCAATAAGAGCTAGGCGTGTAGATTAATGATGTTAAATGGATACCTGGGAGAACTTATATTCTCTAGAGATAGTAAGTCATATACAAGAGCTTGAACCTCAAGATATGATAACGGAATATAAGTGGTCGGAGCCGACATAGTACCTAAGAAGGTAGTAATGATACTGGAGGGAAGGAAGGCCACCGACAATCGTTTCTTTATATGTAAACATTTGGTACACTGGTGGTACGTAAGAAATGGAAAATGAACATAAAGATATAAGAACATTAGCCAACCATTAAAGCAGACATATGGCACTGGCAAATGGAATAAAGATTGTTGGTGAAGAGCCGTATGCAGAAAATCTGCACGTACGGTTCTGTGAGGGGCAAGCAGACAGTAACCACTCACATTATGATATTTTAACACAATATAAAATGGAAAGAGAGGGAATGTCGAGTCTTGTCTACTCGACTAGAGGAATATGTTTAATAAAAAAGATGCAAAAAGACAGCAGTGTATGCTAACAGGAAAGTTTAGAAAGCAAGGCTATGACTGGTGGTGGCATTCTTTTACTGCAGTAAATAGAAAAACAAAAGAAGAAAAAGCTTTTTTTGCTGAATTCTTCTTAATTAATCCAGCATTAGGTGGAAAAAAGCCAATATTTGGTCAATTAAAAGAAAATAAAGAAAAAGGAATTAGACCATCTTATTTAATGGTGAAATGTGGTTGCTGGGGCAAGGATGCCAAACAATTACATCGATTCTTTGGCTGGAATGAGGTTAAGGTTCATATGGGAGTACCATTCCAAGTTGAGGCACCGGATTGTTATTTAGATAATGAAAGATTAAGATTAAAGGTAGATGTACATGATTCAAAGAATCATCCAGAATGGATGTCTAGTGATGGATCATTAGAGATGGAATTAACTATGTCTAAGGAGATTACTTATAATGTAGGATATGGCGCATCAGCTTTATTTAGAGCCTTAAAGGCATATGAAATGTATTGGCATGCGGAAGGTATTAAAACAAAATATTTTGGTACGATTATTTTAGATGGTGAAATCTATGATGTTACCCCAGATACATCCTATGGATACCAAGATAAAAACTGGGGCTCTAATTTTACTACCCCATGGGTATGGCTATCCTCTAACTCTTTAAAGAGTAATTTAACTGGTAATGTTTTATCGAATTCCGCATTTGAAATTGGTGGTGGAAAGCCAAAGGTATTTGGTATTTCTTTAGATAGAAAGCTTTTAGGCTGTATGTATTATGAGGGGAAAGAGATGGAATTTAATTTCTCTAAATTCTGGACAGGCTCTAAAACAAGCTTTGATTGTGGTGTAGAAGATGGTTATATGAATTGGCATGTCGTACAATCTACTAAAAAATATATTATGGAAACCAATATTAAATGTGATATATCTGAAATGCTACTTGTAAATTATGAGGATCCACTTGGAATGAAGCGTCATAATAAGCTATATAATGGTGGTACAGGTGTAGGAAATATTAAGCTATATCAAAAGAAGGGTAAAAATAAAATTTTAATTGATGATATAGAAGCTACACATATTGGTTGTGAATATGGTGAATTTGATTCATGAAATTAGAATATATATCAGAAAATGATAATATACGTTTATCTGAGGAGCTAAAGCTCCATACAACAAGAAAATTATATAAAAGTATTAAATCCTTAAATTTAAAGGTTTATGTGAATGGAATAGAAAGAAAGACCTTTGAATTCATAAATAAAGGAGATGTTATTTCTATAGATTATGATATAGAAAAAGAATCTTCTTGGCCACTTTATGAATCTAGTCTTGATATTTATTATGAGGATATGTATTATATTATCGTAAATAAAAGGAAGGGCTTATTATCTATTCCAACTAAGGCAGAGCCTTATAGTATTTACCAAGAGGTTTTATATTATTTAAAGAATAAAAATGAACCATTAACAATATCCTTATTAAATCGATTAGATAAGGAAACTGGTGGGTTGATGATGATTGCTAAAAATAGAATTGCAGCCAATCTAATGCAACCAACACATAAGAAGATGGAAAGATTTTATATATGTAAAACTCATGGTATTTGGGATATAAAGGAAGGGACTATAGATAATTATATTAATAAAGATATAAATAGTAATAAAAGATATATAGATACTATAGGTAAAAGAGCGATATCCCATTATAAGGTTATAAAAGAGGATAAGGATATATCTTATGTATTATTCCACCTAGATACAGGTAGAACACATCAAATAAGATTACATACAAGCTATATGGGACACCCAATACTTGGAGATAAGCTATATGGAATAGATGATGGAATAGAGGAAATGGCACTTTTAAGTGTTAAAATTAAATTCCATCATCCATTTATGGATTATGATATAGAAATAAGCTTAAAGGAGAATTTGTATGAGTAAAGAAGATATTATTACATTTAAAGGTGAAAATGGTAAAGAAATGTCATTTGAGCTTATTGCTGAGCTTTCTTATTTAGATTACGATTATGTGATTCTAAGACCACTTAAAAAATATGACGATTTAGATGAGGATCAAGCGATTGTATTTCGAGTAGAATCCGATGGTAAAACAAATAGTTATGTCATTGAAGAAAATGATGAAATTATTGATGCCATAGATGAAATATATAATTCAGAATTATAATGATCATTTACTGCATATTTTTTACTAAAAATTATGCATATATAGATTGATTATGTGCATAAAAAAATGTAAAATATATGCAGAAAGCGGTGATTTTATGAGAAAATATGATTATTCATTCTTAGAAAAAGATAAAATACCTGCAAAATTGGTAAATTTATTAACAGGTATTTATTCTATGAAAACGAATAATGATAGTAGGAAAGAGAATTATCCAAAAGTATTTACTGAATTAGAAAAAATTGCAATTGTTCAATCGGTAAAGGGAAGTAATGCAATTGAAGGTATCATAACTTCGGATGAAAGAATTAATGAAATAGTAAATAAAAGTAGTGCCCCACTTAATCATAATGAGGAAGAGATTGCTGGATATAGAGATGTATTGGATCTAATTCATACAAATTATTATAGTTTAAACATTTCAGAAGCAAATATATTAACTTTTCATGAAATGTTATTAAAAGTTGCAAAACCTAATGTTGCTGGTAAATATAAAATTGAAGATAATGTTATAATGGAATTAAGACCTGATGGAACTCGTAGTATTCGATTTAAACCTGTATCTGCAAGTGAAACTCCTAAAGCTATGGAGCAATTAATATTAGCTTATATAGATGCAAGGGATAATCCAAATATTAATCAACTATTATTAATTCCTTGTGTAATATTAGATTTTTTATGTATTCATCCATTTTCAGATGGCAATGGTAGAATGTCTAGACTTTTAACTTTACTATTACTTTATAAAGCAGGGTTTGATGCAGGTAAATATATTTCCTTTGAAGAACAAATAAATAAAACAAAAGGATATTATTATGAAGCATTAAGACAATCATCTATTGCATGGGATAATAATCAAAATGACTATTACTATTTTGTTTATAATTTCTTGTATACATTGTTTAATTGTTATAAAGAATTAGATAAGAGATTTGCAACAGTTAATAGTAAAAAGATTAATAAAACATCAAGAGTAGAAGCAACTATTTTAAATAGTGTTTTACCAATAACCAAAAAAGAAATATCAGATATCCTACCTGATGTTTCAGTAACAACAATTGAAGCAGTTTTAAATAAGATGCAAAAAGAAGGAAAAATCACTAAAATAGGTGATGGTAGAAACACAAGCTATATTCGAAAAAGCTAAAAGAGGTGAAAAACCTCTTTTTTGTACATTTTTATAAATTTTGTTTTGAAAATAACTAAAACGTACTTTTGTTTTTAAAAAATTTCGTAATAATAACGAAAATATTGAAAATAAATAATGACAAAAATTTCTTTATGTTATACAATGAATATGTGTTTGTTTAACAAGGAGGAAAAAATGAAGGAGTATTTAAAACCAGTAATCGAAGAAGAATTGGTAGAGTTATGTGAGATTATTGCTGCATCTAATGTAGGTGCAACAAAGGATGGAGAGAGTGGAGATTTAGAAGATATTATGGGAGGCATTTTATCATGAGAAAGCTTATAAGTTTTACTTTTGTATTTTTCGCCTCTTTATTTTTATTTGTTTTGGGAGTTTCAAATTTTAAAGTAAATGCGGATTCACAAATAAATACATATCTTGAACAGCAAGAAAATGATTCAACTGGAAATGAAACAAAGATTCGTTTCATTTGTACAATTGAAAATGTATCAGATTTAAATAGCATTTCTAAAATTACATTTAATTTCTATTTATATAACTATATATCTACAGGTTCTTATTCTGAAAATGGTACATATACGACTACTACAGTATATGACTCTGTAGAAGGAACAAATGGTAAGAATAAAATAGATAATACTTATTATGCAGTATTTACTTTAACAGGTGTGGATAAATTTAAAGATTATACTTTATCTACATCTGTAACATTAGATACTAATGTAGGAGATATTACAACAAATGAAGTTACACATACTATTCAAGATAGTGGGGATACCTTCTTTAAGGGAATGGATTCTAGTGCTGTACCAGCATTAGAAGCTGCAGGTGTAACTTATAAGAATGATAATGGGGATGTAGAGGATGTATTTAAGGTATTAGCTGACCATGGCGTAAACTATATTAGAGTACGTGTTTGGAATGATCCATATTATACAGATTCTAATAATGTAAAGTATAGCTATGGTGGAGGAAATTGTGATTTGGCAAATGCCATAGCAATAGGTAAAAGAGCCAATAAATATGGAATGAAGCTACTTGTTGATTTCCATTATTCTGACTTCTGGGCAGATCCTGAGAAGCAAAAGCTTCCTAAGGCTTGGGAAGGCTATAGCGATAGTCAAATTGTAACTGCAATTTATGATTTTACATATGCATCATTAACTGAAATGAAAGATGCAGGTATTGATGTTGGTATGGTTCAGGTTGGAAATGAAACCAATGACGCATTATGTGGTCATATGGGAGATTCCAATATGAGCGCAATTTGTAGCTTCTTTAATAGTGGATCTTCTGCAGTAAGAGCAGTATACCCAAGTGCACTTGTTGCAGTGCATTTTGCAAATCCATCGAATTATTCTGATTATCAATGGTATGCATCTGAGTTAAATAAATATTCTGTTGATTATGATGTCTTTGGTACATCCTATTATCCATATTGGCATGGTTCACTAAATAATTTATCAAAGCTATTAAGTGAGATTGCAGATACTTATAATAAGGATGTTTGTGTACTTGAAACAGCTTATGCAAATACAGAGGAATATACCGATTCAAGAAGCGATGGCTATAACAATACTGTATTTACAAGAGAACAAGAATTAGCTGATAACACAAACTCCTCACTACCTTATGAATTTACTGTAGATGGCCAGAAGAATGCCGTAATTAATTTAATGGATACAATCAAGAATAAGACTACTAATGGTCTTGGCGTATTCTATTGGGAAGGTACTTGGATTAAAACACCATCCTCTAGTGCTAGTATCACTAATTCCTATTCTAATGATTCTGAGGTATATGGTACTGGATGGGGCAATAAGTATGCTTATTATTATGATTCAGCTAACTATAAATTAGAAAATGGTGGATGTGCTATTGAAAATGAAGCCTTCTTTGATGAAAATGGAAATCCATTTGATTCCTTAAATGCATTTAAGGTTGATGTTTCAAGCGCAATTACTAGAAGTACAGATGGATATGCTAGTGCTACATTATGCAATTCCTCTTTTGAGGATGAATCTTTAGATGGCTGGGTATTAAGAAGCTCTGTAGATGGTACTTGGCCAAAGAAGGATTATAAAAATGATGGATCTTATGGCCTTTCCTTTGGTAGTAGTTCAAGCTATACATTAGATTTATATCAAGATATTTCTTATATCACTTATGGTACATATAGTTTTTCATTAGATGTTATGGGTAATATCTTATCAAGTAATATTTATATCTATGTATCTATTAATGGTGTTAAAACAACAGTATCTGCACCACTTGCTGGTTGGGATTCATGGAAGACTTATACAGTTACCTTTAGTGCAACTTTAGAAGATACTGTAGAGGTTGGCTTTTATGTAAGTGCATCTGGTATTTGGGGATATATTGATAATGCCAAGCTTGAAAGAGTAGATTCTTCTAGTGGCACAGATGTATCCTTTGTAAATGATATTGAAGATAGTACATTCGATTCCTATTCTAGTTGGACGATAACACAAAATGTTGCAGTTACCCCTAGTATAAAGACGGATTCTAATGCTACAAATAATACCACTCCATTATTAAATATGTGGGGTGGAAATGATATTGGATTAGATTTTTCTATAAGTCAGGATGTATCAGGAAATAATGGTACTGCATCATTTTCTATAGAGATTTCTAGTGGTTCTTATTCGGGTTGTGAGATATATGCGTATATATCTGTTAATGGAAATGTTACTAAGGGCCAAACTGTTACAGCTACCAATGGCTGGGATGTTTGGCAAACAATATCTGTATCTAATGTTAGTGTTAAGGATACGGATACAGTAATTGTTGGATTATATGTAAAAATATCTGACAATAATTCATGGATCTATATAGATAATGCAACCCTTTCTATAAGCTAAATATTAAAAATAGGTAGGAATTTTAAAATTCTTGCCTATTTTTTTATTTTCTTTTAATTTTTTTATATTTTCTTCCTATTTATTATTATGAAAGGTGGAAAACATATGAAAAAGAAATTTGTTATTTTATTTTTAATTTTTTATTTTTTCTTTGGCATATCGGCATTAAAGGGATATGCAGAAGAATCTTCGGATTATTTATCCTATAGTGAGATTATGCTGTCTTCTGGAAAATTAATTAGGTATTACACACAAGAAGAATACGAACAATTAATTAAAAAAACAGAAGGGGGCTATTGGATGGATATATTAGTTATCATAGATAATAAGGCAGTTGATGGGTCTTATATATCGAATACCTTATATAGTGTAGAAAATACATCGAAAACAGCAATTGAATATAATTTAGAATATTCTATTGAAACGAATAATAAGGTATCCTTCCAAACGAGTGAATCCTTATCAGCTTCTGGAGGTGGAACAATTAAAAAGGTAAAAGTTGAGTGTGCGGCCAAGGCATCTATTGATTATTCAACTACTACCTCAACTTCGGTAAAAGAAAAAAGAACTATGAAGCTAACTATAGAACCAGATAGTAGATTAATTGTTTATTTGACTGGTGAGGTAACAGTTACCAATGGAGTTTGTGCAGTTTATTATTGGTGGGTTAGAGCTTACGTTGGGGCTTTTGAATTTGTCACATTAAAGAGTCAGTTTTCAAAAATGGAGAAAAGAAGCATATGAAAAAAGGAATTATAATTATCTTTTTTACATTAATAGGCTTAATTACTTTCATATTCATTTATTCAAATAATAAGCTTACTGTATTTGATTATTATTCTCCATATGAATCAAAGGCATATGTGAATAATAAGGATAGAGAGATGTCTTTTGATATTTATACAAAGGAAAAGGATTCCTTACTTTTAAATAAGGATATGAATACCTATACCCTATATTTAGATGATTTATCTATTGTGCTTGAGGATATAAGAATATCCTCCTTTGATTTAGGAGATTATTATTTGATTAGGGTATATTCTTTGATGCCTGGTTTTAGTGATATGGAATATAAATCAGAAGAATGTAATTTAGAAATTAAGAATCCTAAATATACAGTAAAGCTTAAATATGGCAAAATATCCTTTTTAAAGGAGGATGCTTATCCTTTAGCTTCCATATCTGGTTTATATGGAAGCTATAGCTATATGAATGGAATATTAATTATGAGTGGAATTAATATTATTTTAAGTAATCATTTTTCATATTTAGGAAGCATAAGAATTGGGAATACCTGTTTTGGAACATTATCTAGTGCTATTTTTGATTTACAAATGGAAAATATTTGTGATATCACAAAAATTATTCCATCCTATAATCCTAAAAAAGTAGAAAAGGATCATATTATTGGTTTAGAATCTAATACATTATTTATCCCCTTAGGTTATAAAGAAATCACTTTATTAAGAAGTGGATATATCATGCTGACATTAGATGATAAAACATATTATATTGACACCTTTGATTTTATGACCAATGCATATGATTTTAATGATTATAAGGATATGATGATAAAAGGAGAGGTTATCTATGCTTGAGCTTATCACTGTTGAAAAGAAATATAAGGATCATACGGTATTTTCTAATATGACCTTATCCTTCAAGGAAGGGAATCTATATATATTACAAGGAGTGAATGGTAGTGGTAAATCTACCATTTTAAAGCTTATTGCAGGTATTGCATATAAAACATCAGGTAAAATTATGAAATCTGGTAGTGTTTCTTTTTTACCAGATAAGTTTACATTTCCTAAGCTTATGAGAGTAAAAAGCTATTTGATGGAGGTTTTTTCTTTTGTTAAAGATAAGAATAAACTATACACAGATTTAATTTCTTTATATCAAATACCAAATAAACGAATCGGAGATTTATCAAAAGGAAATTTAGAAAAGCTTGGTATATTACAAATATTAAATACTCCTGCAGATATCTATTTACTTGATGAACCATTAGATGGATTAGATGATTTTGCAAAAAAGATATTAAGGGATGAGATTAAAAATAAGCTTAAGGAAAATAAAATAGTAATATTATCCTTGCATAATAAAACCTATTTTAATGAGCTTAATCCAATCATTATAGAAATAAAGGAGGGCATGGTAAATGAAAAGAAGAAAAGAAAAGAAGCTAATTAGCTTAACTTCCCTATATTTGAATTACACATTTCAAAAAGCAACAATCCTAGTATTTAGTATATCCTTAGCATTCATGGTAATTGCATTAATTGTCATTGCAAATCCAATGTATGATAGAAATAGCTATTTATTAAGCCCAGAATCCTATCATCAGGTATATTTTAATGGGGCATTATTTGTAATAAATCTATTTAATGGAATAATTATTACAACTATATCTATATTACTATTTTTACAAAGCAATTCCTTTGATGCGTTATTCTTACCAAACACGAAAAGAAGTATGCTGTTATCTATAAAGATATTAGCTAGTGTAATATTATTCTTATTATTATCTTTATTTGAATTTGTTTTATTATATGGAATACCTCTATTCTTATATAGCTCCTATAAAATGGATATATCCTCTATGCTCACAATTTTGTATCTATTTTTAGGTATGATATTTGATTTTTCAATATCCATAATTCTATCTATTTTAGTTCCAACAATATTTTCTCCTATGATTGTTTTATTCATTTCTTTAGTAAAAAATATGATATCTACAACCTTCTTTAGTATAAAGGAAGTAATATCTGAAATATTACCCTTACTTACTTATAACAATGGTATTATTATGATGCCAAGTGTATATATAATTCCAATATTTTCATTATTGTTTTTGTTCATTTATTATTTACTATATAATATCAGAGATATTAAAATATCCTAATTGTGTCTTATTTACTCGTTTTCACAAGTTTTTATAACTGTTTTCATACTTGTTTCAGTAATATTTTCGTAAACATTTCGAGTTTCGTTTCAATGCTTGAATTTGATTGAATAATACTTGAAAATCTCATATAATTTCAGTGGTTATCAAATGACTGGAAAGTATAAATTTATGGAGGAAATTTATGAGAGAAAAGCTAATAGAGGGATACAAAAAAGCTTTTGGGGCTAAACCAAGTGAGCTATATTTCTCACCAGGTAGAGTAAACATTATTGGTGAGCATATTGATTATAATGGTGGTAAGGTTTTACCTATGGGTATTAGCCTTGGCATTTATGGTGCATTAACATGGAGAAATGATTCTTTATGTAGATGTGTTTCTGAAGGATTCAATCATGAAGCAATTTATGAATTTGATTTAAAGGGCTATAGTGAATCCGATGATTTTACAAAATATGTTAAGGGCGTTATTTATGTTTTAACAAAATATAAGAATGCAAAAATAGATTATGGATTTGATTTATATATGACATCAACCCTACCTGCATCTTCTGGATTATCCTCTAGTGCAGCACTAGAGCTATTAATTAGCCATATAGTAAATGATGAATATAAGCTTGGGCTTTCGAATTTAGATTGTGTATTAATGAGCCAAGCTGCAGAAAGAGAATATGCACATGTAAACTGTGGTATTATGGACCAGTTCGCTATCGGTATGAGTGAAAAGAATAAGGTAATACTTTTAGATTGTGCAACTGTAGATTATGAATATTTTGATTTCAAGCTAGATGGAGCTACATTAGTTATCATCAATACTTGTAAGCCAAGAAATTTATCTGAATCTAAATATAATGAAAGAAGAGCAGAGTGTGAGGCTGCCTTAGAGGTATTAAAGGCTAAATATGGCAAGGAAACACTTTGTGAATATACTATGGAAGAGCTTGATTCTGTAAAGGATAAACTTTCAGATAATTTATATAGAAGAGCTCGTCATGCAATTACAGAAGAATTAAGAGTTGAAGAGGCTACAAAGGCTATGGCTGAGGGTAGACTATCTGACTTAGGTAAATTATTAAATGGCTCTCATAAGTCCTTAAAGGAGGATTATGAGGTAACTGGATTACACTTAGATACAATCGCAGAGGAATTACAGAAGTCTCCAATTGTTTTAGGCGCTAGAATGACTGGTGCTGGCTTTGGTGGATGTGCAATCGCACTTGTTGCTTCAACAGATTCTAAGGTAATTAATAAGCTTATGGATGATACAAATGAAATCTACCATGAAAAGACTGGTATTTATTATAAGTATTATTATTGTGAATCTTCCGATAAAACGGGAAGAATGGAATAGGTATAACGTCATAAGACTTTATATAAAACGAGGAATATAGAAAGGTATTTTAAATTATGGAGAACAAATTTGTAGTAAATATCATTCATCGTCCTGAATTATCCCCTGAATACGCTGAAAAGGTTGGCGGAAAAAAGGGCTTAAAGGATGAATCATTAGATATTTTTATCTTCCAGCAGGAAATGGCTCATAAGTATGGCTTAAAAACAACTATTCAGATTACTTATGCATCTCTTTTCTCTGATAAGATTTGTGAAATGGCAAAGGAGCACCATGAAAAATATGGTGATGAAATTGGTGTATCCTTACTAGGATTACCTTGTAAGGAATTTAAAGAAAAATATAAAACAGAGGATTTCTGTATTTGGATGTTTGATGATGCAACAAAAGCAGAAATCATCGATGATGTATTTGGATTATTCTATAAGAAATTTGGATTCTACCCAGAATCTACAGGCTCTTATTTCCTAGATGCATATTGTATTAATTACATTAAGGAGCATTATCCTACAGTAAAATGTGCAGTTGCAACATGCTGGGAGGAAGGCCCTAAGGCATACCATACATGTAATAACTCCTGGTATACATTTATGGATGGTGGTCCATGGAACCCATGGATTCCATCAAAGATTAATTCTCATTGCCCTGCATCTTGTGAAGCAGATGACTCTGGAATTGTTGCAATTCCACATTTAAGCCGTGATTTAATGGCATGCTTTGATGGTAATGGCTCTAACTTTGGTACTCATCCACAGAATGTATTACGTGGTATGATTTACTATAAGGATAAGGGTACTTGGGAATATCCATATTTATATAACCTAATTGATCAGTTTAGACATTTAGCTAAATATAATAATGGTTATGCATATAATATGATGTTTGTAGGACCAGGCTGGTTAAACCGTAAGGGTAGATGGGAAGCTCCATATGAGCTTTTAGCTAAGTCCTATGAGGATGGTATGAAGTATTATGGTAAATTAAAGAAGGAAGGCAAGCTATTAGATTTAACAATGGCTGAATTTGCTGATTTCTATAGAGGATGCCATCCAAACTATAATACTGGTGAATGTGCACTTTGGAAGGATATTTTATATGGATCTAATAAGGAATTATTCTGGTATGCAGACCCATATATTCGTACATGCTTAGACTTTAACCAGGGTGGTGCAATGATTGACTTACGTCCATATGTTGCAAGAATCCCTCAAAAGATTGGTATTGGTACAGAAAATGTATATGATGCATCCTATCCATATTTAATTCAAATTAACTACCGTGCTGGTTTCTTTACACATTATGCAGGTGCAGGTACTATTAAGTCTTGTAAGGTATCTTATAAGGGAGAAGAAACTGACCTATGTCTATGCCGTACTATGGCAAAATATGAGCATGTTGATGGTGGTGTTAAAATTACTGCAGACCCTGTAACTGTTACTTTAGCTGATAAAGATATTACTATTGAATCTATCTTCACATTTGTAGAAGGTACAGGTGAGGTTATTGCTGAACGTAATATCTTAACTGATTTAGAGGGTGAAGAGGTTACATTAACTGAATATATTACTGCAGGATATGGCACGACAGAATATCAGCAGGATTTAACTCATGTATTACTTGGAGTAGATCAGGATAATATGCTATATGGCTTTAAGGGTAGAAAGATTACTAAGACTTGTGCTAAGGAAGCCTATATTATCGTTCCTGAAATCCAGACAAGAATTGTTATGTCTGGTGATGTTAATGAATATGAGGTAGAAGAAGGTATTGCCTTCTCCCCTGTATTCCGTATTGCATTACGTAAAACAGTTAAGAATGGAGGAATGAAGACATGTCTCAGTCTACAAAAGGCAAATTAAATTTCCGTTGTCCATCATGCTTTATGCGTGATATCGACATGGATATGTTCTTTGATGAAGAAAAAAAGGAGTATTACTGCTTAAGATGCGGTTTTACTGGCAGTGAGGCTGATGTTGAAAGACTAAATGAGCAGGCGAGATATCGTTATAAGCTTATGAAGTATAGAGTTGTTGATTTTGGAGAAGATAATGAGCCAATAAAGGTAGAACCTCATAAGGCTGGTGAACAATAATCATGATTCTAGGCGTAGATACATCAACATATTTAGAAGAGCTTGAAGTAGGTAATAAGTTTTATCTTGATGGCAAGGAAATTGACCCACTAGATAGATTTATTCAAAATGGTGTAAATTATATGCGTATCCGCTTATGGCATAATCCATACACATTAGATGGTAAGCCATATGGAGCAGGTACTTGTGATTATAATTATTTTATTCGTTTGGCTAAGCTAGCACAGTCTAAGGGCTTTAAAATCTTACTTGATATTCATTATTCTGACTTCTGGGTAGATCCTGCTAAGCAGGTTTTACCTAAGGCATGGAAGGATCATTCTTATGAGGAAGTTCTTAAGGATGTATATGAATATACAAAAGAAACCCTTTTAAATGCAAAAAAAGACGGTGTAGAGATTTCTTTAATCCAAATTGGTAATGAAATTACAAATGGACTACTTTGGCCATATGGTAAGCTTTTAGAAAATCCTAATGGTGGCGTAAGATTAGGCTATGATAAGGTTTGTGCATTATTAAAGGAAGGTATTAAAGCTACTAAGGAAACTACACCAGATTGTAAGATTATTATTCATCTAGAAAGAGTATATGATACAGAGGTTTATGATGAATATTTAACACAATTAGAAAAATATGGAGTAGAATATGACATTCTAGGTGCATCCTATTATCCATATTGGCATGGAACATTTGATGATCTATATAGAACATTAAATTTATGCCGTAATAAGTTTAAAAAACAAGTAATGGTTATGGAACTTGGCTATGCCTTCACCCTAGAGGATTATAAAGAAGGCTGTAATAACCATTTGGTTATTAGAGAAGATACATATTCCTTATATGGCTTTAAAAAGGAATTTGATTTCACAAAAGAAGGTCAGGCCGCATTTGTTAAGGCATTCTTAAAAAGAGCAGAAGAAGAGAAGCTAGATGGCGTATTCTTCTGGGAGCCATTATTAATTCCAGGCGAAGGTATAAAATGGGGGACTAAGGAAGCTCAAATTTATAATGCAGGTGCCTTTATTAAAGAAGAAAGAAGTGATTGGTGTAACCAATGCTTTGCCGATTATAAGGGAAATTTACTTCCTTCCTTTGATGCATATACATTAAAAAAATAGTATTTCTTATGAAAAGTACAAAATGATTTTCTTTGTTTTGTGCTTTTTCCTTTTAAAGATTTTTAAGTAAAAATTTTTAGAGAATCATTATATTATATATAAAATAGGATAAATAAAAGATTTTCATTTTTGTTTCATTAGTCAAACTTTTATAAAAATGAAATAATATTGTTATTTTTATGAAAAAGATGCAAAATAATTTTGTTATAAATGTAAAATTTACTTTACGAAAATGAATAAATGAAACCCTAAATAATGATAGTCTGACTATCAATACAAAAACAAATGTATCGAAAATGTCGTATTTAACATTAAAAAGCAGAAAATTTAACGATTTTTTCGAAAAAATGCGAAAAAAATTTCGAAAACCCATTCTAAGATGAAAACGCTATTGACTTGTTTTCCATAAGTGCTATAATGAAAGTACTGAAAGCGTGTGCATATGCGCATACTTTACACAAAACAAAACACTTAAAAATATTTAAAAGGAGAACAAAAAAGTATGAAGAAATTTTTAAGTACTATCGCTATCGCTGGTGTTGCTACATTAGCTTTAGCATCTTGCGGTGGAACTACTGACACTGCAACTAAGACAGATGGTGGTGAAACTACAACTACTACATCTGTTAAGCCATCTGGATCTGGCCAGGGAACAACAACTACAACTGAGGCTCCAGTTGAAAAAATCGATCCAACAACTTATGATTGGGACAACATTCAGGATAGAGAAATCCATGTATGGTGTTCTGAAAAGGCTGGCGTTGCTGACTTATTCGAATCTCAGATTAACGCTTATCTTGAATCTATCGGAGCAGAAGACTTCGATGTTACAGTTGAAGGCGTTGGTGAAGGTGATGCAGCTTCTAACGTATTAAAGGACTTTACTGCTGCAGCAGATATTTACTGCTTTGCTCAGGACCAGTTAGCTCGTTTAGTATCTACAAACTCAATTGTACCTGTATCTAAGAAGGTAACTCAGACATTAGCTACTGAAGTTGATGATTTCTCTGTAAAGGCTGCAACAGTTGGTAACACAATGTATGCATATCCTATTACTTCTGACAACGGTTATATTATGTTCTATAACAAGACTGATATGGCAGGCGTTGATATGACTGACTATGAAGCAATTATTGCTAAGTGTGAAGAAAAGGGAACTAAATTCTCTTGGGATTTAAAGAATATTTGGTTCTCTGCTGGTTTCTTCTTCGGCGCTGGTTGCGTTTCTGAATGGGAAACAGATGACTATGGTGAGTTCATCCATATGGAAGATAACTTTGCTGAAAAGGGTCTTGATTCTATTAAGGCTATGTATAAGTTATTAAGCTCTTCAGCATATGTTAATTCATCTTCTGGTGCTGACTTCAGTGCAGCAAATAGATCTTCTGTAGTTATTACAGGTTCTTGGGATATTACTACTGCTAAGGGTGCATTAGGTGATGACTATGCAGCTACAGTATTACCTAAGTTCCATAACGAAGCTGGTGAAGCTACTCAGATTTATGAATTCTCTGGTTGTAAGCTAATGGGTGTTAAGCCTCAGGTTGAAGAAGACAGAGTATTATTATTACAGTTCATTGCTAACCATTTAGCTGGTGAAGAGTGCTCTACAGCAAGATTCAATCAGTTATCTTGGGGTCCATCTAACTTAGCATCTCAGAAAAATTCTGATGTTTCTTCTGAACCTGCTTTACAGGCATTATATACTCAGCGTGATAACTACTCTGTTGCTCAGGGTAACATCTATGGTTCTTGGTGGACATTAGGTAACAATATTGCTACTGAAGCTGCTGAAACTGATGGTTCTGATGAAGCATTACAGGCTGTATTAGACAATTATGAAACTAAGTTAAAAGAAGCATTCCAATTACGTGGATGTAGCTTAGTTGGTGACTGGAATGGTTGGGGTAATGCAAATCCAGATAATGTTATGACTTATAGTGCTGCAGATGGTACTTATACAATGACATTCACTATTCCTGATACATTAGCTGGTGATGATGATGAAGGTAACCCTAAGAATAGAGGTGGCCGTATTGTTAAGGCTGGTACTTGGGAGACAATTGCTAACGTTGAAAACGTTGATGAAGCATCTCAGGCATTAGTTGATATGGAAAAGTCTATGGCTAATGGTGATAAGAACATTTACTTCTTAGAAGTAGGTACTTATACATTAGTTTATGATGAAGTAGCTCAGACTATTCACATTACTAAGGCAGAATAATTTAATCATTTAGATTAAAGAGGCAGGTTGTGGTCGTCTATGACCTCAACCTGCTATTTTTAATAAAAGAAGAAGGAGGGGGCATATATGACCCGATATACAGATCTAGAATATTTAAAATTAAGTAGATTTGGTAAGATTTCGTATAAGTTTTTACTATTCCTTTATGCGATTCCAGTTTGGTTCAAAAACTTAGGTATAACTATCTGGAAAGGAACAAAATCATTCTTCTTAAAGATAGGCGCTGAATTTAAAGAAATTGGACAGACATTCGTACATGGTGATTGGAAGACTAAGGTTTCTTTTTTCATCTTTGGCTTTGGTAGCTTTGCACGTAAACAGTATATTCGTGGAGTTCTATTCTTAGCTATGGAGCTTGTTTTTATTTGGTATATGATTGTTAATGGTGGCAACTGGCTATCTCAATTAGGTTCACTTGGTGATGTGCCAAGACATGTAAAACCTGGAACAGGAACATATGATCCTAATTATGATAACTCATTTAATATTTTATTATATGATGTGTTAACTATTGCATGGGCATTTGCTTTCATTTGGACTTGGAGATTAAATATTAAGCAGAATAAGATTGCTGAAGATATTCTTAAGTCTGGTAGAAGATTAAGAACTTCTAAAGAAGATATGCGTTCTTTATTAGATGATCAATTCCATAAGACAATGTTAGCATTACCTTTAGTTGGTATTATGATATTTACTGTTTTACCAATTGTTTTCATGATATTAATTGCATTTACAAATTATGGTACAGGCCATGATCCTGCAAATGGTCAGCTATTTGACTGGGTTGGATGGGACAACTTTGGCCAGTTATTCACTTGGAGTAATGGTACAACTGGTACATTTAGTGCAACATTTGGTCAAATTCTTGGTTGGACATTAATTTGGGCATTCTTTGCAACATTCCTAAACTATATTATGGGTGTATTCGTTGCACTTATGATTAATAGAAAGGGTATTAAGTTTAAGAAATTATGGAGAGGTATCCTAGTTATGACTATTGCCATTCCTCAGTTTATCTCTTTACTATATGTATCCAAGATTTTCGGTAATAATGCATATGTAATTAAGGCATTACAAGATATGCACATTGTTGGAGATAAGTTCTCATTCTGGGATGATAAGGTTTTATCAAGAGTAATGGTAATCATTATTAACCTTTGGGTTGGTATTCCATACTTAATGTTAATTGTTACTGGTGTATTAATGAATGTACCTGCAGATTTATATGAATCTGCAAAGATTGATGGTGCAAGTGGAGTAAAGCAGTTTACAAAGATTACTTTACCATATTTATTATTCGTAACTGGTCCTTATCTATTAACATCATTTACAGGTAATATTAATAACTTCAACGTTATTTATCTATTAACTGGTGGTGGACCAAAGAATACTAATTTCGATGTAACTATTCAGGTTACTGAGGCACAAAAATGTGTAATTGGTGCTGGTGATACAGACCTATTAATTACTTGGTTGTATAATATTACAACAGGTGCATCTGATGGTAAGCTATATAATTTAGCAGCCGTTATCTCAATTATGATTTTCATTGTTGTATCTGTGATTTCATTAATTGTTTATAACTTATTACCATCAAATAGAAGCGAGGAGGATTACTCATAATGGCAACAAATATAAAAGCAAAGCCTCAAGAACAAAAACTCCACATGAAAATGTCAACCAAGAATAGAATAATTAATATTGTATTATATACAGTACTAGTACTTATGTCTATTATTTGGTTATTCCCATTTGTTGGTATTGTATTAGAATCATTCCGTACAGAATCTACATGGCCAGTAGGTTATATTTGGCCAGAAAGTTGGGGATTCAAAAACTATGCAGCGTTATTTGAAAATAACATTAAAAGCGGTAAATTCGTAGGATTTGGTAGATGGTATGTTAATACATTAATCATTGCTGTTTTCACTGCCGTATTACAAACTTTATTCGTATTGATGATGGCTTATACATTATCTCGTCTTCGTTTCAAGGGACGTAAATCATTAATGAGATTTATGCTTATTTTAGGTATGTTCCCTGGTTTCGTTTCTATGATTGTTACTTATACAATCTTGGATGGATGGGGATTGACCTTGAATAACGCAATGTGGGGTTTGATTTTAGTTTACTTCGCATCATCTGGTATGGGTTATTATGTATCGAAAGGTTTCTTTGATACAATACCAAAGTCACTAGATGAAGCTGCACGTGTTGATGGTGCTACACGTTTCCAGGTATTCTATAAGATTATTTTACCTCTTTCTAAGCCAATTGTTATTTATACAGTATTAACAGCTTTCATGGGCCCTTGGGGAGACTTCATTTTTGCAAGTTATGTATCTAATTATAGAACTCAAGGTATGACTGTTGCTCCAGGTTTACAAAATTATATTAAAACACCTGGTGGTTTAAATGATAGATACACACAGTTCTGTGCTGGTGGTGTATTAGTTGCAATTCCAGTTACAATTTTATTCATGTGTCTACAAAGATACTATGTTGAAGGTGTAACCGGTGGTGCTGTCAAAGGATAGGAGAATATATTATGGCAAGTGTTAGATTAAAAAACGTAAAGAAAATTTATGATAATAAAGTCGTTGCAGTTCATGATTTTAATCTTGATATTGCAGATAAAGAGTTTATTGTATTCGTTGGACCTTCCGGATGTGGTAAGTCCACAACACTTCGTATGATTGCCGGTCTAGAAGAGATTTCTGAAGGTAAGGTTGAAATTGACGGAGTAGTAGTAAATGATTTACAGCCTAAGGACCGTGGTGTTGCAATGGTTTTCCAGAACTACGCACTTTACCCACACTTAACTGTATATGAAAACATGGCATTCTCTTTAAGATTACAGAAGATGTCAAATGATGAAATTTATAAGAGAGTTACAGCTGCAGCTGAAACTTTAGGTATTCTTGAGTACTTATTAAGAAAGCCTCGTGCTCTATCCGGTGGTCAGCGTCAGAGAGTTGCAATCGGTCGTGCAATGGTTCGTGATTCTAAGGTATTCCTAATGGACGAGCCACTTTCTAACTTGGATGCAAAGTTACGTAACCAAATGAGAGCCGAGATTATCTTATTACGTAAGAAAATCGATACTACATTCATCTATGTAACACATGACCAGACAGAGGCCATGACTTTAGGTGACCGTATCGTTATTATGAAGGATGGTTTCATCCAGCAGGTAGGTACTCCAACTGAAGTATTTGATGATCCAGATAACTTATTCGTTGCTGAATTCATCGGTGCTCCAAAGATGAATATCTTCAATGCAAAATTAATTCGTTCAAATGAGGGATATTTTGTACGTCCATTTAACGCTACAATCCCTGTTGATGGTCATAAGGGTGATCGTTTAGCTGAGCTTAACATTAAGCCTCAGGAATTAATCTTAGGTGTTCGTCCTGAACATATCGTCTTAGCAGAAGAGGGTGCTCCTGAAGCATTCCCTGTAACAATTGAGGTTAACGAAATGATGGGTTCTGAGTTACACCTTCATGTTTACACAGATGATGAGACAAGATTAATTGTACGTGTTCCAACTATGACCCTTACTCCAGAAATGAGAGCTTCTATGGTTTATGGAGCAAGAATGTGGGTTACATTCAATGCTAATGTTATGCATTTCTTCGATGATGAAACTAAGCATAACCTTGAAAAGCCAGAGTCTTATAACGGATTCTAATTAAACTAATCCCTAAAGTATACTTTAAATATTTTAAGTGATGGGGAACCCCTGTTTTCATACACAGGGGTTCCTTTTAATTTTGCCTAAATTTTGTGTTTTGTTTGTTTAATCAATAATATAATCAAAGTAAAAAAGAACTGAAAAAAATCAGTTCTTTTTGCACTTAAATATAATGTTTATTTTAATAATATAGAAGTATATGCACCAATAGTTAGTGTTTCATTATTTATAGAGGCACTATTTACGCCAATAGAATCCAAAATTTCCAAATTATTTCCTAAAGATGATAAATTAATAGATAATTCTATATTTTTATTATTATGAATTAGGAAATAAGTTTGGTTTTCATATTCAACCCTAAATCCACCAATCGTAGCACCAGGAATAGATAAAGATGCATATGTTCCTTTCGCAATTAATGGATATTTGTTCCTTAAAGCAATAAGCTTTTTATAATAATTTAATGTAGAAGATTCATTTTCTAATTGTTCAGCTACTGTACCATTTTGTTTTTTGCCACTTGAATACCATGTTGAACCTGTAGGATCTTTAATAGTATCACCATCACCCCAAAGCATTGCAAGTCTACGGTTTGCATCGGTTAGTTCTGACCCCCTTGATCCCATCATTCTAATTTCTTCACCATAATATACAAATGGGGAACCAGGAGTAAGAAGATATAAATTGGCTGCCATTTTGTATTGATTTTCATCAATTAACCAGTTTGCAACACGATTGGTATCGTGATTTGATTGGAAGGAAATCAATCTTCCATCTGAATTAATAGTTTTTAAATTTTGATTGAAAGAAGATACATAAGTAGTATATTTAGATATTGCTTGTCCTCTTGCTGCAAGTCCAATATATCCTTCGGATTGAGCCATTTGGAAATTAAAGCAGTTAATGTATGGAGCATATTTTTCAATAGAACCATCCTCATTCCATACTTCCGCAACTGTATAAATGTTTTCTTTATAGGATTTTAATTCTTTAATATATTCATCCCAAAACTGTGCAGATTTTTTATCATCTCCATAATAGATATATTTTGCAGCATCAAATCTAAATCCATCAACACCTAAATCTAACCAGTATTTAGCTACATTAAGAAGTTCATCTTTAACACTAGCGTTATCAAGATTTAATTCAGGCATGGATGAATCAAAATTACATTCATAATAATGAGAGGCATTGGTAATCTTTTTCCATGCTCTTGAAGTATCAGAAGTATCATTACTCCAAGTATACCAATCATACCATTTGCTTTCAGTATCATTATTTTGATGTGCCTTTACAAAGTTTTTAAACCATTCTGAATTTGTTGCAGTATGATTTATTGCTAAATCTAGAATTAATTTAATGTTTCTTTTATGGCATTCATTAACTAGGTTAGTTAAGTCATCTTTTGTACCCAATGTTTTATCAATTGTATAATAATCTGTTGCATCATATTTATGATAACTTGGGGATTGGAATATTGGTGTTAACCATATTCCTTGAATGCCTAGACTTGAACCATTCGTTTGATTGCCATCATTTAAGTAATCCAAGCGATTACATATTCCTTTTAAATCTCCAATTCCATCTCCATTTGAATCAGAAAAGGAAGAAGTAAATA
This sequence comes from Anaeroplasma bactoclasticum, assembly GCF_003550015.1. Lineage (GTDB taxonomy): Bacteria > Bacillota_I > Bacilli_A > Acholeplasmatales > Anaeroplasmataceae > Anaeroplasma > Anaeroplasma bactoclasticum. Next base: position 61,736 of record NZ_QXEV01000010.1, read on the forward strand.
TTTCATAAAAGACGCGATCATTATCACTTTCGATAAATTTGTTTTCTTCATTATTATTGTTACAAGATGTTACACTCAAAGAAAAAATACTTAAGGAAAGTCCTAATAGTATGCTTTTATATATTTTTTTCATAGGCGACCTCCAAAATAAAAATAATAACCGCAAGGTTAACACCTTACGGTTACATTTTAACATAGTATAGTTTTATTTAAAACAATTTTTATTTTAGCCTACTAAATTAAGTAGAGCATCATCAAAATCGCCCCAAGAACTTGCTTCGTTAGCTTCACAGTAGAATCCAACTACAACAACGTCATTTTCCTCTACTTCGATTCCTTCAATGGAATATACCTTATATCCATCATCCCAAGTAGTGAAATTCATAGCTGTTCTGTATTTTTCTTCACCATTGATTAAAACATACATATAAATGTTTTGACTTGCTGCAAGTGCAGGTTTAGAATTAGCTCCACCTAAAATACCTAAATGATAGTTATAAATACCAGCTTGTAGACCAGTGATTTCTTGATGAACATTGAATTTAACTGTGTTTGCATTGTTTGCCCAGAAATGGAAAGCTTGGCTTCCACTCTTTGGATTTTCTCCAGAAACTAATACTTTATAGTCATCATTTAGTGTGCCATCAACTTCATATACCCAATTATCTAACTTTCCTTGAGTTGTAGTTTCAAAACTATAGTTTTTAATATAATTTGTCATTAATACATGAAGTAAGCATTCTACTTCCTTACCGCCTTCGATTGTACCAGTGATAACATAATCCTTATTTCCACCAGAAGGGATTGCCTCTCTTAAGGAATCAGGGAAATCCCAAGTTACATTTACTTGAGCAGAAGAATTATCATTATAAATTACATTAACCTTTTCAGGTAATACAATAGTATCTGCAGTATTGAATGTTACTTCAACACTTTCAACACCATCTACATATTTAGGAACAGAAGTGTTACCATCCTTCATTAAAGCCCAAACCTTTAATGTTTCAAGAGGATGACCTGTTGCATCGAAGAATGCTTGGTTATCTACAGCACATCCACCATACCACTTACCTGCATCATTAGGATCATATTCTGCTGCATAGCTTGATGCCCAACCAGAACCATATGTTTCCCATTTTGTTTGGTTTGTTGCCCAATCATTGCCAACACTAATCCATGTGCCTTCCCAGTAGAATACACCAATACAATCTGTCATTTGGTTAACACATGTATCTACAACATTAACTACATGGTTTACCTGGCCCGCAGGGGAAATAGGATAATCATATTTATTACCATCTGTTGTGCTTGGCTTACCAATTGTATTACCCCAAGAATCTGTATCTTCAGTAGTATATGCATAGCTTGTTTCAGCTACCATTACTTTTTTACCATAAACAGAAGAAATAGTATTTAATACTTTTGCAAGATTATCAAGTGTACCATGCCAATATGGGTAATAAGAAGAAGCAAATACATCATAATCTACATTATTATCACGTAAGCGTCTTGCGAAATCAGCATATCTACCTGCTTTTTCAGGATTTGTAAAATGAACTGCAACTAATGCATCAGGATATATTTCTCGAATTGCTTTAGAACCTGCATTCATTAACATAGAAATTTTTTTCCAATCTGTCTCACTAGACATACCAGATGTTGTTTCATTACCAACCTGAACCATACCAACATCAACGCCTGCAGCATATAGCTGTAACAAGGATTCATATGTATAATTATATAATGCATCGCATTTATCATTAATATTTAATCCATCCCAAGCCTTAGGGGCTTTCTGCTTTGCAGGGTCAGCCCAGAAATCAGAATAATGGAAATTTACTAAAAGCTTCATGCCATATTTTGTTACTCTTTGGCCAATTTCTACAGCTTTATCAATGTCGTTATTTCCTCCACCATATCCATTTCCATCACTATCATATGGATCATTCCAAACACGAACACGTACATAGTTAATACCAGATTCAGCTAATACCTTAAATAAATCTGTTTCTGTACCATCATAATCAAAATACTTAACACCACTATCCTCAAGTGATATTACAGAAGAAGAGTCCATACCTAAAATGAAATTATCATTTAGGTTTTCAACCTTCTTTACATATAATGAATCACTTGATACATCTACAGTAACAGTTTCTTTATTAATTACAGTAGGAGTAACACTATCCTTATCATGTCTTGTTGGATACTGATATTCTTCTGTAGTACTTGTAGTTGTAGTTTCAGTTGTAGTTTCGGTTGTGGTTTCGGTTGTAGTTTCGGTTGTAGTTTCAGTTCCTGTAGGACCTAATGTTTCTTTAGTAGAAGTAGAATTTCCGCCACCACAACCAGAAATTGTTAAGCCTAAGGCAACACAGCCTAAAGCCCAAGCTAGTTTTCTTTTGTTTTTTGCTAAGTTCAAACAAAAAGTTGGTAAATAGACATCAATAATGTAAAAATAGAGTTTATACTTCAGTCAAAGTGAGGTATTTAACCATGACATTAGATGATTTAAAGAAATTAACACCCGTAGAACTAGACTTTATATCTGCACATATTTATAAATTGGTAAAGGATAGAGTAACTGAAGACACCAAGAATGAAGAAAACTTTAATCATGATCCAGATTGTTGTCCGCATTGTGGATCTCTTTCCTTCATTAAATATGGCTTTAACAAAGGAAAGCAAAAATATTACTGCAAAGACTGCAATAAATTTTTTT
>NZ_QXEV01000011.1 GCF_003550015.1 Anaeroplasma bactoclasticum
GACTTATCTAGCTATAGCCTAATCATCCACTGCGGTGGTTGTATGCTAAATGATAAGGAAATAGAATCTAGAATGCTTATGGCCAAAAAAGCCAATATCCCATTTACAAATTATGGTACATCTATTGCTCATATGAATGGAATATTAAATAGAAGTATAAAACCTATTTATAAGGATTAGAACTTGTGGAACATTTTTGTTCCACTTTTCTTTTACTTGTAAATTCCAATTAATTATTCCATTATAACTTCATAAAAAATATTTGTAAAAGAAGATTATTTAAAAAAATAGTTATTTTCATCTTGTTATGATATAATCTAATTCGAAGGTGGGAGATATTATGGATTTAATTGCTGAGATTATTTTTGGAATTCTTGAGCTATTGGATTGTCTTGGACCAGTATGTTGTGAAATTGGTAAAATGGAAGCAAATCCAGAATCAAGAAAAAGAATTAAAATTTTTATACACATCCTTTTAGTTATACTTATAGCAGTATTAATAACAATTTCATTAGTTTATAGAAAAGGTATTTTTAGTATAGTTTCTGTATCTTATTTATGCTATGTTTCCTTATCTTATTATTTAATCTTTTTCTTTAGAGAAATAATGTATAGACCTAGGGTAATTCCTTATGTTTTATGGCCATTAAGAATATTAAAATATGCCTTTGCAATTGCATTAATTGTTATGGCAAATCTATTATTAACTAATCCTTATGCTAAGGGATGGTTAATTGGTGGTGCAAGTGTAGCATTATTCTTTTATGTATGTATAGATATCCATAGAATTGCAAGATTCTTTCAGGAGTAATAATCACTTATTGAATATATACAAAAATATGCTATACTATAAGTGTCTACGGAGACAACTTTAAGTTAAGAAAAGCGAAAAGGGATGACTGCAATCATCCCTTTTCTCATTAGCGAGGACAAAAGTTTAATGGTTTCTTATTGAATAAATATAAAAATATGCTATACTATAATTGTCTTGAGGGACAAGTAGAGTTAAGAAAACGAAAAGGGATGACTGCAATCATCCCTTTTCTCATTTTGGAAGAAACAACTTCAAGTTAAGATCCTATCTATCGATAGTTCTTCTTATTCATGATAATGAGTAATTCCATTATCACAATAAGAATTATTAGGTAATCCACCTAATACCTCCTAACTACCCGTTGTTTCCTCCGAGTAGAAGTTTAACATTCTGTTGTCTCCTCCTAAAATGAACCATAAAAATATGGCAATATAATCATACCATTTTTATAGTATGCATTCAATAATATATTGTAGATTTGTTGATTATTTATATTAAAAATGATATATTGTTAATATATGGAAGGATTTAATATGGAAAATAAATTTGGTGAAAAAATAAAAGAAATTAGAAAGAAAACAGGTTTAAATCAAGATGAGTTTGCAAAAGAATTAGGCTATACATCTAGATCTACAATTAATAAGATAGAAAAAGGCGTTAATGATATGAGCCAAGATAAGCTTGAATTATTAATTCGTAAGTTTGATGTTGATGTAAACGAGTTATTTGACTCTTTAGTAAAAGATTCTAGTTCTCCTATTATAGATGAAAAGGGAATCAGAAATATCAAAGTACCTGACCCCAATTATACATACCCTAAGGCTGGAATTTATAATATGAAAAATATAAAACCAACAATTACAAGGAGTAATATTATTGTTGGTGATTATTCCTATTATAGTGGTAAGGATTTTGAAGCAAGAGTAACTCATCATTATGAATTTTTAGGTGACAAATTAATTATTGGTAAGTTTTGTCAAATTGGTAATAATATTGAATTCATTATGAATGGAGCAAATCATCAAATGAATGCAGCAACTACATTTCCATTTTATGTAATGGATGGTTGGAAACAAGAGTCTCCCAAAATATCTGATTTACCATTTAAAGGGGATACTATCGTTGGTAATGATTGCTGGATTGGGCAAAATGTTACAGTTTTACCTGGAGTTCATATTGGTAATGGGGTAATTATAGGTGCTGATTCTGTTGTGACAAAAGATTTACCAGCATATTCTATATGTTGTGGTAATCCATGTAGAGTAAAGAAAATGAGATTTAGTGATGATATTATTAAAATCTTAGAAGAACTAAAATGGTGGGATAAAAGTGTAGATGAAATCCAAAAGATTATTCCTATCATTACAAAGGCAAATCCTACTAAAGAAGAATTAGAAGCATTATTAAAATAGGTGGTTGTATGGAAATAGAAGAATTAAATATGAGCTTAGAAGATAATGAGTGGCCTTTTGAATATACTTCTCATGATAGAACAATCGCTCGTGCGATTGTATATTTAGAGGATGATTTTTATTTTGTTAAGGTTGATAGAGATGATGATTTTGGTAAGGCATCCTATATCGAAACCTCTGGCGGAGGAGTAGATATAGATGAGGCATTAGATTTAGCAATAAAAAGAGAATTAAGTGAAGAATTAGGGGTAGAAGTAAATATCATATCTAAAATTGGTATTGTAAGTGATTATTACAATCAAATACATAGACATAATATTAATCATTATTTCTTATGCGAAATTAAATCCTTTGGGAATAAACATATGACAGAAGATGAAATTAATTTATGGCATTTATCTACTATTAAATTAAAATATGAAGAAGCTTTATCTTTATATGAAAAGAATAGAGATACTAAAATAGGTAGGCTCATCGCAAATAGAGAAGTTCCTGTATTAAAGAAAGCAAAAGAGATTTTAGATAATATGAAGTAAAATTGTGGAACTAGTTCCACTTTTTTTAATAATCGTGTTATAATAAATAAAAATACGATGGAGGAAAAAATAAAATATGCAATACAATCAGGAGTATACTTTTCAATTTAGAGATTTACCTAGAGGGAAGGATGAATTATTAAGAATTCCAGAAGCTTCTTTAGATAGTCCATTTAAAACTGCAGCTTTAGCATTACTTGTCCTTTGTACTTATAAGCTAAATAAAGAGGCTTGCTATGAAATGCTAAATGTATTAAGAGGACCAGAACCATTATCTGTAATGGATAAGCAATTCTTACATGACCGTTTAAATGGTAAAGAATATAAGCCATATTCCTTCTTTAGAGGAGCTAGTGTAGATAATGGCTATACACCAGGAGTACCTTATACAATTACAGTAAGACAAAATCCATATTCATTTACAGAAGAAAACTATGCAGTATTATGGGTAAAATCTGTTGGAGCTGATTCAGAGCGTGAAATTAAATTAAGAAAAAAGCCATCTACAGGACAGTGGTTTATTAGAGACTTTGTATGCCTTGCAGATATAAGAATTCCAAAGGCAGAAGATCCTTGGGCATAATTTATCGAATAAATGGTGAAAATTCACCATTTTTTCTTTTTTGATTAATAAAATAATGTTATAATGAAATATAAGATATTCATTTAAAATTATGAGTTATGAGGTGGTTTTGTGGAAGAAAAGCTATATTTAGAAGCTGAAAAGAAAGCCAATCTATTTAATATATATTTCATGGGAATTATGGCAATAATTTCCATTATTGCATTCATATTAAATGAAATAGGAGTATTTAATTTAAATAAGAGTATAGTTCGTATATCCTTATCCTGTGTAATTGTTTTTTTTCTTATTCCTGTTTTAGCTTATTTAATTGGTGAAAAAGCTTTAAAGAAGAATAATATATTAGAAAATAAACACTTCAAATGGTTTATTATTACCTCTGCCTTCTTTAGTATGTTAATACTATGTGTTGCCTTGTCTTTCCAGGCAGTATTAGTATTAGTATTTCCAACCTTGATGGCAGCCCAATATAAAAACCAAAAATTGATGACAATAATTATATTTATTGCATCGATGCTTATAATTATTTTATCTGTTTATGGTGCTTATTTATTTGGTATATATGATGCAAATTTATTAAAGCCATTAACGGAAGAAGAGGCTTCTATTTTTGAAAATAGAGTGAATATATTAAAAACGAATAGAGGCTGGATTATATTACTTCATTATGTAATTCCAAGAATGCTCATTGTAGCTGCAATTGATTATATAGGACTCGCCATTGCGAAAAGAAATACCTTCATGGTAAATGAACAAATTATATTAAGCAAACAGGTACAAGATGAAATCTTAGCTAGATCTTCTATGCAAAATGGAGTAATTATGCATTTGGCAGATATTATTGAATCTAGAGATTTAGAAACTGGGGAGCATATAAAAAGAACTAAGGAATATGTTTCTATATTAGTTAATGAAATGAAAAAGAAGGATAAATATAAGGATGTATTAACCGATAAGGTTTCTGAAATAATTATTAATGCTGCACCACTTCATGATATTGGTAAAATTGCTGTAAGTGATTTAATATTATGTAAAAAGGGGAAGCTTACAGATGAAGAATTTGAAAAAATGAAAATTCATACCGTTAAGGGTGGAGAAATCATTGATAATATATTAAATGATTTAGGCGATAAGGAATTCTTAGAGGTCGCATATGATATTGCAATATCCCACCATGAAAAGTGGAATGGGCTTGGATATCCTTATGGATTAAAGGAAGAAAATATTCCACTTTCTGGTAGAATCATGGCAATAGCCGATGTATATGATGCTCTAACATCAGAAAGATGCTATAAAAAGGCTATGCCTCCTTTAGAGGCAGTAGATATTATATTAAAAGATAGTGGTACTCATTTTGACCCAAGCATTGTAGAAGTATTTAATAATGTTAAAGATAAATTTATTTCTATCGCAAGTAGTAAAGAATAATACACTTGTTTCATTTAATTCATTTGTAATTGTTTATATTTTATTTTATAATGATATAGAGGTTATTACGATTTTTATAATAAATAAGGAAGGGCGATATTATGCAAACCTTACAAACAGTTTGGAACCAAATTAGAAATATACTTGGTTTCAGGAAGAATTCCAAATATGTTTCTAGGCATCTAAATGAGGCAAACATCAGAAGCTCTATTTATATGTGTGCTGTTGTGTTTGTAATTGAAGTTTGGATGATTATTAGAAGTACAAATAAATATGTCGTTCCAGCAATCAATGAAGGAAAGAACTGGTTTGATGCGATATTCAAAAATACATCATTATTCTGGTTATTTATAATTGCCTCTATTGCAATGATGATATTTGGCGTGTTCTATTTAAAAAAGAGTACTTCAAGGAAGTCTTATATTCTCCCATTTATATTTGGTGGATTATTGATTACATATTCTTTATTAATCATAAAAGAAATATCTCAATTTACTTCATGGGATAATTTAAACGACAGAATTAGTAATGAAGGCGTATTAGCATTCTATTTATTTGCCTTCTTACTTGGAGTATTTATCGTATTACATACCTTATATTTTATGAAGCATAAACAAAATAGCTATGGAATATCGATTGTAGTTGTTGTAATGTTTGCACTTATGTGTCTTGCCTTTGGTATAAAGGTTGGATATTCTGATTTCTTCTCAAAGTTTAAGCAGGGTAATGGACTTCCAAAGCCTAATAGTGATGGAGAATACGAAATCAAATCTATGCTATGCTTCTTAACTATGGTAATTTATGTTGGTTGCTTACTAATTTGGAAGCCATATATTTCTATTACTTTGCTAACCTCAATTTTCATGGTGTTCTATGCACTTTTAGATGTAAATAGAGCAAATAGAGTATTTGCAGATGGTGAAAAGGTTAATTATATTACCTTCTTAATTTCCTTAGTTGTAGTTACAGTAACGATTTATCAGCAGCGTGTAAGAGAAGGAGAAAAATCAGAATCCTTAGAGTATGCTGCAGAACATGATGAATTAACTGGTATTCATAATTTATATTATTTAGAAAATAAGGCTAAAGAAATTATGGCAAATCCACTAAAGGATATTAGTGGCTATACATTCTTATTTATAAATATTGAAAACTTTAAAACATTTAATGATCAAAAGGGCTTTGCAGAAGGTAATGTATTCTTAAAATCCTTTGCTAAGGAATTAGAAAGAATATTTGAAGGAGATGTTGTTGCAAGACAAGCCGATGACCACTTTGTGTGCTTGGCTTCCAATGATAATCTACATGAAAGATTAGCTGAATTAAATAAATTATTAAATTCAGGTATTTATGATATTTATTTAGAATTAAAGGTTGGAGGATATATTTCAACAAGAAATGATGAAGACCCAAGAAGAGCTATAGATAAGGCAAGATATGCCTCAGGCTTAATTCGTCATAAATATGGTATTTATTATAGTGAATATGATGAAGAAACACATAAGAAATACCATAAGAGACAATATATTGTTAATCATATTGATCAAGCTGTACAGGAAGGCTGGATTAGACCATATTATCAGCCAGTTGTATGGAGTGATACAAAAGAACTTTGTGGATGCGAAGCACTAGCCCGTTGGATTGACCCTAAATATGGCTTCCTATCTCCAGGTGATTTTATTCCTATCTTAGAAGAGCATAGATTAATTCATAAGCTTGATGTTGCAATCTTTGAAAGTGTATGCAAGGATTTAAGAAGCCATATGGATAGTGGTAAGCCATTTGTTCCGGTATCCTTAAATTTCTCTAGACTAGACTTTGAGCTTATGGATGCTGTTACTGTATTAAATGATTTAGTAACTAAATATAATGTTCCAAGAGACTATATCCATGTAGAGGTTACAGAAAGTGCCTTAACAGATAATATGGATATTCTAAAGCAATCCATGGACCGCTTCCATGAGCTTGGCTTTGCAATCTGGCTTGATGATTTTGGCTCTGGCTATTCCAGTTTAAATGTATTAAAGGATTATAGATTTGATGTATTAAAGATTGATATGAAATTCTTATCTAGCTTTGATACAAACCCTAAATCTAAGGATATCATTAAGAGTGTTGTAGATTTAGCTAAGAAGGTTGGAATGAAGACTCTAACTGAGGGTGTTGAAACAAAGGAACAAGCAGAATTCTTGAATGTAGTTGGCTGTGGTAGACTTCAAGGATACCTATTTGGTAAGCCACTACCTGTAGCGGATATTGATGATGGAATCGAAACTGGAAAATATACTGTTTCTAAGGCAATAATCTAAAAAAGAAGGCACAAGCCTTCTTTTGTTTAAAAATTATAATGTATTAAAGGATGTGGTATTCTTGGAAAAGAATAATGAATTATTTTTAAATTTATATAAAAAATTAGAATCTGTTTTATCCTGTACGGTTAAAGCTAGACCTCAGGATTCTCCTATTTGGGTATTCGAAAATCAATTAAAAAAATCCGAAGACCCTAAAAAGAAGGCAAGAAGTGAAAAATATTCTACTGTACGTCAAATGAGAAATATATTAGCTCATGATGAAATGGGTGATGACGAACCATTTACAGTAAATGATGATACTATAGAGTTTTTAGAATCAGAAATTAAAGCCTTAGAAGAACAAAAAAGAGCATTAGATGTATGTGTTCCTTTTTCAAGGCTTTTATATGCAACTAAAAATTCCTTAGTTACAGTTATCGCAACTAAGATGCTAGAAAAGGGAATTACAAATGTTCCTATTTTAAATGAGAAAAAGGTTATTGGTATGTTTAATGGTAAAGCATTCATTCATATTATGAAAAGTAGAAAGGGAGTTACTATTGATGAGCATACAAAAATGAAGGATATTAAGCAATTCCTATATCTAGATATGAATGATGGTATAAGATATGAATTTGTAGCTAAGGATACAAAATTAGATATTTTATCTCAAGCATTTAAAAGAACAAATAAGGGTAAAATAGAGCTTTTAATTGTAACAGATTCAGGAGATAAATATGAACCAGTCTTGGGTGTAATATCCCCACATGACATCTTAGAAAGAGGTTAAAACTTGACAATCTACTATTTATAGTGGATTGTCTTTTTTCTTTAAAAATGATTTTTAAATACACTCTATTATGATATAATATTTTTTGTTTGAAGGAGGGATGATGATGCAAAATGAAGAAAATAAAGATATAAGAAATATCCCTCTTATTTTAGATGAGGCTAATTATTTAAAAGACGAATCTAAAGAAATATATGATGATTTAAATGAAATATATGAAACAAATGAATGGAATCATTATAATGAATTTGATGGGTTTGATGTAAAAGCTAAATCAAAATCAAAAACAATAGGTATGGTAACAGGTGTAGGTATTTCATCCATAGGATTTTTAACCTTCTTTGTTGCGATTATATTTTCTATGATGATGAATAATTCCTTTACACCTACAGTTACTAACCCTAAAATAGAGGTAATCCATCGAAATACAATTAGTTATTCCTTTAGCTTTACAAACCCATATGGCATTAGTATGTATTGTGATATAGAAAATGAAAATAAAGAATCCTTAGCTAAAACAATAATACAGGGATATGGAACATTTAATGGTGAATTTGAAAATCTAGAGGCTGGTAGTTATACTTTAGTTGTATATTCGGCTCAATATGGCACAAAGGCTTATTATTATACATCAGATGTTATTAAGATATATTAATGGGGGATTATATGCAAGAAAAGAAAAAAGCACCTTCCAAAAAGAAGGTACGTGTACAAGAAAAGTTAATAGAAATACAAACAAAGGAAGCGAAAAGTAGAAGAAGAAAAAGAGCCTTCCGTAAGATTAGAGCTTGGGGTTTAGCAATAATAGGAATAGCTATTGTCATTCTTATTCTATTTTCTAAGAATATTTTTGGTAAAGATTTATTAAATAATGGAGAAGAAAATACATTTATTTCCTCTATTGGTGATTGGTTTTGCAAAACTACAACCTCTTGGATACATACAGGATTAACCATTATTTTAACATTACTAGCAATATTCTTACTTAAGGTAATAAGAAAAGGTGTTGGTATGAAAAATAAGAAGGTTGCAACCTTCATTTCTATCTCATTTTCCTTATTAAAATGGATTATTATCATTGTAGCCTTAATCCGTATTCTAATGGTATGGGGCGTAGATGTATTAACTATTTTAGCTGGTTTAGGTATTGTCGCATTAATCATAGGTTTAGGATGTCAATCCTTAATCTCTGATATTGTTGCAGGAATCTTCTTGGTAGTAGATAATGCATTTGAGGTTGGAGATATTGTAGTAATTGATGGCTTTAGAGGTAAAGTTAAAGAGATTGGCTTAAAATCTACCAAAATAGAAGATGTTGGTGGTAATGTTAAGCTAATTCAAAACTCCGATATCGCAACTGTAGTGAATTTAACTAATTCCTATAGTGTTGCAGTAAATGAAATTGGTATTGGCTATAATGAAAATATTAAAAAGGTAGAAGCTTTAGTTTCTGAAAATATGGATGAAATTGTATATGGTATTCATGGAATTATTAAAGGACCATTTTATAAGGGTGTATCTTCTATGTCAGATTCTTCTGTAATCTTAAGATTTGTTACTACCTGTCTAGAAGAAGATAGATTCCAAATTGAGCGTGAGCTTAATCGTAATTTCTTAATCTTCTTACATGATCATGATATTACAATTCCATTCCCACAAGTTACTGTAAATAAACCAGATCCAAATCACCTAAAGACAACAAAAACAGCGGAAAAGAAATCGGAAGAATTCTTAGATGGTCAAAGAAAAGAGTCTTTAGGAATAGAAGAAAACTAAGATGCGATATTGCATCTTTTTCTATTGGTAAACTCTTTCATAAATCCACTTTATGAATTTGTGCTAAAATTAATTAAGCGAGGTATTTTTATGGAATTAAAGGAAAAAACTAAAAAATATCTAAATAAGAAATGTCAAAGCTTAGATGGAAAGACAATTGTTCTTACAGGTGCAACCTCTGGTGTTGGCTTAAAAGCATTAGAAGAGCTTTTATTCTTAGGAGCAAATGTAATTATGGCTGTAAGAAATCAAGAAAAGGCAGAGGAGATAAAAAAGGAAATGCTATTTGAATTTCCAAATGCGAATATTCAAATCTATCCTTTAGATTTATCTAGCTTTGATTCAATTAAGAAATTTGCGGCAAGAATTAAAAGAAATAAAATTGATGTTTATGGCTTTGTTAATAATGCAGGAGTATTTAAAAGTGATAAGAACAAAACTATAGATGGCTATAATATGGTCATGGGTACAAACTATTTAGGTACTTATTTACTTATTGAAAGATTACTTCCATACCTGCAAACATTACCTCATGAGGTAAAGCTAATTAATACAACATCTATCTCTTATAAATGGGGTAAGATTAATTATAATGATTTCCTTTTTGACAAAAAGAAAAAAAGACCTCTTAAGGTCTATTCAAGAAGTAAGCTTTGTATAACAAAATATTCTATTTATATGGCAAATAAATTAATGGATAGTAATATAGTAACGATCATGACTCATCCAGGAATTGTAAAAACAAATCTTTTAATGGAAATGTTTAAGCCATGGTATATGAGAATATTTAAACCACTTGCGAATATATTCATGAAGCCTGAAAAGGGTGCATTATCTATACCTTATGCACTTACAAATAAAATTAGAAGTGGTAGCTTAATTGGACCTAATGGTCCATTTAAGGGCTGGGGTAAGCCAAAACTAAATAAGCTAAAGAAGAAGGCTTATAATGATATTGAAAGATTAATTGTTCATACGAAAGGTATTATTACAATAACAAATAAGGACATTTAAAAAACGCAGTTTGACTGCGTTTTTTCTTTATTCTAAATAGACTATTGCTTCATATGGAGATAAGGTAATATTTGTATTATTATATTCCTTATCATAATTCTTTAATAATACCTTATTAATACTATGAGGTAAATTATAAGCTATTTCCTTATCCTTCATATTTACTAAAACAATGATGGATTGATTATTATATTCTCTTTTAAATAAGAATATATCTTTATTATCTTCATCTATTGCAATAAATTTACCATAGACAAATGTATCCTTATAAAGTGGATTCTTTCTTAAGCGTATTAATTCTTTATAGAAGGATAGGATAGATTTTGGATCATTTTCTTCTACCTTAGCATTAACCTCTTTATAATCCTTATTGATTTTAAGCCAAGGCTTTGCCCCCTTGTTGAAGCCTGCATTAATACTATCATCCCATTGGAATGGAATTCTATTATTATCTCTAGCTTCCTTAAAGCATGCTTCCATGAAATCCTCATGAGTAATATCCTTTAAGGTTAAAACGAAATCCTTATATGCTCCATGAACCTCTACATCATCATAATCATCTAAAGAATCCATTCTTATATTAGTCATACCAATTTCTTGTCCTTGGTAAATATATGGAGTTCCCTTTTGTAAATAAACCATAGTGGCTATCGCTTTGGCAGATTCATTTTTATACTCAAGGCTACCAAAACGATTAATACATCTACCTAAGTCATGATTTTCTACAAATAATGCATTCCATGAGCAATCATTTAAACCATATTGATATTTAATCCATGTATCCTTACAGAATTTCATATCAATAGGCTTTGGTGTAAATTTACCATGCTTGGAATTATCATTTGTAGAAGAAGTACATTCAAATTGAAATACCATATTGAATTCATGTCTTTCTGGTAATGTGAAATCCTTTGCATCATCAAGTGAGCCCCAAGCCTCACCTACAGTGATAATGTCATAATTACCATAGCTTGTTCTATATAATTCCTGTACTCTTTCATGTAATTTTGGACCATATCCATAAATTCCATTATCTATTTGCTTTCCAATCATATGGATAACATCAAATCGAATTCCTCTTATACCCTTTTTCATCCAGAAATTAATTGCATTTTCAATTTCTTCCATAATCTTTGGATTATCAAAATTTAAATCTGGTTGTTCTTTAGCAAATTCATGGAAATAATATTGATTTAAGGATTCAACATATTCCCAAGCCTCTCCACCAAAGCAAGATCTATGCTCTGGATGTATGGGCTTATCTCTAAAAATAAAATAATCATGATATGGATTATCCTTAGATTTAATAGCTTCTTGGAACCATCTATGCTTATTCGAACAATGGTTTGCAACCATATCCATCATAATATAGATTTCTCTTTTTTTAGCCTCTTCAATTAATAAATCCATATCTGCCATAGTACCAAATAATGGATTGATATCACAATAATCAGCTATATCATAGCCATTATCTACCATTGGAGATGTAAAAAATGGGGTTAACCATAAAATATCTACACCTAAATTCTTTAAATAATCAAGCTTTTCAATGATTCCTTTAATATCTCCAATTCCATCATTATTGGAATCCTTGAAGCTTTTTGGATAAATCTGATAAACAAATTTATCATGCCACCATTTTCTTTCCATATACTCCTCCTCGTTTTACTAATATCATTTTAGCATGTTTATAAATTATTGTGAAAGAAAAATGGCATAACTTTTAGGATTTGTGATATAATCAACCTAAATTGAGTGAGTTTTTGGAGGATGTTTATGAAAAGTATTGGCTTAAAGAAGTTCTTTTTGTACATTACTGGATTCTTTTGTGGAATGAGTGTAATGGCAATAGAGCTTGGTGCATCAAGATTAATGGCACCATATTTTTCTTCTAGCCAGGTTGTATACACAATCATTATTGGTACAGTAATGATTGCGATGGCAATTGGTAATATCTTGGGTGGAAAGATGGCAGATAAATATAAAAACCCAGATTAATTATTTTTAATGATATTTATAGCTGCTGCATGGATTTGTCTTATCCCTGTAACTGGTAAATATATTATTGCAGGAATTGCATTACTTTTAGCTGCAAGCCCACTAGGATCTAATTTTTTAGTTTGGGCAGCATTCCTATCCTGCTTAGTAGTATTTGTATTCCCACTATTAGTATTAGGTATGGTAACACCAAACCTAATTAAGTTTGCAGTTGGTAATTTAAATGAGAATGGTAAGGTTGTAGGTACAATAGAAGCATTAAATACAATTGGTTCTATTATTGGTACATTTATGCCAACCTTCGTAACTATTCCATATATAGGTACATCCTTAACATTTATTATATTTGCAGGAGTATTATTTGCGATATGCTTGGTATATACATTCGCAGTAAGACCAAAGCTTAAAAGAGAAATATTATTTTCTATATTTTCTTTAACTATTTTTGTTTCATCTATTTTTGGTGCTAAGGCAACAGGAATAGCATTTTGGACAAATAGTACAATTTATGAGGGTGAATCTATTTATAATTATTTAAGAGTAGAAGATAAAAGCGATCGTGTAATTTTATCTACTAATGTATTATTTGATGTACAGTCTATAAAGATGAAAACCAATGAAATGACCCATATGTATTATGATTATGCCCTTGCAGCAAATTCTATGGTACAAGATGATGATGGTACTGTAGATGTATTAATTTTGGGCCTTGGTACTGGTACTTTCGCAACAGAAAGTATGAATTATTATAATAATTTAAGAATCGATGGAGTTGAAATTGATCAAAAAATTGTCGATTTAGCTTATGAATATTTTGATTTACCAAAGGAAGTAAATGCTTATACCATGGATGGTAGAAGCTATATAACTAACTGTGATAAGAAATATGATATTATCATGGTAGATGCATATCAAGATATTACGATTCCTTTTCAAATGTCTAGTTTGGAATTCTTTACTATTGTTGGGGATCATTTAAATCCTGGTGGAGTTATGGTAGTAAATATGAATATGAAAACCAACAAGGAAGGCGGAATCGTAGATTATTTATGTGGTACTATCAAAAATGTATTTAATAATGCATATACTGTAGATTGTGGAACGAATAGAGAATTATTTGCTTGTAATGGATTTGATTTAAAGGAATCCTTAAATAACAATTTAACAAAGGTTGAAAATATTGATTTAAAGAATCATTTAACATTTATTAAGGATAATTTGGTTTATGTAGAGGATAAACCATATATCTTAACTGATGATAAGGCTCCTGTTGAGCTTTTAGGTATGGATGTACTTGATGATATGATTTTTGATGAATTAGAGTATTATAGAGGAAAATTGAAAGGAAAGAGTATTTCTGAAATCATTGATATGGTAATGAATGGAGAATTATTCTAAGGTATAAGATATGAAATTAAAAATGGCAGTAGTAGGTAAGGATGTATCTAAATCCTTAAGTCCCAAGATGCATACATTTATATTAAATAAATTAAGTATTGAATGCACATATGATAAGGTATCTATTGATATAGATGAATTTGATAAGAAGTTTCCTAAGGTATTAAAGGAATATGATACATTAAATGTTACTATTCCTTATAAACTATCTTGTATTCCTTATTTAGATAATGTACTTGATGATGCCAGCACATTTGGTGCTGTAAATACAATTGATGCAAGAATTAAATCTGGCTATAACACAGATGGTATGGGATTTATGTTAATGCTTGAGAATAATAATATTCTAGTAGAAAATAAAAATATATTAGTCCTAGGTAGTGGTGGAGTTGGAAGAAGCGTTATAAAGAAGCTAATCGATGCGAATGCGAATGTATTTGCATATGATTTAAATAAAGAAGGCCTACTTAATGTATATAAAGAATTTAATGGCTTTACTCCACTAGATGAAATAGAGAATAAGCCATATGATGTTATTATTAACTGTACTGGTGTTGGTATGCATAAAACAGAGGGTAAATCTCCTGTATCTGAGGATTTAATTAAATTATGTAATGCGGCAGTAGATTTAATTTATGAGCCTAAGGTTAGTGAGTTTTTACGCTTAGCTTTAGTGAATGGAAAAACGATTTGTAATGGGGAGGCAATGCTATTTTATCAGGCATATTATGCAGATTGCTATTTCTTAGGTTTAAAAAAGAATGCGAAGCTCGCAAAGGAATTATTTGAAGAATACCAAAAATTAGCTAAATAGGATGGATTTTTATCCATCTTTTGTTTTATAATAAATATATCGATGGAGTGTGATAGTATGATTCGTGCAATTGCGACTGATTTAGATGGTACTTTATTCTATCCCAAAAGAAAGCTTCGCTTACTTAAAAGTAAGAATCGAAAGTTTTTAAAAAAGCTAGTAAATAGTGATGTTGAAATTGTATTAGTTACAGGTAGAAATAGAAGTATTGCAGAAAAAATTGAAAAAAGAATCAAATCCAAAAGAAAGCTTTCTATGGTTGGCTGTAGTGGTGCATTTATTGTTCATGATGGTGAACTTATAAGAGAAAATGCATTAGATAAAAAAGAAATTCCTGATTTATTTAAGGAATTTGATAAGGATAAAAATATAGTCTCTGTTGTATTAATGGGTAATTTTAAAGGTATGCTAATCGATTTAATCCACTTCCCATCGATTTTTACTCCATTCGCTTTATTAGGCTTAAAGATGCAAGGAGCATATTATGAGTTTTCAAGATTTGGTAGAAAAAGAATAAATAGAATGCTAGAGGATCCAAATTCTAAGGTATATAAGGTAATGCCTTTATTTGGCTTTTCTGAAAACAATAAAAAGGGTATGCAAAAGGCAAAGGAATTTGCAGAAAGAATGCGTAATATCTTAGGTGATTATTATGAATTCTTTGAATCTGGTACAGCTGTTGAAATTGTAGCTAAGGGTACCAATAAGGCAGAATCCTTAAGAGAATTATTCCAAAGATCCAATATTAGTGATGATGAGGTTATTGTTGTTGGAGATTCTGGAAATGATATTCCTATGCTAGATGCCTTTAAAAATAGCTTTGCTATGAAAAGTGCTCCAAGCTATGTAAGAGAGCATGCCTCTGGAGAAATCAATTATGTTTATGAATTAGAAGACTATCTGAAGACCACAAAATAATTGTGGTCTTTTTTCAAAAAGGAGGGCCTTATGAAAAGTGTTGCAATTATAGGTGCAGGAATTTCTGGACTAGCTAGTGGTATATATCTTTTAAAAAATGGTTTTGATGTAACTATTTATGAAAAGAATTCCTATGCTGGTGGATTTTTAACTATATGGAAAAGAAAAAATTCTATCATCGATGGCTGCATGCACTGGATGCAAGGGTCTAAGGATGGTACAAGATTAAATAAGATTTGGAAGGAATTAGGTGCAATAGATTCTAAAACAGAAATGATTCATCCAAATTCCTTTTGTACTGTTGAATACCAAGGGAATGTTTTCCATTGGTATATGGATATAGATAGCCTAGAAAAAGAATTTTATAAATATTCGAAAGATGATGATTTAGAATGCAAAATATTTATAGATGCAGTAAGACAAATGGGTATTATGGAAATACCATCGGATATTCCATATGAGCTAATAGATCCAAAAGAATTAAAAATGGATATGAATATTATGCGTAAGATGAGATATTATCTTTCCTTATCTATTGGCGAGGTTGCAGATAGATTTCATAGTGAAGTCATTAAATATGCTTTAAAGAATTGTTTAGTGAATGAGCACTTTAGTGCATTTTATTTCATTCAAACAATTTCTAATTTCACTAATGGAAATTCTTCAATCCCTAAGGGATGCAGTAAGAGGATGAGAGATGGAATATTAAATAAATATTTATCCTTAGGTGGTAAAATTTATTATAATAGTCCAGTGGATGAAATCCTAATTGAGGATACTAAAGCAATAGGAATTATGCTTGAAGATGGGAAGAAGTATTATGCAGATTATATTATTCCTGCATGTGATATTCATTATTTAGATAATCATATTTTAAAAGGTAAATATAATTTAACTCCTTTTAAGGAATATGATAATAATAAAGAGAAATATCCAACCTATAGCTATGTAATCGCATCCTATAGAACTAAGATGAATTTTAGCAATATGGATATTGCAGTAATAAAGAAAATAGAAGAATATAATTTTAAAGGTATTAAAGGAGACGCCTTGTCCATAAGACAATATGGCTATGATGAGGAATTAATTACTAATGGATATTCTACCGTCCAGGTTTATCTTACAACCTATGAGGATGATTATGAAATAATCAAAGCTATGTCTAAAGAAGAATATCAAAGCTTTAAACAAATGGTAGGAGAATTCTTTAAAAATAAGCTTATGGAATATTATCAAACAAATGATTTTGAGCTTATAGATGTATTAACTCCACTTACCTATGAAAGATATAATAATTCATATAAAGGCTCATTTATGACCTATGCTTTAACTCCTAAGGTACCCCAGGTATCAAGAAGTGCATTTATCGATGGATTAGATAATGTAATTATAGCTAATCAGTGGCTAATGCTTCCTGGTGGTACTGGAGTTGCGGCAGTATCTGGTAAGTTTTCTGCTTCCTTAATTTTATTTAAGGAAGGATTGAATTATAAGCTATGATTTTATTGCGAAATTAAGAAAAACTGATATAATAAATTTATGATGTTTTAGAAAAAGAGGTTTTATATTATGGCAACAGTTGAAATTAATATTCCTATATTTGAAAGGAATTTAAAATTATTTAATAAAAAGGGTTTAAGAAGAAGCTATGCTTCTGTATTAAACCGTTATAGTGAATATTTACAAATTCCACCTTTAGCCGCTACAACAAATTATGTTTTAGAGGTTACATTGGATAAGGATTATGTAAAAGAATTCCAAGAATTATTAACGAAAAAGGGCTTCACAATTTTGGGCTCTGAAAACACTTATCATATCGATAACTTTTTAGTTGATTATGAAAAGTATAAAGAATATTTTAAGGATACACCAGTAGACGTTGAAGCTGTTAAAAAGGAAAGAGATACCTTAAAAGAGGAAACTAAAGAATTTAAAGAAATTGAAAATGATGATGTTAAATTCTTTTTCCTACCATATAATGAAGGAGTTTCTACATTATATGAATTCATTAAAACAAACAGGGATGATATTTTAGCCTATGCTAAGGAAAAGGATATTACAATTATGATGAAGCTTGTTCCTTTCAATAAGCAGGTTGAAGGATTCTTTGGATTTAATTTCTTTGATGCAGATCAAAAGGAAGAGGTTGTTGTTGATTATGCTGCAAGAATTGTTGTAGCAGTAGACTTCAATAAGTTTATTACAGCATTCCAAGGAGCAGTACTTTTAAGTGGTATTGGTGAGACTAAGGAAGAATTAGCTGATTCTGATTTAAATGTACATTTAGTTGCTGAAAATATTAAATATAAAGAGGCATAAGAAAAAAAGAGATTTCATCGTCGAAATCTCTCTTTCTTTTTGTCTTTAAATTGCTGGAGAAGTTTTACCTGTAACATAGTAATCATCATAGCTGAAATGGATTACATAGAAGTTTAAAACCTCATTACCCTTTTCTTCAGTTAGGAATACTAATAATACATAAGCCTCTGGTGCATTTACAGTAACAGGAATTAAGCTTCCTTCTGCCTTCATTGGGAATTCTTCACCATCTTTAAATGAAACAGTAATTGTTTTTTTGGTAGTATTTTCAAATGTGCTTTCTATACTAGATTTTGTAATATAGGAATAGCTTGAAGAATAATTACAAACTCCAACCTTATCTGCAGCTACACAAATAGAAGCATAAGCTCTATATGTAGAATCAGCAGTTTTAGTAAAAGTATTATTTGAATAACGAATTGGAATTAATTCTGGTGAGTTTTCATTTTTAACAACATATAAGTCAAAGGTTGCCTTTTTGGCATCATGTGTATCAATGGATACTGCTTCAAGCTTAACATCAAATAATTGGAAATCCTTATATTCAACAAAAACAGGATCTATAATTAATTCCTGATGATCTTCATCTTGGTATGGATAAACCTTGTTCCCTGTATTTACCTTTATAAATTGTACTGTAAGAACTATAGCTCCAATAATTAGTAGTAATCCTATGATACCACCAATCATAATTAAATAGGTTCCTAAGTTTCTGCCTAAATGAAATTTATTAGGGTCTTTTGGTTCCTTTTTTTTCTTGTTATCGTTTATTCTTTTTGCTTTGTACGACATAAAATTCACCTCGTATAAAACTATTATATCAAAAAGATTATAAAATAAAATGATTAAATTAAATTTGTCCATTTACTTAAGAAAATACTTTCATATTTGTCCATATCTTCATTGACTAACGTTTTCAAAAAAAGTATAATAAGACTAGAGTTTGCGAAAACTCGAGGAATATAATAGGGAGGCCAAATAAAATGGATTGGTTACACATTTTATTGTCTGTCCTTATTGTTTTGGGGTCAGCTGCTGGAGTTTTTGTAGGATATTTCGTTCGTATAAAAAAGAATGATAAGACTATTGCTTCAGCAAAGCAAGAAGCTGAAAGAATTTTAGCTGATGCAGATGCAGAGGCTGAAAAAGCAAAGAAAGAACGTATTCTTGAAGGAAAGGCTGAGATTCAGGCATTAAAGGCTGAAGCTGAGCAGGATATTAAAGAAAGAAAATCCACTGTTGTTGAATTAGAGAATAAACTAAATCAGCGTGAGGATACTCTTGATCGTCGTGCTACAAACCTAGACCGCCGTGAAGAGATGTTAAATTCCAAAGAGAATAAGATTGATGAAAAGAAAGCAGAATTAGAACAACAAAATAATAAGGTAGAAGCAATACTAAAGGCTCAGGAACAAAAGCTTGTAGAAATTGCTGGACTTACTAGAGAAGAAGCACGTAAGGTTGTAATGGATACTGTTCGTGAATCCATGAAGGTTGAAGTTGCAACATATATCAAAGAGGAAGAAGAGCGTGCTAGACTTGAAGTAAAGTCAAAGTCTAAGAATATCTTAGCACTTGCAATTCAAAAGTATGCTGGAGAGACTGCTGGAGAGGCTACAGTAACTACTGTTTCACTTCCTTCTGAGGAACTAAAGGGTAGAATTATTGGTCGTGAAGGTAGAAATATCCGTGCAATTGAGTCTCTAACTGGTGTTGATTTAATTATTGATGATACACCTGAAGCCGTAGTACTGTCTGGATTTGACCCTGTCCGCCGTGAAATCGCAAAGCGATCCTTAGAAATTTTAGTATCTGATGGTAGAATCCATCCAGCAAGAATTGAAGAGGTCGTAGATAGATGCCGCGGTGAAGTTGAAATGGTTATCAGAGAAATGGGTGAGGATGCCGTATTTAAAACAGGTATCGGTAAGATTCATCCAGATTTGGTAAGATTGATTGGTCGTTTGAACTTCCGTACAAGTTATGGCCAAAACGTCCTAAAGCATTCTATTGAAACAGCAATGCTAGCAGGAAAGCTTGCATCGGAAATTGGAGAAAATGAAATATTGGCAAGACGTGCAGGATTATTACACGATATTGGTAAGGCTGTCGATCATGAGATTGAAGGAAGCCATGTTGAAATCGGTGTAGAGCTTGCTACAAAGTATCATGAGCCTAAAGAGGTTATTGATGCAATCGCATCCCATCATGAGGATGTTGCTCCAAAATCTATTATTGCAGTTTTGGTTGCTGCTGCAGATGCATTATCTTCAGCTAGACCAGGTGCTCGTAGTGATTCTTTAGAAAATTACACAAAGAGACTTGAGAATCTTGAAGCTATTTCAAATAGTATTAAGGGTGTTAAAACATCCTTTGCTATTCAGGCAGGTAGAGAGGTTAGAGTTATCGTTAACCCTGAAGAGGTTGATGATTTATCTACAATTACTATTGCCCGTCAAATCAAGGAGGAAATTGAGAATAAATTATCCTACCCTGGTACGATTAAGGTAACAGTAATCCGTGAAATCCGTTCAGTGGATGTTGCTAAGTAAGAAAAAAGGGTGAGTAATGTCACCCTTTTTTTGAAAATTTAAGGAGGTAATTATGAGAATATTATATTTAGGAGATATTGTTGGTGAAAGAACAATTGATGTCTTAAAGAATAATTTAGAAGCATTAAAGCAGGAATATAAAATTAATTTAGTTTTAGTGAATGCAGAAAATGTAAGTGGTGGAAAGGGTATGACAGAAAAGCATTACAAGCAATTAAAGGCTTTGGGTATTGCTGGTATGTCTATGGGAAACCATACGTTTTCTAAATCTGAAATTAAAAATTATATCGATGATGCAACTATTGTACGCCCTGCAAACTTAAATACCTCTTATGGTAAAGATATATTATATATTAAATATAATGATAAGATTATCGCAATCATAAATTTATTAGGAAGAGTATATACATATACACCACTAGATGATCCATTTAAAACAATGGATAATCTATTAGAAAAAATAGAAGCGGATTATATTATTGTTGATTTCCATGGGGATGCAACAAGTGAAAAGAAAGCCTTCTTTTATGATTTTTCAGGCAAGGTAGATGCTATTTTAGGTTCTCATACCCATACCCAAACTGCAGATGAGCAGGTATATAATAATACATGCTTCATTACAGATATGGGAATGTGTGGTGCCTATGAATCTATTTTAGGTGATGATAAGGATATGGTTATTCAAAGATTTAGAACAGGAATGTTTGAGCCATTAAAATGTGCACCTGGTAATGAATTTATGTTAAATGGTGTAATCTTAGATTTTGGTATTAAGAATACCATTACTAGAATTAATAAAAAATATACACTTTAATAATGGAAGAGGAATTTTATCTTGAAATTCCTTTTCTTTTTATTGTATAATCGACTAGCGTGGTGATAATAATGAAAAATGTAAAGGCAATGCCATCTTTAAAAGAGGCAAAACTTAGACGTAACTTGGATATAGAAACTATCCATTACAAAATGAATAATAAATATCAGAATTTAGGAAAAGGTAAATTATACTATATCTACACCTATGGCTGTCAGGGAAATGAGGCAGATAGTGAGGTTATGGCAGGTATATTAGAAGAAATTGGCTATAAGCTTGCAGATAATCCACTAGATGCAGATTTAGTATTATTAAATACATGTGCCATAAGAGAAAATGCAGAACAAAGAATCTGGGGTGTTTTAGGCCAGCTTAAGGGGAGAAAAAGAGATAATCCAGATCTACTTGTAGGTATTTGTGGCTGTATGCCACAGGAAGAATCTGCAACAGAGAAGATTATTAATTCTTATGATGTAGATATTATCTTTGGTACACATAATAGAGACCATTTACCAGATTTAATCTATGAAGCATATATGACAAAAGCCAAGGTAGTAGAGGTGTTATCCAACGAGGGTAATATTTTAGAGGATGCTCCAAAGCATAGAGCATCTACACATAAGGCTTGGGTAAATATTATGTATGGCTGTGATGAGTTCTGTACTTATTGTATTGTTCCATATACTAGAGGTAGAGAAAGAAGCCGTAGTAAGGATGCTATTATTGAAGAGGTTAAGGATTTAGTAGCTCATGGCTATAAGGAAGTTACTCTACTAGGCCAAAATGTTAATGCCTATGGTAAGGATTTAGGTCTTGATTACACATTTGGTGATCTATTATATGATTTAGATAAGACTGGAATTGAAAGAATTCGTTATACTACCAGCCACCCAAGAGACTTAGATTTAAAAACTATGGAGGCTATGAGAGATTGTAAGAGTGTAATGCCACACTTGCATCTTCCTGTACAAAGTGGAGATAATGATATCTTAAAAATCATGAATAGAAAATATACTCATGAAGTATATATGGAAAAGATTAATAAGCTAAGAGAGCTTGTTCCTGATATTTCTATTACTACAGATATTATTGTTGGCTTCCCTAATGAAACAGAAGAACAATTCTTACACACATTAGATTTATGCCATGAGGCAGGCTTTGAGGGAGCATTTACTTTTATTTATTCTAAAAGAGAAGGTACTCCTGCAGCTCGTATGATAGATAATACCCCTGAAGAAGAAAAGAAGGAAAGATTAAACCGTCTTATTGAGGTAACAAATGAAGGCTACCTAAAGGGTCATGAAAGATTTTTAGGTAGAGTTGTTAAGGTATTAGTCGATGGCGAATCTAAAAATGGTGAAGGCATGATGTGTGGATATTCTGAACACAACAAGCTTACTCATTTTAAGAGTACAGATACATCTTTAGTTGGTAAGATTGTTAATGTAAAAGTAACTGAGGCTAAAACTTGGTTCATGATTGGTGAGCTTTGTGAGTAATATTTCTCCTTTAAAGGAATACTTTTCAAACCTCCCTGAGGTTAAAAGAATAAAAGAATTAGAAAAATATATTGATACGAATGAAGAAATAAAAAAATCCTTTAATGAGATTAAAAGGATTCAAAAGAATTTAGTTTCATCTAAAGAATTTCATCAGGATAATCAGTATCAAATGTATTTAGAAGAATATAAGAATGCTAAGATGCATCTACTTGATCTTCCATTTGTAGAAGAATACCTAGAATTAATTGAAATTGTAGGTACAAAGCTTAAGGATGCATCAAGCTGAATTGAAGAAGAACTTCAAAAAACAATTAATGGATGAGCAACTCATCCATTTTTTTAAAATTATAGAAAACATTTATAAAAATTTCTATTTTTAATCGTTTATATAGTGTAAGGAGAGTAAATGATTATGAGAAAACTAGTTAAATTTATGTTGCCTATTGCAACAAGTATTTTATCTTTGTCATTAGGGGCTTGTGCAAAGCAGGATTTATCACAAATTAATGAGGAACCTAATAACATAATCGCTGAAGCTATTAATGTAGAAGGATTTACTAAGCTTGAATCAATTCAAAAGGATGATTTTTTAAATGGTACTACATTTAAAAAGGAAGAGGATATAAAAAAGGAATACAAATCCTTAACCACAACCACAAACTATTCATATCATGGAGCTAATCATCTAAATGAGGATTGTGTAAAGATATATAAGAAAGTAACTATTGATTTTAGCACATTTAATCTATCCTATTTTGAAAGCATGTGGATTGAAGGAGAGGAAAGAGGAGTAATCTCTATGGAAACAGCTAAGGTGGATAATAGTTATACTGTTCTATATTCCATTAGCTATAATAGCTTTCCTATGGATAGCTTGGATTATCAACGTTATGGTGTAAAATCTAGAGCATTCTACCATTACGATTATTATCCAAAGAAGCAGGTAAGTGGAAAAACAAAGGGATATTTTTTATTGTCCTCTAATGAAGAATATATGAATACCCTACTTAGTGAAAGTATAGGAAATTGTATTTATGAGGAAAACTATTTTAATCTTTGTTATACTACTGGATATAAGAAGGATGATACCTATATTGTTCTTGCAATGAATAATCAAATAGGCTTAGAGTTTAATAATGGTATAGTTACTAAAAAGATGGATTATGATAGAACAAGGCAAACATCCTTTGGATATTATGAGGCATATGTATTAAATGGTTCTAATCAATTAGATAGAGCCTTAGAAATGAGTGATGAATATAAGAAAATAGAAGGAATCAATCTAAATGATGAATATTTACCTTTAGCAAGGCCTGATTTTTCATTGCTTTATTACATTTCAAATAGCTTAAATAATGAGAATTACTATCCAAAAGAAGTATTAAATGATTTAACAATTGTAGATTGTGAGGAATAAATTCATAAATCCTGGTTTTCCAGGATTTTTTGCGTAAAAAAAGAGGTGAAAATCCACCTCAAAATTATTTAGTTTCAGCCTCATTTATAATTATGGATTTCGCTAAGGCTTTATAGCTTACTCCAAAGAATAATCCAAAGATAGATATAACCATGATTATAAAGGGAATAATAGAGAATAGAATAGTTTCATTATAGCTTCTTATTCCTATAATTAACAATATAATAAATGCTATTAAGGATAATCCAATAAGAATAGAAGAAGATAAAAGAAGAATAAGTGCTTTTTTATGAAGCTTATTCTTTAATTCTTTAGCTTCCTTTTGGCTTTCTGGATTATCTAAATCAAAGTTTAGCTGTGTGATAATCTCTTCATAGTCCATTATCTTTTTCTACCTAGACCAACCTTGTTGTAAACCTTAGAAAGCTTTCTTTGAGCTAAATACTTAGCATAATCTCTACCACTATCTAATACACTATCAAGCATAGGAGAATCAATGATTTCATAATAACGCTTTTGAATTGGTTCAAGTTCAGCAACTACTGCGTTTGCAACATCCTCTTTGAATGTGGCATAATTAGAATCCTTATATTTCTCTACTAATTCTTCAATAGGTGTATTTGTACAACAGGATAGAATAGTTAATAAATTCGAAATACCAGGCTTATTATCTGGGTCAAATTTAATAACTCCATCAGAATCTGTAACTGCAGATTTAATCTTTTTCTTAATTACAGGAATCTCATCTAATAAAGAAATGAATGCCTTTGGATTAGGATCAGACTTACTCATTTTCTTTTCTGGTTCTGTTAAAGACATAATCTTTGCGCCGGTTTGGGGAAAGAATGGCTCTGGAACGACAAATGTTTCTCCATATTTATTATTAAATCTTTCAGCTAGTGTTCTAGTTAATTCTAGGTGTTGCTTTTGGTCTTTTCCAACTGGAACGACATCAGCATCATATAGTAGGATATCTGCTGCCATTAAAGAAGGATAAGTAAGTAATCCTGCAGAAACACCTTGAACCTGCTTTTCCTTTTTATCCTTAAATTGTGTCATACGCTCTAGCTCACCAATGTAGCTATTGCATTCTAATACCCATGCAAGTTCAGCGTGCTCAGCCACTTCAGACTGAATAAAGATATGTACCTTCTCTGGGTTTAGTCCACAAGCTAAATAAATAGCTGCTAAAGAACGAATACTCTTTCTTAATGTTTGTTTTTCCTGTGGGACAGTAATTGCATGCATATCAGCAATAAAAACGATAAAATCGGTAAAATCCGGATGATCTTGTAATTTTACAAATTGTTTTACTGCACCAATGTAGTTTCCAAGTGTTATATTGCCACTTGGCTGAATTCCTGATAAAAATCTCATAAATAATAACCTCCTAATAAAACAAAAAAAAGCGTCTTAAGAAAATTCTTAAGGACGCTTGTAAGCGCGGTGCCACCTTAATTCCGAATAAATCGGCTCTTTTTATTAAAACTAAAATCCAATTCTTCTAGTGAATACTCTAGCCTTTCACCAACGCTAGTCGCTAAATAGTTGATTCAAAAAGAATACTAATATAATTATATAGGAAAGAAGAAGAAAAATCAATGAAATTAAGCAATATATTTTGTTGGACAAAAACAATATTTTTGTTTATTGAGCGATATACAAAGCATATATTTTTGTCTATTTATAAAATTATTTTCGGCAAAGCATAAAAAAAAGATTTCTCAACAAAATAAAATTTTAATAAACTGCAATTTTGCCGAATAAAATTGAAAAAACATCAAAATGTGGGATTTTTACTGTAAAAAAATGAGAAAATTAAAAAAATATTATTGCATTACATAAAAAAAAAGAATATAATAACAATAAATTTCAAACACTTCTAGCAAATTATTACTACAAGTTTTGGGAGAATAATATCAAAAAAGGAGATTTAATTTATGAAATTAAAAAAATTAACTTTTGCTGCTTTAGCAACAGTAACTACTGTAGTTGCATTAGCTTCTTGTGGTCAAAATAGTGCTTCATATGGTTCAATGGAAAAGCACTATAGTGGTTCCTTAAAGGCTGGTTACACTTCTTTAGCTAACACTAATGAAAATGGCAAATTAGATGCTGCTAATAGCACATACACTGTAGCTGGAAAGACAATTAAGACTTCTCCAGTATTAAAGACTGTTTATCAGACAGAAACTTCAAATGATCAGTTCAATTATTTAACAAATCAGTGGCAACAGAACTCTGACCAGTATTGTAATATGGTTGATGGTTTAGTAGCTAATGATAAGTATGCAAACGTAGTTGGCGCTTTAGCATTAGGTTACAAGACTGAAATTGCTGGTTCTAAGCAGGTTTGGACTTTCCAGTTAAAGGAAGGCGTTAAGTGGGTTGATAACAAGACTGGCGAAGAAAAGGGCGAAGTAAAGGCTGATGACTTCGTTGCTGCAATTGAGTATGTTTTAAATCCAATCAACAACTCTAAGACAGTTGGTATCGTATCAGGCGTAATTGATGGCGCTGAAGATTACATTAAGTCTTTAACTAATGAAGATAAGACTGATGATAAGTCATTTGATACAGTTGGTGTTAAGGCAATTGATGATTATACAATTCAGTATACATTATTTGAACCAACACCTTATTTCTTAACATGTTTAACATATTCTCCATTCTTACCAGTTTCAAGAGCATATCTTGAATCTCAGGGTACTGAATTTGGTAAGTCTGAGAATGATATCCTTGTAAATGGTGCATTTAGAATGACTAAGCATACTAAGGAGTCTGAAATTGTTTTAACAAAGAATGATATGTATTGGGATGCTGAGCATGTATATGTTGGTCAGGTTATTCAAAAGTTCGTGCCTTCAACTGCAACATCTGCTGATATTCGTAAGTGGTTCGAGTCTGGCGATATTGATTCATTCTCTCCAAATGCTAAGGATGAGCAGGGTTACAAGAAGTATGTATTAGGTGAAGATGGTAAGGGTTCTGTTAAGGCTCCAGCATCTGATGATTGTTGTGCAGTTCAGTCTGTTGCAGATAGAACATTCAACGGTTTCTTCAACTTTAACCGTCAAGCTTATGAGTACAAGGATAGCTCTAAGGCTAAGACTGATGCACAGAAGAATGCAACAAAGATTGCATTACAGAACGTTAACTTCCGTAAGGGTTTCTTATATGGATTAAATGTTCTTGAATACTTAAAGATTTATAATCCAAAGGCTCCAATCGAGTTCTTAGGACGTAGCTTTACTATTAGAGATTTATGTACAGCTGATGGTAAGGACTATGTAGATTACTTAAATGATGTATATAACAGAGAACAAGGAACTACTGGTGTTGATTTAACAGGTATCAACAATGGTTCTGACCCTATCTTTGATAAGGCTAAGGCTGCAGCGTTCTTCCAGGCTGCTAAAGAGGAATTAATTTCTTCTGGAAAATTAACTGCAAGTGATTTTCCAATTAAGGTTGATGTTGTTAGAACAGAAACAGTTGAAGATCAGCCATATGAAGATGCAACATATGCTCCATTAAAGGAAGCTGCTGCTGGTGTTATGGATTTAGTCCTTCAGATTGCTGGTGATGACACAACATATGATGAGTGGGTTACTGAAGATGCAAACTATGACTTCAATATGTTAACTGGTTGGGGTCCTGACTATGCTGACCCTAAGACATTCTTACATTGCTATGTTGAGGATGGCGATAGCGTTATGTATTTAGGTTTTGGTGATACATCTGATCCTGAAGTTGCTGCATTACAGACATCTATCTTAGGTGCTTATACTGAAAAGTTCAATGAGGGTGCTGCAATTACTGATGCAACTAAGCTTGCTGAACGTTATCAGAAGTTTGCTGAAGCTGAATATAAGTTAATTTATGAAGATGCAATTATCATTCCATGGTTAACAAATACTGGTTGGAGAGCTAGCGTAACTAAGATTTTACCTTACCATGCTAAGAGAGCAAGCTATGGTTTATCTTCAACAAAGTTCAGTGATTGCATCGTATCTACTGAAGTTGTTACTAAGGAATTAAGAGAAGCTATTAAGGCTGATTATGATTCTAAGAAGTAATTAGAGTAGACTGTGTAGTAAAGAAGTAGTTAAAAATTAAAATTTAATTATTGATTATAAACAAATAGGAGAAGCATGTTTTATGCTTCTCCTAATTTTGTCGTTTAAATAACATTTAGTATAAAGTAGAGAAAGGGGCATAGTTATGGGAATGACTGCTCAAAGCGAAAAGAAAGAATCAAAATTTCTTGTTTTCCTTCGCGAAAAAATTATTGAGAATATGACTCTAAGATATGTGCTTAAAAGAATCGGTGCATCACTAATTACTTTGATTTTATTAGTTGCAATCGTTACAGCACTTATTCGAGCAATACCTGATACCAAACTATATAGTATGCAGGTTTATAACAAGATTAAAGGCTCTTTAGGAGCTACAATTGCTGATAATTATATAAAAAAGGAATTATATAAGTATGGTAGATACACTATTGATGGTAGACCTGTATCAGTAATTGAAAATATTTTTACTTATATTTATTATATTTTACCAATTTATAAGGAAGTGCCTTATGCTTTTGATTTAAATTATGAAAAGGCAATTAAGTCATGGAAAGGATTTATTTATTTAGGCCGTTCAATTTCTACAAATGAATTTGTTGCTGAAGACTTAATTCAATCTATGCCTATTTCCTTATATATTTCTTTAGTTTCAGTATTCTTTACATATTTATTTGCTTTCCCACTTGGCGTTTCAATGGCTAAAAAACCTGGTGGTATAGTTGATAAGATTGGTACTGTATTTATTGTATTAAACTATGCAATTCCTGCTTTAGTATTCTATTTGTTATTATGGAGTTTTGCTGGTGATAAAAATGGTCCTCTTGGATTCTTTAATTTTGGATATAGATTTGATGAGAATAATTTCTTCGGCTCATTGTTTATTCCAATTTTTGCTATTGTATTCTTAAGTATCCCTGGTGTTATTGTTTGGGTAAGAAGATTCATGGTTGATGAATTAAATTCTGATTATGTAAAGTTCGCAAGATCTAAGGGTTTATCTGAAAATTCAATCATGTATACTCATGTATTAAGAAATGCATCTGTGCCACTAGTAAGAAATATTCCTGCAACATTACTTTCAGCAATGATTGGATCATACTTCGTTGAGAAGATTTGGAGTATTCCTGGTACAGGTAAAATGCTTATTAATGCATTATATAGTACAGATGTTTCTGCAATTCAAGGTTTAACTTTCCTTTATAGTGCAATTTCAATGCTTGCATTCTTATTAGGAGACTTAGTTACAGTTGCATTTGACCCAAGAATTAAATTACAAGGATAAGAGGTGAAAGTATGTCAGAAATTGCATTAAACAATGAATATGAATTAGATCATTCATTAGATGATTTATTTGTGCCTGTCAAGATTGATGAAGAAGAATCAGAGCATTTATCTGCTGAACCTTATTCTTATTGGAAATCTGTATTCCGTGTATTTATTCATAAGCCAGCGGCTATTATTTCAATCATTACATTTATTATTTTAATTATTGGTATAGTAGTAATTCCTCAATTCGCAAGCGCAACTGATTTCGAGGGTGGAGTTGCTTTTGTAAATGCAGCACCTTCTGCAAATCATATTTGGGGTTGTGATTCAAAAGGTAGAGATTTATTCTTTATTACCTGGTCTGGAGCAGGAAGCTCACTAGGACTTGCGTTAATTTCGTCTGCTATTGTAACTGTATTAGGTGTTATTTTTGGTTTGACATGGGGCTATTTGAAGAAAATCGATTGGTTCTTTGTTGAATTATATAACTTAGTAGTAAATATTCCATCACTATTAGTATATATGTTATTATCTACAATATTCTCTCATTCCCTTCCATGGATTTCTCCTGAAGGAAGATTGATTTTCTCGTTATGTATTACAGGTTGGTTAGGCCTTGCATATATGATTAGAAACCAGGTATTAATTATTGATAATAGAGAATACAATGTAGCATCTAAGACACTTGCGACACCTGCAAGTAGAATTATGTTTAAAAACTATTTGCCATTCATTTTAGGTATCATTATTACAGATTTCTCTTTAATCGTACCAGGAATGATTTCAAGCGAAGTTTCTATGAGTTACTTTGGAGTTGGTCTTCCAAAGGATAGAATTGCAATCGGTGCTATTCTTGAACTTGGTACTAAGGAATTCCAGCAAAGACCATGGCAGGTTCTTGCACCAGGTTTATTAATGGCAATTATTATCTTTATTTTCTTCTTATTTGGTATGGCATTATCTGATGCACTTGATCCAAAGAAGCATCGTTAGGAGACAATTATGAAAGAAAAAATTGAAGTAAATTTAAATCCTATTGACAATGTAAAGCAAGGAGAAACAATTCTTTCCGTTAAGGATTTAGTGGTAAGATTCTCTGTAAGAAATAAAATTCTTACTGCCATTCGTAAAGTATCCTTAGATATTTATAAAGGTGAGATTATTGCCATTGTTGGTGAATCCGGTTCTGGTAAATCTGTATTTACAAAGTGCTTCACTGGTATGCTAGAAGAAAATGGTAGCATAGATTCAGAATCTCAAATTATGTATGCAGGTGTGGATATATCTAAGTTCACAACAAATGAAGAATGGTTAAACATTCGTGGAAAAAGAATTTCAACTATTTTCCAGGACCCTATGACTTCTTTAAACCCATTAAGAAGAATTGGTTCTCAGATAGCAGAAGTAATTAGACTTCATAGAGGCTATTCTAAGGAAGAAGCAAAAGCAGAAGCTATTAAGCTTTTAAAACGTGTTGGTATTAAGGATGCTGAACAAAGATATGATGATTATCCTTTTCAGTATTCTGGTGGTATGAGACAAAGAGTAGTTATTGCAATTGCTCTTGCATGTAATCCTGATATCTTAATTTGTGATGAGCCAACTACAGCACTTGACGTTACAATTCAAGCACAAATTTTAAATCTAATTAAAGAATTAAAAGAAGAGTATGGCTTTACAATTATATTTATCACTCATGACTTAGGTGTCGTTGCTGAAATTGCAGATAGAGTTGCCGTTATGTATGGTGGACAAATCATTGAATATGGTACAGCAAAGGAAATCTTCTATGACCCACAACATCCATATACATGGGCATTACTATCTTCATTACCACAGCTTGGTGAAAAGGGAGAAAAATTGTATTCTATTACAGGTACTCCACCAAGCTTGTTTAACGAGATAAAGGGTGATGCTTTTGCACCAAGAAATCCATATGCTTTAGCAGTTGATTTTGTAAAAGAACCACCTTTATTTAAGGTAACAGATACGCATTATGCAAAAACTTGGTTATTAGATCCAAGAGCACCAAAAGTAGAGCGTCCACAGATTATTGCTGAAATTAGTGAACGTGTGGCAAAAATCTATTCAGGAGGTGATCATAATGAATAATACCACTTCTGAAAGAAGAGTATTAAATGATGAAGTTTTAAAACAATTTACAACCGAGGATATTGCAAAAATTCAGGCTGAATATGATGTAAATAAAGATGGCTTTCCTGCAATTATACCTCAAAAAAATAGATTAGGAAAAAATGTCGTATTAAGCTTTTATAAGGCTCAAATTAAAAGCTTAGATGGAAAGTTATTAGATGAAGAAGAAGCAACATTTGATATTTTAGACAACGAAGAGTTCAATGCAAATGATCCGTTAGCAAGAACAAAAGTAAAATATTTGAGTGCTTTATTCTCTGTTAATCGTTTTGTAGATGGTGGTGTATATTTCTATGGAAATTATTACACTAGAAAGATGACTCCAAAGTTTGCAAAAGTATTAACAAAAAGATTCATGGATAACTATTTCCATATTGAAGATGGAGATCTTATCTATGAATTTTTCGACAAGATGGATGGTGGTTACCTTCCATATTGGCCACAAAAGAGTTATGAAGAAGGAAAAGAAGCAATCTTTTCTGCAGTAAATGCAACCGTTGTAAAGCTTGGAAATGAGACAAAATCTCCTTTAACCTTCAACTTTAATATTTTCGGAAACGAAACCTTTGATTTAACAAAGGATGGAAAGAGAATTGAAGTAATTAAATCTTTACTTGATTCAAATATGTTAGTTAGTGGCTTCTATTATAAAGGCCGTTTATTGCCTAATAAGTTAGATGATAAATTCAAATTATATATCGAAAAGACTTTTATTAGAAGAAACTTTACGGTTAATCAAAAGGAATTCTTATTATTGAATTTCTCTAAAGATAAGAAGACAAACTATCCATTGTTCTGGCCTAGAAAGGATAAGGATGGTCGTGCTATTAAAATTTCTGTATTAGATGCAGATGTATCTCTTATAGATGTAGATTCAAAATATGCAAGTTTTGATTTATACTGTGATGAACCTTTTGATTTAAATAACGAAGAAAATAGAATTAAGTTT
The DNA here is from genome assembly GCF_003550015.1 of Anaeroplasma bactoclasticum. GTDB lineage: Bacteria > Bacillota_I > Bacilli_A > Acholeplasmatales > Anaeroplasmataceae > Anaeroplasma > Anaeroplasma bactoclasticum. Next base: position 32,825 of record NZ_QXEV01000011.1, read on the forward strand.
AATGTTATCCAGGGTATTTATTCTGATAAATCTATGCTTAGAGGTGCCTTATATTTTGATGGTATTTTAGTTACTGGAGAAATTAGCAAGGCAGATAGAGAATTTAGAAAGAATATTGTTGAAAGACAATACAAGTTCTATATTGATGATAATGAGGACTTCATAAGAATTAATAAGAATTTTACAATTGAAGACCGCTTCCAACTTCTAAATCTTACAAAGATTTATAATGATTATTATCCAAACAATATTGATTTAATTCCTAATAAGGATGCAACTTATGATGCAAAAAATGAGAATTGCCCAATATTACGTTTTGATCGAGTTAATTTCGTAGATGAATATGGTAAGTTTGTATTAGAAAAAGAATTCTCAATGGATATTAATTCTAATACAAAATATGCTGATGTTGCATCTTCTGAATTTGATATGCTACTTGAGGCAGTATTCACATTAGAGGTTAAGCTAAGAGGTGCAGTATACTTTAAAGGAAAGAATGTTGCACAAAAGAAGAAATCTCCAAGATATGAAGAATTATTATCCTTCTTGTCTGGCTTCTTACCAAGTGATTTACTTAAAAGATTAAACGAGAATAAGCATAAGGAATTCTATAAATATACTATTGATAAAAAGACTGGTATGTTAAAGTATTGGCCAACAGTAGATAAGGATGGTAAGGAAGTATTATTATCTGTTGTAAAAGCGGATATGTTCTTTGCAAATGGTAAAAGAGTTGTAAAGGCATGTAATTCCTTAAATTTTGATATTTATGTTGGAGAAACCTTTGGTCTAGTTGGAGAATCAGGTTCTGGAAAGACAACTATTTCACGTGCTATTTTAGGTGTTTATAACCTAACAAATGGTGCAATTTATTTTAGAGGTCGTTTAATATCTGGTAAGCAAACTGCTCAAGAATTAAAGAATAATAAGAAGAATATCCAGATGATTTTCCAAGATCCTGCTGCTTCATTAAATGAACGTGCAAATATTGACTATATCGTATCTGAAGGTTTATATAACTTCAAGTTATTCAAGAGTAAGGAAGAAAGATTGGATAAGGTTTCTAGAATGATGAAATCTGTAGGATTACTACCAGAACATTTATCTAGATACCCTCATGAATTCTCAGGTGGACAGCGTCAGAGAATTGGTATTGCAAGAGCGCTTGTAATTGAGCCAGAATTAGTATTGGCAGACGAGCCAATTTCTGCGCTTGACGTATCTATTCGTGCTCAGGTATTAAATCTATTAAAGAAACTTCAAAATGAGAAGAGCTTAACTTATTTATTCATCGCGCACGATTTATCAATCATTCGTTATATTTCTGATCGTATTGCAGTTATGCACAATGGTCATATTGTTGAATTAGGTAAGGCAGAAGATATTTATTCTAATCCAATTCATCCATATACTCGTGCATTATTAACTGCTATTCCACAACCTGATCCAGATAGTAAGAATAAGAGAAAGAAACTTGTTTATAACAAGGCGGATTTAGATTATGATAAATGCAATTGGATTATGATTAAGCCAAATCATTATATTCTTTCTACTGAAGACCTTGCTCAAAAGTGGTTAAATAATGATATTGATAAGAAATATCTTATTGATGCAAAAGAGATTTTCTCTAATGTGAATTTAGAAAAAGCTGATACTTTAAAAGAAGAGGCAATTGACGTTAAAGTAAATGAAAACGTCAAAGAAGAAAATGAATAATAATTACAAAAAGAAGCGAATATTAACAATAATTGTGTTTTCTTCAATTCTAATTATCACTCCAATTATTATTGGAATTCCATTGGTTTTTGGATTAAATCGTAAAGAATTATTTGAAATAGTTTTTGTTGTTTTTGGCTTATTAGAATTATTAGCTGTTATGATTATGTATCAATTTAAAGTGAGAAGATTATTTAAGACAGGCACAACAAACGAGGATTTTAAGAAAACTCCAAATTATAATAAGTATAACACAGCAAAATTAGTTTTATTATCTACAGCACTTGTTAATTTATTGTTATCTTTATTGTATTTTTATATATTCCTTGTATAAAATCTTATAATTTAGTATCTACCAAATTGAATAAAAGTGGTAAAACGACTAAAAGGCATGTTTGATTACATGCCTTTTATGTAAGTTGAAGGCTTTTATAGCATAACAATTGTAAAACTCGGGTAATAAATCACATACCCTAGATTTATCTAATAATTGTAAAAAGGCTGTGAGACCCAACTATTTAAAAGTTAGGTTTTTCACAGCCCCTTTTTTGCATCTTTTTAAGAAAAACGTATAGGTTATTTGCCAACACGAAGTATCTTATTTTCTATTATCAAATGCTCTTTTGGATTTACGAATAGATTCAACATAAGTGATGTTATGCTTTTCTAAGAAATGCTTAAATTCCTTTAAACCTTGCTTAACATCATCTACTTCAAATTCTATTTCATAATCTACTTTGCCATAATATACGCTCTTATCAAAGAAGATAGTACCAGATTTATAAGGGGCACTGCAGCGGTATGTTGTAAGCTCGGCTACCTTTTTTACAAAATAAGGTAAATCAATGATTCTAGCATCAAGTCCATTAGCTAAATAATCTAGGGCTTTATCCTTTGAAAGAAGAATATGAGTTTCATCTGCGCCCACATCCGCTCTAGTTTTTTTAGTTAGCTTGTAATTGGAGCCCTTTTGGCGAATTCGAAGTACAGTTTTTTCTTTTAATAACTTTGTATCTTCTGTGTCAAAATAATGATTAATTTGCTCGAAAATATTATTTTCAAGGCCGAATTCCTTAACTAATTCGTGATATGTTTCTTCAGAAATAAAGGTTTTAAATTCAATTTCTTTATTAAGATACATACATACCACCACCCTTCTTAAAAAAATTACTTATCTTATTATCTAATATTTGTAGAGAAAAATCAAGTATTATGGTAAAATAATACCTAAAGTGGTGATAATATGAAATATTGTATTTTAATCAAAAATGATGATCTATCAAAGGAATTAGCAGCATATATACGTAAGAATATTAAATATTCTTATGATGAAAATAACCCTGATATTACAATCGCTATTGGAGGGGATGGAACAATTTTACAAGCGTTCCATAAATATCCTTCTAGTGTTGTTTTTGGACTTCATACAGGGCATTTAGGATTCTTTGCAAATTATAATCCAGATACCATAGACTTATTAATTGAGGATATTAATAATCATCAATATAAAATTGATGAAATGGAGCTTTTATCCTGTAAGATAGAAGAAGCAAATGGAAATACATATTATGCAGATTCAATTAATGAATCTACTATATTATCTCCAAAGAAGACATTAATTTTAGATGTTAAAATTGATGGAGAGCTTTTAGAAAAATATAGAGGTACTGGTTTATGTGTATCTACAAATTATGGCTCTACAGGATATAATAAATCCTTACATGGAGCAGTTGTTGATCATGATTTAACAATTATGCAGCTATCTGAGGTTGCAAGTATTAATTCTAATGCATATAGATCCTTAGGCTCACCACTTATTTTATCAAGTAAAAAAAGCATTACCTTAGAGAGTGAAAATCCAATTGAGGTATCCGCCTCTGTAGATAATCTTTCTTATGATGTAAAAGAATTTAAAAAAGCTACATTCTTTTATCAGGGACATATGATGAAAATGGGGTATCATACCCCTGAAGGATTCATCAAAAGAATTGCTAGAACCTTCATAGATTCGGGTAAATAAGTGAAAGCATTTACACCTTTTGATTTTAGTTGGCACACTAAAATATTATTGCAAGGGGTTTACAAAAGTGATAAAATATAAATTGCAAAAAACTATTATTTAGGAGGAATATATTATTATGGCTGTTAAAGTCGCAATTAATGGTTTTGGTCGTATTGGCCGTTTAGCATTCAGACAGATGTTTGGTGCAGAGGGTTATGAAGTTGTAGCAATCAACGATTTAACTTCTCCAAAGATGTTAGCTAACTTATTAAAGTATGATACTGCTCAGGGTGGTTATGCTGGTAAGATTGGTGAAAACTTACATACAGTATCTTCTAAGGAGCCAGTTTTAGCTGAAGATGGTAAGACTGTTGTTACTCCAGGTTCTATTACTGTTGATGGTAAGGAAATCACTATCTACGCTATGCCAAAGGCACAGGATTTACCTTGGGGTGCATTAGATGTAGATGTTGTTTTAGAGTGTACAGGTTTCTATACTTCTAAGGCTAAGGCAGAAGCTCATATTGAAGCAGGTGCTAAGAAGGTTGTTATTTCTGCTCCAGCAGGAAAGGATTTACCTACAATCGTATTCGGTGTTAATGAGAAGACATTAACTCCAGCTGATACAGTTATTTCTGCAGCTTCTTGTACAACTAACTGTTTAGCTCCTATGGCTGACGCTTTAAATAAGTATGCTCCAATCCAGTCTGGTATCATGTCTACAATTCATGCATACACTGGTGACCAGATGATTCTTGATGGACCACACAGAAAGGGTGACTTACGTCGTGCTCGTGCTGGTGCAGCAAACATCGTTCCAAACTCTACAGGTGCTGCAAAGGCAATCGGTTTAGTTATTCCTGAATTAAATGGTAAGCTAATCGGTTCTGCTCAGCGTGTTCCAGTTCCTACAGGATCTACTACAATCTTAACTGCAGTAGTAAAGGGCAAGGACGTTACTGTTGAAGGCATCAATGCTGCTATGAAGGCTGCTGCAAATCAGTCTTTCGGTTACAACGAAGACCAGATCGTATCTTCTGACGTTATCGGTATGAGATTTGGTTCTTTATTCGACGCTACTCAGACAATGGTTGCTCAGGTAGCTGAGGATACTTACCAGGTACAGGTTGTTTCTTGGTATGACAACGAGAACTCTTATACAAGCCAGATGGTTCGTACAATCAAGTATTTCGCTGAATTAAAGTAATAATATTCTGATTTAATATAAGATTAGCCTGAAGAATTTCTTCAGGCTTTTCATTTGTCTTAAAAATAGATATAATATAAGCGAATTTTGGAGGTTTCCTATGGAATGGATAGATTTTATTAACAAAGAAAAAAAACAAGACTATTTCATAAATCTTATGAAGAAGGTAGAAGAAGAATATAAGAATCATACTTGTTATCCTGAATATAAAAATATATTTCATGCATTTGAGGAAACTCCCCTTAATAATGTTAAAGTTGTTATTTTAGGCCAAGACCCATATCATGAGCCAAATCAGGCACATGGGCTTGCATTTTCTGTTTTATGTGATAAACTACCACCATCCTTAGTGAATATATATAAGGAGATGGAAAGTGATTTAGGTATAAAAATAAACCAAGATGGTAATTTAGATTATTTAGCTAAGCAAGGTGTTCTTTTATTAAATACTGTTTTAACTGTAAGAGAGCATGAAGCATTCTCTCATAAGAATTTTGGATGGGTAACTTTTACTGATCATGTTATTCAATTTTTAGATAGCTTAGATCAACCAATGGTATTTATATTATGGGGAAGCCCAAGTCAAAAGAAGAAGGCTTTACTTAAAAATAAAAAGCATTTAATCATAGAATCTGCACATCCATCTCCACTTTCTGCATATCGTGGATTCTTTGGTTCAAAGCCTTTTTCGAAAACAAATGAGTACTTATACGAAAATAATTGCAATGAAATAGTTTGGTATAAGTAAAGAATATCCTAAAATATTATTAGGGCTATCAATGGATAGCCTGTTTTTTATTTTATAAATTATCCTGTAAACGATTACAAAAATATGGAAATCGTTTACCCTTTTCAATTTGTAAAATTTCACGTATAATGAAAGTGAAATGACAGGTTAGTGATTTTAATATTTCTTATTTTACTTGGAGGATTAGAATGGAAGAAAAAATCTTAACACCTCAAGAAGAGGTTGACGAGCTAGTTCAAAAGGGTTTAAAGGCTTTAGACGAATACGCTCATTTTACTCAAGAACAAATCGATTATATCGTTGCTAAGTGTTCTGTTGCTGCACTTGATAAGCATGGGGATCTTGCTAAAGCAGCAATTGAAGAAACTGGCCGTGGTGTATTTGAAGACAAAGCAACTAAGAATCTATTTGCTTGTGAATATGTTACAAACAACATGAAGCGTTTAAAAACTGTTGGTGTTATCCGTGAGGATGATGTAACAGGTATGGTTGAGCTTGCAGAGCCAGTTGGTGTTGTAGCCGGTATTACTCCAGTTACAAACCCTACATCTACAGCAATCTTCAAATCATTAATTTGTATTAAGACTAGAAACCCAATTATCTTTGGTTTCCACCCAAGTGCACAGAAGTGCTCTGTTGAGGCTGCAAAGGTAGTTTATGAGGCTGCTATTGCTGCTGGTGCACCAAAGAATTGTATTCAGTGGATTGAACATCCTTCTATGGATGCAACAACTGCTTTAATGCAGCACCCAGGAGTTGCTACAATTTTAGCAACAGGCGGTAATGCTATGGTTCGCGCCGCTTATTCTTGTGGTAAGCCAGCTTTAGGTGTAGGTGCAGGTAACGTTCCAGCATATATGGAAAAGACTTGTAACATTCGCCAGGCTGTAAATGATATCGTAATGTCTAAGGCATTCGATAATGGTATGATTTGTGCTTCTGAGCAGTCTGTTATTGTAGATCAGGAAATCTATGAAGAGACTAAAGAAGAATTCAAGAAGTTTGGTGTTTATTTTGCTTCTAAGGCTGAAAAGAAGAAGCTTGAAGCATTTATGTTTGGCGTAAATTCTAAGGAAGAAGTAGAAAACGCAAAATTAAATCCAGCAATCGTTGGTAAGTATGCTACATGGATTGCTGAACAGGCAGGCTTTGAGGTTCCAGCAAATACTGTAATTATCATGGTTGAATGTTCTACAATTGGTGTATCTGAACCATTAACTAGAGAAAAGCTTTCTCCAGTATTAGCTATGGTTAAGTCAACTTCTACACAGGAAGGCTTCGATTTAGCTAAGGCTTCTGTATGCTTCAATGGTTTAGGTCACTCTGCTGCAATTCATACAGCTAACCAGGAATTATGCACTAAGTTTGGTGATTATATTCCTGCAATTCGTATTATTTGTAATTCACCTTCTACATTCGGTGGAATTGGTAATGTTTATAACTCATTCATTCCATCATTAACATTGGGCTGCGGTTCTTATGGTCACAACTCTGTTGCAGGTAACGTAGGTCCATTAAACTTATTAAATATTAAGAAAGTAGGACGTAGAAGAAATAATATGCAGTGGTTTAAGATTCCATCTAAGATTTATTTTGAAAGAGATGCCATCGAGTACTTACATCAGATGAAGGAAATGAAGAAGGCATTAATCGTTACTGACCGTTCACTTGTTGAACTTGGTTATGTACAAAAGATTATTGATCAGTTACAGCTAAGAAGCCCACAGGTTCCATATCAGCTATTCTGTGATGTTGAACCAGATCCATCTATTCAAACAGTATTAAAGGGTGTTGAATTAATGAGATCCTTTGAACCAGATACAATCATTGCACTTGGTGGTGGTTCTTCTATGGATGCTGCTAAGGGTATTTGGTTATTCTATGAGCACCCAGATGTAAACTTCAATGACTTAAAGCAGAAGTTCATGGATATCCGTAAGAGAGCATTCCAGTATCCAGAATTAGGCAAGAAGGCTAAGTTAGTATGTATTCCTACAACATCTGGTACAGGTTCTGAGGTTACTCCATTCGCAGTTATCACAGATAAGGTTGAGCATAAGAAGTATCCATTAACAGACTACTCCTTAACTCCAACTGTAGCTATCATCGACCCAGCATTCGTTATGAACCTACCTAGATCTATCGCTGCTGATACAGGTATGGACGTATTAACTCATGCACTTGAGGCATATGTATCTACACTTGCTTCTGATTTTACAGATGGTTTAGCTATTCAGGCTATTAAGCTAGTATTTAAGTATTTAGAGCGTTCTTATAAGAATGGTAAGAATGACCCTGAGGCTAGAGAGAAGATGCATAATGCTTCTACACTTGCTGGTATGGCATTCGCTAACGCATTCTTAGGTATGAACCACTCTATGGCTCATAAGGTTGGTGCTGAATTCCATGTTCCTCATGGACGTGCTAACGCAATTCTATTACCTTACACAATTCGTTACAATGGTCAAAAGCCTCAGAAGCTTTCTACATGGCCAAAGTACAACTACTACCGTGCAGATGAAAGATATGCTGAAATCGCTCAGATTTTAGGCCTTCCTGCATCTACAGTTGAAGAGGGTGTTGAATCCTTAGCTAAGGCAGTAGGTGATTTAGGTAGAAGAGTTGGTATCAAGATGAACTTCCAGTCTCAGGGTCTTGACCGTGAAACTTGGATGTCTCAGGTTGAAAAGCTTTCTTATTTAGCATATGAGGATCAGTGTTCTCCTGCAAACCCTAGAGTACCTATGGTTGAGGATATGCAGAAGATTTTACGAGATGCATATGACACAACTGAATTCTTAGATAAAGAATAATATGAATTTACTCCTTTAGAAATAAAGGAGTTTTTCTTTTACTAAAAGTATGATAAAATGTCTTTGAATTGAAATGAGGTTTTATTATGCTAACAACAAAACAAAAGGTGTATTTAAGAAGTTTAGCTCAAAAGATTAAGCCTGTAGCCCAAATTGGTAAAGAAGGCTTAAGTGATAATTTAATGGAAACAGTTCTATCTTATTTAAAAAAGCATGAGCTAATGAAGATATCTATTTTACAAAATTCCTATGTAACATTTGAAGAGGCAGAAGAATTCTTTAGAAATGAAGAAATTGAATTTGTACAATCTATCGGAAGACAAATTGTTTTATATAAGCAAAGTGATGATGCGATAGATCCAATTAAGTTTCCTAAAAAATAATATCTATTATTTTTGAACAACCCAATAAATTTTGGGTTGTTTTCTTTCAATTTAATAACTCTTTTGTTATAATAGGATTATATTTGAATGGTCGGTGATAGTATGAAAAGAATGATATTAGTTGATGGAAATTCCTTAATGTATAGAGCATATTATGGAATGAGTGCAGGTGGAAATCCAACTGCGAACTCCAAAGGCTTATTTACAAATGCCATCTATGGCTTTGCTCGTATGATGAATAATTTAATTATGGGGGAATACGATAGTATTTTAGTTGCCTTTGATGCTGGAAAGAAAACCTTCCGTCATGATATTTTAGGTGATTATAAGGCAGGTAGAGCCCCTATGCCAGATGAATTCCGTATGCAAATATCCTATATCAAGGAATTCTTAGATATCATGAGAATTAAAAGATGGGAACAGGATTTATATGAAGCAGATGATATCATAGGTACTATGGCTAAAAGGGCAGAAGATGAAGGATATCATGTAGATATCTATTCATCCGATAAGGATTTATTACAGCTAATTAGTAATAACACAACCGTTCATATGACAAAAAAAGGCTTTAGTGAGCTTGAGGATTTCACCCCAGAGCATTTCAAAGAGGTATATGGTATTGAATATACCGAATGGGTAGATTTAAAGGCTTTAATGGGAGATAAAAGTGATAATTTAGCTGGTGTACCAGGAATTGGTGAAAAAACTGGTGTAAAGCTTTTAAATACCTATGGTAACCTAGAAGGTATCCTAGAGCATAAGGATGAAATAAAGGGATCTGTTGGTGAAAAAATAAGGGGAAATGTAGAATCAGCTACAGTATGTAAGAAGATGGCTACCATCTTAAGAGATTTTCCTATTGGAGTATCCCTAGATGAAACTAAAAGAAAGGAATGCGATAAGGAAAGATTAATCGCATTCTATCAAGAATTAGAATTTAAATCCTTACTAAAGGAATTAACACTTGAAGCACCAAAGGTAACTATGAATGTTTCTGAATATGAATATATAGGAAATGTATCTCGCTTAGGTGAGGTATTAGAGCCATATTCTGCAATGATCTTTGAAACATTTGAATATAATTATCATAAGAGCCCACTATTAGCTATTGGTATTAAAAATAGTAAGGGAACATTTATTGTTGACCCTAACATCATTTTTAATTCTATGGACTTTATGATGTTTTTAGCCGATAAGGAAAATCATAAAACAATCTTTGATTATAAAAGAGCCTATGTTCTATGTAAAAGATTAGGGCTAGAGCTTTTAGGTATAGATTTTGATTTATTACTTGCAACCTATATCATTAATCCATCTGCTGCCAAAGAAGAATTTAGAGGAATTGCTGATTTTTATGGCTATAGTGATGTATATTATGATGAAGCAGTTTATGGTAAGGGTGCTAAAAAATTCATTCCAGAAAAACCAGTATTATATCAGCATATAGCGAAAAAGGTAAATTGCCTATATGAGCTTAAGGATGAGGCATTAAATCGCTTAAAGGAAAAAAATCAGCTAGATTTATTAACTGAAATTGAAATTCCATTATCTAAGGTATTAGGTAAGATGGAATTTCAGGGTATGAAGGTTGATTTAGAGGAATTAAACCGCCAGGAATATAATCTAAGCCAGGATATTAATAATCTAGAGGCTAAAATTCATGAAATTGCAGGTCATCCATTTAATATATCCTCCCCTAAACAATTAGGCACAGTATTATTTGATGAAATGGGATTACCATATCCAAAGAAGAAGGGACAATCCTATTCTACAGATATTGATGTATTAGAGGCTATATATGAGGCAAGCCCAATTGTACCTTTAATTATGGAATATCGTGCAAAGTCAAAGCTTATGTCAACCTATGTAACTGGCCTAAGAGAAATGATTTACCCAGACGATAAGGTACATACTATTTACCAACAGGCATTAACTCAAACCGGAAGATTATCCTCCATTGAGCCTAATTTACAAAATATTCCAATTAGAACTGAAGAAGGACATAAGATTAGAAAAATGTTTATCCCAGAGAATAAGGAAAATAGCTTATATTCATCCGATTATTCTCAGGTAGAATTAAGAGTGCTTGCCCATATGGCAAATGTATCTAAGCTAATTGAAGCATTTAAAAATGGAGAGGATATTCATACAAGAACTGCCCAGGAGGTCTTTGGAACTAAGGAAGTAACTCCAGAAGAAAGAAGAAGAGCTAAGGCAGTAAACTTTGGTATCGTTTATGGTATATCCGCATTCGGACTGGCTCAGGATTTACATATTTCAAATATTATGGCTCAGGATTTCATAAAGAAATATTATGAGGCCTATCCTGAAATTAAAACATTTATGGATAATACAATAGAATTCTGTAAAGAAAATGGCTATGTAAAAACAATGAAGAATCGTATCCGCTATATACCAGATATTAATTCTAAAATTTATATGCAAAGAGAATTTGCAAAAAGAACTGCAATGAATGCCCCAATCCAAGGTAGTGCTGCAGATATTATTAAAATTGCAATGGTCATGATTGATAAGGAAATGGAAGAAAGAAATATCAAAAGTAAAATGCTAGTTCAGGTACACGATGAGCTTGTATTTGAGGTATCTAAGGGAGAAGAAGAAATATTAGCTGAGCTTGTAAGAAGAAATATGGAATCTGCAGTGAAGCTTAATGTACCTCTAATTGTAGATGATTCCTTCGGTAAGGATTGGTATGAGGTAAAATAATGCCAGAATTACCAGAGGTTGAAACCGTAAGAAGAGTATTAAAAAAATCCTTAGTTGGAAAGAGAATTAAGGATATTGATATTAGATATAATCCTATAATTGAAAATGATACTAATTCCTTTAAAGAAAATGTTATAGGAAAAGAAATAATAGATATTGCTAGATACGGTAAATATTTAATGTTTTGCTTAAATAAAGGCTTTATATTATCTCATTTAAGAATGGAAGGTAAATACTTCTATATGAAAGAAAAAATGGATAATAAGCATATCCATGTCGTATTCTATTTCGATGATGATTCTATTCTTTATTACCAGGATGTAAGAAAATTTGGTAGAATGCAATATCTAGATGGTGATATTTATAATATCCCTCCATTATCCTTGATGGGTCCTGATTTAGTCTTAAATAATGATATTTCTATCATAGATTTATACAATAAGATTCATAAAAGTAATAAGACAATTAAGCAATTATTATTAGATCAAGGAATAGTTGCAGGGCTTGGTAATATCTATGTAGATGAGGTATTATATGCATCTCATATCTCTCCAAAGAAAAAAGGAGATAAAATTACTAAAAGAAATATTGAAGATATAATTAAAGAATCGAAAAGAATTTTATCTAAGGCAATAGAGTTAAAGGGTACTACAATAAGAAGCTATACCTCCTCTTTAGGGGTTATAGGAGGATACCAGGATTTTTTACAAGTTCATACAAAAATAGTATGTCCTAATTGCAAAATGACACTAAATCGTGTTAAAATAGAAGGAAGAATGACATACTATTGTAAGAAATGTCAGAGGTGAGGCAAATGAAGAAGGTAATAGGCGTTACAGGAGGTATTGCCTCTGGAAAGAGTAACGTTCTTAGTGTCATTAAAAATCTTGGATATAAGGTTATAGACACAGATATTATTGCTCACGAGCTTCAACAAAAGAATATGCCTATTTATAATGCAATTAAAGAGACATTTGGAAGTGAATATTTCACTTTAGATGGAGAATTGGATAGGAAAAAGCTTGGAAGCCTAATATTTCATAATGAAGAGGCTAAAAATAAGCTTAATTCTATTTCTCATCCCTTAATTCATGAGGTTGTATTAGATGAAATAGGTAAATCAAATGGAATTATCTTTATTGATGTTCCACTTCTATATGAGTCAGGATTTGATTCTTTATGCGATAAGGTTATATGTGTATACCTAAATAGAGAAACTCAAATAAAAAGGCTTATGGAAAGGGATAATATTGATTTAGAATATGCGAAATCAAAAATTAATTCCCAGATGGATTTAAATAAAAAGAAGGAAATGGCAGATTATGTAATCGATAGTAAAGGGAGCTTCGGTGAAACAAGATGTCAGGTTCTTAAAATATTAGAAGAAATTAAAGGAGTGTAGAAAAATGGCAGACTTTATCACAAGCGAAAACGCAAAATCATTAGAATTACAAACACACTATTATAAGGCTACTTATGAACAGCTAAAGGAAGAATATATGCATATTCTTAATAAGGAGCATTATAAGATTGTTTCTGAAAATGATGATTACTGTGAGGTTTATGCAGAAGCCCCACATATGGAGGTCATCGCTAAAATCACTCAGCTAGACCCAGCAAATCCTGAAACCTCTATTGACTTTGAGGTTCATGCTGACTTTGTTGTAGGTGCAGCAAAAAGAGCTACAGCCTTCATCAAGGATGTACTAGAGAAATTAGAAGAAAAATTCGAATTCAAGGGCGTTTCCCTTCATAAGTAGGAGACCATGGCCCAGAGTCTAGTGGCTGGCACATCAAAATTTCATATTTATTCTAGCTTTAATTTATCTTCCGATGATGTTAGTGCATTATCCCTTTTATATGCGCCTTTAATCGGTAATGATGCATTTACGCTTTATATGGGGCTTTCCGCCCTTTTAAATCGTAATAATTTAAAAAGTGAAGAAATTATACATCAGGACCTATTCGATATTTACTCCTTGAAGCCTGTGGATTTTTTGAAATCCAAAAACAAGTTAGAGGGAATAGGTCTTTTACTTACATATGAAAAAAACGGGGACTATATTTATGTGCTGTTACCACCCCTATCCCCTAAAAACTTTATAAAGGATGCTATTTACGGTTTATACCTATATTCCAAGGTAAGAAAAGAAACTTATGAGTTTATTAAAAATCATTTCTCTATTGAAAAGCCAGAGGTATCTGGCTATAAGGAAATCACAAAATCTTTTGATGAGGTATATTCTTCTAGAGTAAATAGTGATGAAACATTTGAAAAATTCTCCTATATTTTAGGTAAGAATCCAACAAATTATTTAGAAATAAAGAATGCAACATTTGATTTTGAAAAGTTTACAAAGGAAATCAACGAAGACTTCTTAGAAGCTGGCATTGATAATACATTTAAAGAACAAATTATTAAATTATCTTTTGTATACTTATTTAATGAGCATGATATGGCTACATTATTTATGGATTCTATTAACAAAAATGGCTTCTTTGATTATCGTATATTAAAGAAGAAGGCAAATGTATTATTCGAATATAGAAGAAATATGAATGCACCTAAGCTTGTTGAAAAGGAAAATCTAGATGGTAAGCCATCGGATTTAATTTCATTCTTGGATAATGCATCTCCAAGCCAGGTATTACAAATGGTTAATCCAAATTATCCATCAACATACCTATCTACTATAGATGAAATCTATAATACAATTTCCCTACCTCGAGGTGTAATTAATTGTATGATTATTAAAACCCTAAGAGATAAGGGTGGAGAATTACCACCAGTAACTTATTTTAAGAAGGTTGCAGAATCTTGGATAACTGATAATGTATTATCTACTAAGGATGCAGTACAATATATTACAACGGCAAAGGAATTACAAAGACCTAAATCCAAAAAGGATAGAGAATTCTCTTCAGAATCTAAAACAAAAGTAGTATGGGAGGAGGCATAAAATGGACAAAATTAAAATGCCTGAATTTGATATAGAACAAGTAGATAAGTTTATTTCAGATGTAGCCTCTTTATACCCTAAGCATAATGTTAACATTAACAATGTTAATGATTTTGCGCTAATGTTTGAAGAAAAAAGAAATTGTGCAAGATGTAAAGGATTAGCCTATTGTAAAAATAATAATGTAGGCTTTTGTCTATCTTGTAATGATAAGGATGAATTTTCCTTTGAGGCTTGTAGATATAAAAAGGAAGATGACAAAAAGAGAAATTCCTTAATTAAAACATTATATCTACCAGATGAGGTATTAGAAGCTAAATTAGAGAATTTTGATGTAAAGGGTTCTGATTCTAGAGAAAAAATTTATAAGCATATTGTAGAATATGGACAGGATAAAGACTTTGAAAAAGGATTATACTTATATGGATCATTCGCTGTAGGTAAAACATACTCTTTAGCAGTAATCGCAAATGAGCTTGCAAAAAAGGGTATTGAATCCTTACTTATTTATTTCCCTGATTTAGTATTAGATTTAAAAAGTGCACTTGGATCTTCTAGATTTGAAGAGCTCATCAATATGATTAAAGATATTGATGTATTAATGCTAGATGACTTAGGTAGTGAAAATATGACACCATGGCTAAGAGATGAAATCTTAGGTCCTGTTATTAATTATCGTATGATGGCTAAAAAGCCATTATATATTTCATCTAATTTAAATCCTAAGGATTTACAAAATCATTTTTCAATTGATGATACAAAACCATCTAATTTAAAGGCGGAAAGAATTCTTTCAAGAATGACATCTTTAGCAGTATCCTTAAACATGAATGATTCAAAATCCTATAAAAGATAATGGAGGCTAGCCTCCATTTCTTTTTTTCTTGAATATTGGAACTATAAATAGTATTATTATAATGCAAAATGAGGGTGAGAATTATGAAAGGAAATTACATTAAAGAGAATAGATTAAGGCTAAATATGACTCAAAGTGATTTAGCTGAAAAGCTAGATGTTAGTGTTTTAAAAATATCTAGATGGGAAGATGATTCTATAGAACCTAGCTTAGATGAAATATCAAAGATGGCATCCATTTTTGGTGAAGGTGATAATTTAGAAGAAAATATTGATAATACTAATCAGAGTTTAGAATTACTAAATGAAGAGAATGCTATAGAGGATAGTACCTTAGATGAACTAAAGGTAGATACACCCCTCTTTGAGGATAGTTTAAAACAATCTAAAGTAATTCATGAGACTTGTAGAAGATGTGGTAAAACAATTACAAATAAAGATGATTTATTTGTAATAATTCATTCTGATTCAGATAATGTTAAACCATCGATTAGAGAAGAATATGTTTGTAGAATATGTAAATTTGCTAGTGAAAATAAACCAATAGTTTTAAAATCATGTCTAAAGAGTCCTTATTTTTTGGTACTAAGTATTCATGCAATTGTATGGCCTTTAATTCATATAATGATCTTTTTAGGTATTGCTTTTAGTTATTTTTTTGAAGGTAATACAGCATTATTTATATTTTTTACTCTATTTGCAGTTATTATTTCTACATATATTGGATGTGTAATTTCACATAATAATTTTATTTCTAAGATATTCTATATTGGAATAGATTATATAAGGAATGCAGCAAAAAAATATAAACCTTGCAGTCGGTTTGATTTTGCGGGTTGTGCAAGGAATGAAAGAGCGTTTAGATTTTCAGGGCATATATTGCTCTTTTCGTTTTTAGCTTCTTTGTTTGTTGGTATTTTTACAAGTATATTTGTTTATCCATATGCATTAATCAAAAATTTGAAAAGAGCATTTTAATAAGAATAAGAATATAAAAGATGATGGAGGCACTTGCCTCCATTTCTATTTTTGTTGCATTTTTTCTTAATTGTTTTATAATATGTTTTGGAGGAGAGATATTATGATTAGTGAAGAATTAAAAGAGAATAAGGAAGAAGAACCTGTTAAGAAAAAACAAAAAGAGCCTATTTTAGTTATGCTTAGAATTCATGCGATTGTATGGCCACTACTTCATCTTGCAATCTTTTTACCAATAGGTATTTATGATATTCAAAATGGTAGCTTAGGCTTAGGTATTTTCTTTATTGCATTTGCTGTAACAATTGCAGTATCTATTGGATCTATAATACTTCAAAATAATTTTGTTTCTGCTATATTCTTTAGCGGATTAGATCCATTGACTGAACAATATGATAGCCATGTTAAAGGTACCCACACAGGGTTAAGAGATTTTAATAGAAAGTCTTTGCTTGTTGATGCACTATTTTATGCATTTTTATTTACAGCACTATTTTCTATCATTATAGGTGCAGTTGTTGGTATATTTGTTTACCCATATGCACTTATTAAGAACATAAAGCATTCTTATTTCTATATTTAAAAGACATATAAATATAATTATTGATTTCAAGCGTACAATCGATTATAATACATATAGTCAATGAAAAGGACAAGATATAAAGATTATTTTCTTTATAAGAGATGGCTAGAAGGTGAAAATGCCAAAGAAAACCTTTATATTACTACCTTGGAGATGAATGAAGGAAATGTCATTCCGTACGCTTGCGTTAAAAGCTTATTGAGTGTCAGGCTTTTTTAGCCTGGAAGATAAGGTGGTACCGCGATAATACGTCCTTAAGAATTTTCTTAAGGATTTTTTTTATGGAGGAAGAAAAAATGTTAAAGATTACTTTAAAGGATGAAAGTGTAATTGAGGTAGAAGAAGGCAAATTAATTATTGAAGTAGCTAAGAGTCTATCTTCTAGCCTTGCAAAGAAATGTGCTGTTGCAGAATTCAACGGCAAGCTTGTTGATTTAAAAATGCCATTAACTGAAGATGGTAAGCTAGATTTAGTAACATTTGAAGATGAAAGAGCATTTGAGGTTATTAACCATTCCTGCGCTCACTTAATGGCTCAGGCGATGAATAGATTATACCCAGGCACAAAGTTTGGTGTAGGTCCTGCAATTGAAGAAGGATTCTACTATGACTTTGCAATTCCTGAGGCTATTACAAATGAGGATTTACCTAAGATTGAAAAGGAAATGCAGAAGATTGTTAAGGAAAATCTTCCTATTGTTCACTATATGCTATCTAAGGCTGATGCAAAGGCTAAATTTGCAAGCGATAAGTATAAGCTAGAATTAATTGATGCCATTGATGATGATATGGTTGGTATTTATGAACAGGGTGAATATACTGATGTTTGCCGTGGACCTCATGTAATGTCTACTGGCTTAATCAAGAACTTTAAGCTTTTAAGTGTTGCTGGTGCATATTGGAGAGGAGACTCTAAAAATGATGTATTAACTAGAGTTTATGGTACTTGCTGGCCAACTCCAGAGGCTTTAGCTCATCATTTAGAGGTGTTAGAGGATAGAAAGCAGCGTGACCATAGAAAGCTTGGTAAGGATATGCAGATTTTCATGTTCGATGATTTAGTTGGACGTGGACTTCCTATGTGGTTACCTAATGGCTTTATTGTAAGAAGATTATTATCTGATTACATTATGGATAAGGAATATGATTTAGGTTATCAGCATGTTATGACTCCATCTTTGGGTAATGTTGAATTATATAAGACTTCTGGTCACTGGGCTCATTATAAGGACGATATGTTCCCTGCAATGGAGCTTGATGATGAGGCATATGTTTTAAGACCTATGAACTGTCCTCATCATATGGTAATGTTTAGATCTAAGCCACATTCTTATCGTGATTTACCAGTAAGAATTGCTGAAATCGCAAATGACTTCCGTTTTGAAGCATCTGGTGCTTTAACTGGTATTGAAAGAACAAGAGCATTCTCTCAAAATGACTCTCATATTTTCTGCCGTCCTGATCAGATTGCCCAGGAATTCAAGGCAGTTACTAAATTAATTTTGGATGTTTATAAGGATTTTGGATTCGAAAAATATAGATTCCGTCTATCCTTAAGAGATAAAGAAAATACAGAGAAGTATTTCGGTAATGATGAATTATGGGAAAAAAGTGAAAATGAGCTTCGTAATGTATTAAAAGAATTAGGCGTTGATTATTATGAGGCTTTAGGTGAGGCTGCCTTCTATGGCCCTAAGCTTGACGTTCAGGTTAGAAGTGCCATTGGTCATGATGTAACTCTATCTACAATTCAGCTAGATTACCAGCTTCCTGAAAGATTTGAATTAACTTATATTGATCAAAACAATCAAAAGGTACGTCCTGTAGTTATTCATAGAGCTATTTTAGGCTCTATGGACCGTTTCATTGCCTTCTTACTAGAAGAAACTAAGGGTGTACTTCCTGTATGGCTAGCTCCAGTACAGGCTATGGTTATTCCTGTTAATAACCAATTCCATTTAGATTATGCAAATGAAATTGTAGAAATGCTTAGAAAGAAGAAAATTCGTGTTAAGATGGATGATAGAGATGAAAAGCTTGGCTACAAGATTCGTGAAGCTCAAATGAAAAAGATTCCATATCAGCTAGTTATTGGTGATAATGAGGTTAAGGATGGTACTATCACATATAGACAGTATGGAAAGAAGGAACAGGTAACTGTTTCTAAAGAAGAATTCTTAAATATGATGGTAGCATTTAACGAAGAAAGAAAGTAATATTATAGGCCTAAGAATTTCTTAGGCCTTTATTTAAAAAAGCCTACTATAAATAAATCAAGAGAGATTTGAAAAAATAATTAAGATTTATTTATATCAAGCATAAAAATCCTCGATTTTGAGATTTTTAAAAACGAGGATATGAATTATCTAGCTCTTTGAAAATTATATATGGTTATTTTTGTGGAATAAAAGATTGCTTATTCTTTAAAAGAGAGAAAATAACTCTTACTAGTTTTTTGTCAATATGACCAATTGCTACATAATGATGTTTACCTTCGTTAATCTTTTTAGAATAATAATCACCAAATGTTTTATCCCATCTCCAAATACCTGATGAGACTTGGTGAATAGACCATCTTAAGTATTTAGAACCACGT
>NZ_QXEV01000012.1 GCF_003550015.1 Anaeroplasma bactoclasticum
AAGAAACAACAGTTTTCTTTTGAAAAGATAAAGGTTAGAAGATATAAAAGAATTCAAGCCTTAAATACATTACTAACATATGTAATGTTTTTTAGCAATGTCATAAATATGAAGGCTGTAGGAAAAGCAATAAGAAAAATCAAAAATCAAATAAGGGAAAAGGTGCTATTCTGGTTATATAGAATAAGCGATGGAATAAAAGGGGTTATTTCATTTTTTAGCAAGGACTTAATTTCAATAATTTACCCTAAAAGAAATAAACGAAGACGAGATTTGTGGACTGTAATGGGAGTCAGATTTGACATCTCCTAAAATTGACAAAATTTCGTATGAATTTAAAAATGGGGAAACTCAAAATAATATAACAAATGACTATTTATTAAATTATAAATTTAAAGTATAATAATACTCCTAGGTTAAAGGTACTTGATAAGTACTTTCTATAAAAAAAGGAGATATAAAAAATGAAAAGAAAATGGAGAAATCTAGTTGGGATACCACTAATGGGAGTGGCACTTGCTTCAACCTTAGGTGTTACTAGCTATGCTGCAGATTATTATGGGGCAATTACTAATACCTCCAGTGGTACATCACTAGCATCAAGCCTACATACTCTAAGTGAGAGTAAGCATACAAATCAAATTGGCTATTCTGGTTTGTGGACTGCATATTACACTACAGATGTCTTACCTGGCACAGGTATAATATGGGATACTTATTCTGAAAAGCTTTATACTGTTGGTGATGATCAAGATGAGGGGAGCCATGACGCAGAAGGACAAAAATATAATAGAGAACATACTGTTCCTCAGTCCTGGTTTACTAAAGCATCTCCTATGGTTGCCGATACACATCATATTTTAGCTACAGATGCTTATGTAAATGGGCAAAGGTCTAATTGGCCTTATGGCGAAGTAGGAAGCGCAAAATATACTTCCGGAAATGGTTCAAAGCTAGGATCTAGTAAACTATCTAGTTATTCAGGAAAAGTATTTGAGCCTATCGATGAATATAAAGGAGATATTGCAAGAGGCTATTTCTATATGGCAATCAGATATAGTGATAAGCTAGCGAATTGGGGAGATGGTGCAGAAGTTGCCTTCACCTCAAGCTATCCTTACCTAACAAGCTATGCCTTAAATCTATTTACGAAATGGTCGCATGAGGACCCTGTATCTGATAAGGAGATTATTCGTAATGATGCGATAGAAGCTGTTCAAGGAAATAGAAATCCATTCATTGATCATCCAGAATGGATTGATACCATTTGGACAAATAGTTATACAGATTCAGCAAGTAATACTAAATATTCGGCTTCTAATGTTGTAAGCGCAATTAATACTTTAACTCAATCATCTTCAAATGAGGATGTCTATAGTGCCTACGCAAAATATTGTAGATTAAATACAAGTGATAAATCTTTAGTTACAAATGTATCAACATTATTTAGCTTAGTTGAATCTAAAGCTAATTCATCTATAGATTTGGATACATATTGGCCTGAAATTATTGCAAGAAATACTCATGACGTCACAGTAGATCAAACAAAAGTAGATAATGTTATCGCATTAATCAATGCCCTACCATCACCTGTAACAGCATCTGATGCAACAGCAGTGAATCAAGCAAATACAGCATATAATGCTCTAAATAGTAGTGAAAAGGCATTAGTTACAAATTATGCTATTTTAGATGCAGCACTTACTACTTTAGATAATTTATCCAAAACACCTTTTACATTAGTTACAAATCCTAGTGATTTATCTGTTGGTGATAGTGTTATAATTGCAGCTGCAAATTATAATTATGCACTAGGACCAACATATAGTAATTATTATAGAGAGGCTGTATCTATTGAAAAGGCAGATAATATTATTCGTTTAGCTGAAGATTCTAGAGTTACTGTTTTAACATTAGCTCAAGGAACGACATCTAACACATTCGCATTTAATACAGGAGATGGATATTTAGTTCCAACTTCTGACCATAAGAGTTTGCTTACGGAAACGACTATTAGTGTAAATAGTTCATATAATATTTCAATTTCTTCAGGTATTGCTACAATAGCATCAAGCGGCAGCTATACAAATGGAACTATGGCATTTTTAAAAAATAGTAAATATACCGAGTTTACAAGTAATAGTACTATAGATGATTCAGAGTATTTTTCACTTCAAATTTATAAGCACATAGTTGATGACACTATTAATCAAGAAGAAGTAAATACTGTTATTAATTTAATTAATGCATTACCAGAAAACATTAC
Organism: Anaeroplasma bactoclasticum; assembly: GCF_003550015.1. GTDB lineage: Bacteria > Bacillota_I > Bacilli_A > Acholeplasmatales > Anaeroplasmataceae > Anaeroplasma > Anaeroplasma bactoclasticum. The sequence continues at coordinate 2,267 of NZ_QXEV01000012.1, forward strand.
ATTATCTGATGAAGTAAGTATTGTTGCAGCAGAGAATGCATATGGTGCATTAAATAGTTCTGAAAAAGAATTAGTTACAAATTATTCTTTATTAACTCAAGCAAGAAGTAGCTTAAACACTTTACGTGTAAGTATTACATCTTTTGAAAATTTAACTACTAAGACTTCAGCAAAGTTCTCTTACTCATCACAAGAAGAAACTATAACTGGAGTAGAAGGATATAATTTAGTTACTGATGCAAGCACTCTTGCAGCTGGAGATAATATAATCATTGCTGCATCAAGTGAAGATAAGGCGTTAAGTACTACTCAAAACCCCAATAATCGAGGTTCCGTTTCAATAACTAAATCTGGAACTACATTAACATATGATAGTACTTCAACTCCTCAAATTATCACTTTAGAGGCTGGTACAAAGGCAAACACATTCGCATTTAATGTTGGGGACGGATATTTATACGCTGCTAGTTCTAGTAGTAATTATTTAAAAACACAATCATCAAAGGATGACAATGCTTCCTGGGCAATTTCTATAACTTCCTCAGGAGTGGCTACCATTACTGCTCAAGGCGCGAATACTAGAAACATATTAAAATATAATACTGCGAATAGTGGTATATTTGCTTGCTATAGTTCTGGGCAGATCGACGTTAAAATATATAAGTATTCTAGTGGAAGTACAACAACTACTACATATTCTGTATCCAATGCTTATATTCGTTTTGGTGGAGGAATGGATAAGAGCTTATATGAGAATTTATTAGAATTAGATTCAAATGCTACCTTTGGCGTTGCATTATCTAAGAATGGAACAACATATTCTTATTACACATGTAATCCTGTATATGTTGAATCTATTGGAGCAACCACTTCAAATGTAAATGGCTCATATGTTCAGTATTCTGCATTAATTCCTGTATCCGAAGAAAATTATTCCACAACAATTTATGCTAAATGTTATGTAGAAATTAATGGTACTAAGTATTTTATGGAAAGTGCATCCTATAGCTTACATACTCTAGCACAATACTATATTAATAATGCATCAACCCTAGGAATTACAGATCCTACAGTTTTAGGTGCTTTAGGAGAGTTTTAAATGAAAAAGTATAATAAACCAATAATTATAGAAGAAGAAATCAAAATTGTAGATGTTATTGCTGAAAGCTTTGGAACTAGCCAAGCAGGCGATAAGATAGTTAATTTCTTAGAGGATTAAGCATGCAACCGCATGCTTTTTCTTTTTAGTTAGATGCTGTTTTTCTAAAACGATTTAGACATATATTTTATTTTTGTTTAGTAAATTCACATTTTTATCAAAAATGTTTCTAATAACAGTTGAATAATAGTGTTTTTCAAAGTATAATGTGTTCGCTATAAGAAATAATAGACAAAGGGGTATTTGTCTAAAAGGAGAGTTAATAATGGGCAAAAAAATAAAGAATTTAGTGGGGGTTTCACTATTTGGAATTGCACTAGCTTCAACTATTGGCGTTAGTGCGGCATCTACTGCAGATTATTACCAAAGTATTGATGGTGGAGTTAGTGGAACTACTTTAGCTGATGCATTAAATACATTAGTTACAAGTACACATACTCACAAATTGTCTTATGACAATCTATGGAGTTTATATGGAACTTCCGATGTTTATCCTGGAACAAATAAGATTTGGGATACTTATTCCGAGGTCTTATTTAATAAGGGTTCTGACCAAGCTGGTTCATATCAAAAAGAAGGCGATGCTTATAATAGAGAGCATACCGTTCCTCAGTCTTGGTTTAATGAAAACCTACCTATGAAAGGCGATGCATTCCATGTACTTGCTACAGATGGCTATGTAAATAATCGAAGAGGTAGCTATTTATATGGAGAAGTAAAAAATGCAACTTATACTTCAAAAAATGGTTCAAAGCTAGGATCAAGTAATCTATCTGGTTATTCTGGAACTGTATTTGAGCCAATTGATGAATACAAAGGAGATATCGCTAGAGGCTATTTTTATATGGCTATCCGCTATAAAGACCAGTGTGGTTCTTGGACTAGTGGTGCAAAGGATGTATTTAAGTCTACATATCCTTATCTATCCGATTATGCATTAGACTTATTTACAAAATGGTCTCATTTAGACCCTGTATCTGATAAAGAGCTTATTCGTAATGATGCGATAGAAGCGGAACAGGGAAATAGAAATCCATTTATTGATCACCCAGAATGGGTAGATACTATTTGGAATAATAGCTATGTAGATACTCCTACAAAAACAGCATATTCTGCTTTAGATGTAATAAATGCAGTAGATGCATTACAAACTTCTTCAACAGATGCAGATGTTTATAATGCATATGCTAAATATTGTAGATTAAATACAAGTGATAAATTATTAGTAACAAACTCTGAGGCTTTATTCACAAAAGTAAAATCTAAGAGTGGTACATCTATGGATTTATCTAACTATTGGTCTGAAATTATTGAAAGAAATACAAATACTACAGTAGTTGATCAAGATAAGGTTGATAGTGTAATTGCAAGCATTGATAAGCTTCCTTTAACAATTACGATGGAAGATACTCAAAATGTACGTTCTGTACAGCAGGCTTATGCAGGCTTAAATTATACAGAAAGAACATTAGTAACAAATTATTCTAAGCTTTCTAAAGCAATTGATACAATTAATGCACTAGAAAGCGAAGAAAGAGTTAATAATGTTATTGCAATGATTAATGCATTACCAGATACAATTACATTAGATGATAAGGATGCTGTATATAATGCAGATAATGCATTTATGGCATTAAGCTTTGATGAAAGATGTAATGTTACAAATGCAGAAAAGCTTACTTTAGCACTTCAAATGATTTCTGCACTTGAATCAACTATTTATAAACAAATAAAGAACTTAGATGAATTAGAAGTTGGCGATAAGGTATTAATTGTTTGCCCTAAGAGCAGCTATGCCTTAGGTGGGCTTGTTTCTAAGTATTATAGAGCTGGTGTTGGCGTAACAATTAAGGATGATGAAATTGCTCTTCCTGAAAACAGTGAGGCTACTATTTTAACTGTAGAAGCAGGTCTTACTTCTGGCACTTACGCATTTAATACTGGTGATGGTTATTTAGTTCCTTCTAAAGAGGATAAGTATAAAAATCTAGTTACAGAAGCAACTATTACTGAATATAGCTCTTATACAGTAACTATTAATGATGGTGTTGCAAATTTAGTATCTCCTAAAGCTAAAAATGGTATTATGGCTTATGATACTTCTCATTATGATTTTACAAGCTATGAAACAGTAACTGGTGATTATACACTTGCATTATTCAAATATACTACAGCTGGTATGACAGTTAATGAGGAAAAGGTAAATAAAGTAATTGATATGATTAATAATTTACCTAACCCATTATCCTATACAGATAGTGAATTAATTTCAGAAATATTTACTGCATATGCTGCACTAAATACTTTAGAAAGAGCAGAAGTGACAAATTATGATGTGTTACGAAATGCAGATTTAGAAGTTATTGAATTAACTAAGATGCATTATGCAGAGCCTACAATTGAAGCAATTGATGCAATTCCATCGAATATCACATTATTAAATGAGGGTTGCTGTAAAGAAGCAAGAGAATCCTATAATGGTATATCTCCTGATACTCAGGCATATGTAACAAATTATGATAAATTATTAGAGGCTGAAGCAGCATATGAAGCATTATTTGCTCCTGTTGATGCATTTAGAAACGATAATATTAAATCATCTTTAATGTTTGATTATTCTGCTACAATTACTCAGTCTGGTGTAACAGCATATACTAAGGTTGAATCTCTATCAGATATTGCTGATGGAGCAGAAGTCATCATTACTAACCAGGCACTAGATTCAGCATTTGGTGCAGTTGATAAGGGTATTTCAGCTGTAGAAAATGTAACTGCAAGCACTGATGGAACACAATTGACAAGCATTGGTTCAGCTGTTTCTCTAACTTTAGAACAAGGAAGTGCAGTTGATAAATTCTATTTCAAGAATTCCAATGGATATTTAATTACTAGTGGTAAAAAGAACATTTCTTATGCTTTATCTAAGGATAGTGCACAAGAATGGACAATTAGTGTATATTCTGGTGTAGTTAGTATGGTTTCTAATGAATTAATATTAAAGTACAATACAAGTTCACCAAGATTTACTACATATCCAAGCTCTTCAGGTAGTGTTGAAGAAGTTTGCTTCTTTAAGAAAACTGGTGGAGTTGAAGCTTCATATACAGTATCAAACGCATATATTCGTTTTGGCGAATTTATGGAAAGAAGCGTTTATGAAGAATTACTTACAAGAGGAACAAAGGTTACATTTGGTGTTGAACTTGCATTAGATCCATATGATCCAAATGGTGGATATAAAGAGTTTGAATTAAATCCTGTGTTTGTATCTAAGATGGGTGCAAAAGAAGAAGATCCAAATGGAGCTTATGTTCAGTATGCAGTTCTTATCCCAGTAAGTGCAAAGAATTATAACACATGGATTTCTGCTAGAAGCTATGTATGTATTGATGGTGTTAAGTTCTATACAATGGGTACAGTTTATAGTATGCATTCTTTAGCTGAATACTATATTAAAAACGCTAGTGAATTAGGAATTACAGATTCCGCAATTATTGGTGCGTTAGGAGAGTTCTAATATGAAAGAGTATATTAAGCCAATTATTATAGATGAAGAATTAAGTATTGTTGATGTTATCGCTGAAAGCTTTGGATCTAGCCAAGCAGGCGATAGAATCGTTAATTTCTTAGAGGATTAAGCATGCGACTCGCATGCTTTTTTCTATGCATAAGAAAAGCCCTGATTTCAGGGCTTTTGGTCATTATTTATTTTCTGGTTTAGAGAATAATAATGCTTTGAATTCTTCTACAGGAAGAGGTTTAGCAAAATAGTAACCTTGAACGATATCACATTCAGCATCCTTTAGGAATTCAACCTCATTTGCTTGTTCTACACCTTCTGCAACAACAAGCTTATTAAGCTTATGGCATAGCTTAATAATAGAAGATACAATGGTTTGATTTGCTTCATCAAATCCACCACGGAAGAATTTTGCATCAATCTTGATTACATCAAAATCTAATTGGTGAATCATATTTAAAGAAGAATAACCAGTACCAAAGTCATCCATAGAAATATGGAAATCATTTTCGTGGAAAATCTTAATGAAACTTGTAAATGCTTCAACATTATCTACTAATAATCCTTCAGTGATTTCGATTTCTATTAATTCATGAGGAATATTATATTTTTCAATAATTTCTTGGTATCTATCGATAAAAGATAAATCCTGGAAATTTCTCTTAGAAAGGTTAAAGGATACAGGAACACATCTTTCTCCATTTGCCATCATTTTAGAAATAATCTTACATGTTTGTTCAAACATATATTCATCTAGTTTAACGATTCTACCATTTTGTTCGAATAATGGAATGAATTTGCCAGGAGAAATTAATCCTTTTATTGGGTCTCTCCATCTACATAAAGCCTCAGCTCCAGCCCAGTCATTTTTCTTTAAATCCCACTTAAGCTGTAAGAATACTTCAAATTCCTCATTCGCTAATGCTTCTTCAAATCTACCATTTAAATCATCTTGTTCCTTTTGCATTTTAACCATGTTATCATCATAGAAAGTATAAATAACATCTTTTTTTCTATTTTGATTTGCATGCTTTGCATGATCGAATTCTGTATGAAGGTCTAAGGAATATTGAGCGTCTGTCATTTTGATTCCATAAGAGAATGATAATTTTTGTTCATATTCATAGTGCTTATTTGTCAAGGAATAATTAAGATCATTTAATTTATATAAAATGTCATCTTGATTACCTTCTAATAGAATCATGAATCCAACTCCATGTTGATATCCTGCAAGTTCGTTAGGTTCACCTTCCATTTTGGATTGAAGAAGAGCTCCAACCTGTTTGATGATTATATCACCAGTTTCAGAACCAAAGCTTGCATTGATTCGTTTAAAGTTTTGAATGTTAACGTGAACAAGACCAAACTGGTTTTTTGGATGTTGTAATAGGACTGCTTGAGTGTCATGGTAGAATGCATTTTCATGATGCAATCCTGTTTCAAAATCAAAGGATTCAATTTTTTTCTTCTTAACAAATTGAATCAGTATTAATAAAGTAAGTAATATGATTGAGGTAGCAGAAATAACTAAAGAGCTATAGAAGCATGAAACAGCAATTTTAGTTAATGTTTCTGTCTTGGTTATTAAATATGCTTTAGGAGCCATAAATATTAAATAAATTGGGTTATCTTCATCTCCATAGGAAAGAATTGCTTTATAGAACATACCATCTCTATCCTCTTTACCTGCATTAAATATAATAGCTTCATCATTTTCCATGAATTCTACGTATCTATTATAATCAGTAGAACTAACCCAATAATCTCTCATAGCAATTGAAAGATTCGTAAATTCTGGCCATCCATAAGGACCTGTACCATCAAATCTCCATTTATGAAGCATTGAAGTATAATAAATAATATCTCCATTTTTTCTAACAATTAATGTTGTTGATTCTTGGTTATAAATAGGAGTTGATACTAGCTCATCAAAGTGTTCATAGCAGAATTTTCCAATATAGCCAGTTATTTCTGGATGCGTAGTATTTAGTGGTGCAGGGATTAAGAAATAGACGGTTTCATTTTTTATGTTATCCCCTTGTTTAATATCAACATCAGTATATAAACTATTATTTGTGATTGTATGGAAATCATCCTTTAAATCAAAAGAATAATCTGATCTAAAAATTGCTTTTCCGTTATAGATTATACCTGAATCCTCTATGGAACGTGGAACATTTTTATTATCTAATAACTGATATAATTTTTCATCTACTATATCACCATTACTATCTGTTATATCGGCATTGTCAACAATTGTAGAGAATGTCTCCATATCCAAAAAACTGCTTTTTAAATAATAACTAACTAATGAAGACCTTTGATATCCAGTATTCTTAATTCTTTCTTCAGCAATAGAATCATATGTTAAGTGGGATACTCTATTGAACTCAATAGCAAATACTATTATTATTGCAATAATAATAGAAGAGAAAATAATTAAGAAAGCAATAAATTTAGATTTAACTTGCTTCAATCTCTGATTTGTTGTCAAAAGCTTGTGCTGTCTTTGAAATAAAGGCGGTAGTGTCATAATATGACCCCCTCTCATAAATATATTAAAAAATAATAATCGTAATCTCTCACCTTGATTATAAAGTTATTTTCCCTTAAAAGCAACAAAATTGAAAGTATTAAGAGGAAATAGGACATATATTTGAACTGTGAATTCATTATTAAAATAATGTTTTATTTCTAAATCATATAAAAATAACAACTAACGTTAGGATTATTGAATAATTAAGTTTTATTTTTATGATTAATTGTGATATTATAAGTAGTGTATTTTCGCTAGGAGGATTTAAAATGACTGCAAGAAAATTATCCATCATTTTATCCATTGTTGGAGCTTTGATGTTTATAGGTGGAACTATATATTTTATTATTGGATATGTAAATTGTAAAAATCAAATTGTTGGAATAGAAGATGCTGAACAAGTTACAAACATAGTTCAACCTTTTATTTCTAATATGCTTATTTGGGTTTTAGGAAATTTCTTAATTGCAACATTTGTAAATGGTGTTGCTGCAATGAGCTATGCAATGTCGTTTACATATTTTAAGGGAGATGCTTTATTTATTGTAAAAATTATAGTTGTATTTATACCTTTAGTTATGTGTGGTGTTTATTTCTTAATTACTAAAAGCTTAATGCCATAAAAAATGTCTGGTTCATAAATGGACCAGACTTTTTTTCTACATAGAATCTATTTCTTTTTTTAACTCCTCTAGAATATCTTCTTCCTTAATGGTACGAACGATTTCTCCCTTTTTAAATATTACTGCAGTGCCCTTTCCGCCTGCAATACCTAAATCCGCTTCCTTGCCTTCACCAATACCATTTACAACACAGCCCATTACAGCAACATGAATTGGTTTATTTACAGTATATAGGTATTCTTCAACCTTTTTTGCTAAAGGAATTAAATCAATTTGTGTTCTACCACAGGTAGGACAAGAGGTTAAAATTGGCATATTTTCAATTAAGCCTTCTTCATTTAGAATTACCTTTGCTGCTTTTACCTCATCAAGAGGATCTCCTGTTAGAGATACTCTTATAGTATTACCGATACCTAATTCTAATAATTTAGATAATCCAATAGAAGAAGTAATTAATCCTTTAAATGCAGTTCCTGCTTCTGTGATTCCTATATGTAAAGGATATGGGAATGTTTCACTTGCAAGCTTATATGCTTCTAAAGATAATTTAATATTAGAAGCCTTAATCGATAGGACAATATCATAAAATCCTAAATCCTCTAATATTTCAATATGCTCTTTTGCGGCTTTAATCATATTGGAAGCATTCACTTCCCATCCCTTTGGTAAGGAACCAGCATTTACACCAATACGGATAGGGATTTTTCTTTCTTTACATAATTCTACAATCTCTTTAATTTTATCCTTATCTCTAATATTACCAGGGTTTAATCTTATTTTATCGACGCCCTCTTTAATAGCTATAATAGCTAGTTCTGGGTCAAAATGAATATCAGCGACCAATGGGATATGGATACCTTCTTTTATTTTATGGATAGAATAGGCATCCTCTTTATCTAATACAGCAACTCTTATGATATCACATCCAAGCTTTTCAAGCGCTAGGATTTGATTTATAGTTGCTTCTACATCCTTTGTTTTTGTGTTACACATACTTTGAATAAGGATTGGATTATCTCCACCTAAATAACGATTTCCAACCTTTACCACTCTAGTTTGATTTCTTAAAAACATACTTATCACCCAAAACATATTATACATTAAAATTTGAAAAAAGACATTAGCGCTCTTTAATAAATTAAAAGCTTTAAAAATTTATAAAATCTTGTTGCAATCTAACTTGCCTTTTGATATAATACGTTAGGAAGTTAATCTTTAGGTCTGGAGGGGAAAAATATGCGTGACTTAGTAAAGTTAATTTGTTCTGATTGCAAGAACGAGAATTATTATACAGACAAGAACAAGAAGACAACTCCTGAAAGAATGGAGATTAAGAAATATTGTCCTCATTGCCGTAAGCATACTGTTCATAAAGAAAAGAAGTAATAATAATTTATATAGAGAATAAGGCCTTAGGCCTTTTTTTCTTTTTCTCGATTAAAAACGTTTGTATTATTTTATTAGTTTTCAAAAGAACAATATTATACTATAATAGAATAACAATGAAATCTATAAATGAATTTATAGGATATTTGGAGGTTATAAAATGACTAAAGAAGAAATGTATTTAGACATCAATAAATGGAAAAAAGAGAAGAATGCAATTATTCTAGCACATTATTACCAGGATGGTGATATTCAAGATATTGCAGATTATGTAGGTGATTCCCTAGCTTTAGCACAAAAGGCTTCAAAAACTGATGCCAAAATCATCGTATTCTGTGGTGTACATTTTATGGCAGAAACTGCAAAGCTATTATCTCCTAAAAAGAAGGTATTGTTACCTGTAATGGAAGCTGGCTGTGTGATGGCAGATATGATGAATGAAAAGGATATTAAAAAGTATAGAGAAGAAAATCCTGATACGATTATTTTAATGTATGTAAATTCAACTGCTGCTTGTAAGCAATATGCAGATTGCTGCGTTACATCCTCTAATGCTTTAGGTATTATTGATTATTATGCTAAAGAAGGAAAGAAAATTCTATATGGGCCTGATAAGAATTTAGGATCCTATGCGATGAAAAATTCTAATGTTCAGCTTGATTTATGGAATGGCTTTTGTGGAATCCATAATGGAGTTAAGGTTTCTGATGTAGAAGATGCCATGAAGTTACATCCTAATGCAGAATTTATTGCTCATCCAGAATGTAATTTAGATGTACTTTCTAAAGCTTCTTATATAGGTTCAACAAAGCAATTGATTGAATATGTTACTAAAAGTGATAAAAAGGAATTCATTATTGGTACAGAAATGGGTGTAATTCATGAAATGGAGAAGAAAAATCCAGATAAGAAATTCTATTTAGTATCACCTAGATTAAAATGCTATGAAATGAAGCTTACTCGTTTAGAGGATTTATATAATTGTCTTAAGAATGAGACAAATGAAATTTTTATTGATGAAGAAGTAGCTAAAAAGGCTGTAAAGTGCGTCGATAAGATGCTTGAATTAAGTAAGTAGGTGTAAAGATGAAAAAAACATTCGAATATGATGTTGTAATATTAGGTGGAGGCTTAGCAGGTATTTATACTGCCTTAAACCTAAATAAGAATTTAAAAATAGCTATCCTTGTAAAGGATAAAATTGAAAAGGGATCTTCTAATTTAGCCCAAGGTGGAATTGCTGCTGAGGTTGAATTTGATCCAGATAAAATTGAAGAGCATTATGAGGATACCCTAAAGGCTGGCTCTTATTTAAATGATAAGGCTGCAACTAGAGTATTAGTTGAAGAGGCTGGCTATAATATTAAGAATTTAATTAGCCTTGGTGTTAATTTTGATAGAGATTCTAATGGCGAATTAGTTAAAACATTAGAGGGTGCTCATAGATCAAGAAGAATCTTACATGCTGGTGGAGATGCTACTGGTGCTAAGGTTATGGCAGATTTAAGAGAAACCCTAGCAAAACAAGAAAATATCACAGTATATGAAGATGAAATGGCCTTTGAAATTATTAAAAAGAATAAAAAGGCAATTGGTTTAATTGCGATTAATCAAGCAAATGAGCCTGTTTATTTCTTCTGTCAAAAAATTGTTATCGCAACTGGTGGCGTTGGTGGAATTTATAAGAATTCTACGAATGAAAAATTCGCTGTTGGTGATGGTATTGCCTTAGCTTATAGAGCTGGTATTAATATTTCTAATATGGAATTTGTACAATTCCATCCTACAGGATTATATGAAGAAGAAAAGCAAGGCCAAAGATTCTTAATTAGTGAGGCTGTTCGTGGTGAGGGTGCAATATTAAAGAATATTGAAGGCGAACGCTTTATGGCTAAATACGATAAAGAGCGTATGGAGCTTGCTCCAAGAGATGTTGTAAGCCAAGCGATTTATAGAGAAATGTTTGATACATGGAGTGACCATGTATATTTAGACATTACTGCAAAGCCAAAGGAATTCTTAATGAAAAGATTCCCAACAATTTATGAGAAGTGCTTATCTATTGGTGTAGATATGTCTAAGGATTTAATTCCTGTTGCTCCAATTGAGCATTTCCTATGTGGTGGTATTACAACAGATTTACTTGGTCACACTACCTTAGGTAATGTATATGCTGTAGGTGAATGTGCATCTACTGGTGTACATGGAGCAAATAGACTTGCATCGAATTCCTTACTTGAGTGCTTAGTTTATGGTAATAGAGTTGCTAAAGACATTAATGAAAATATAACAAATGGAACGAAGCTAGATAAGGTATATCCTTTAATGAACGAAGACTTTAAGAAATATAATTTTAAAGCGATTCGTACAGAAATTAGAGAAATTATGGATAAGTATGTATCCATTGTAAGAACTAAGGAAGGCTTAGATATTGCAAAAAGAATCATTGAAAAGCATTATAAGAACTTAGTAACATTAGAGGTTATGTCTAGATATTATTATGAAACATTAAATATGGTAACTATTGCAATGATTATCATTAATGCTGCATTATCTAGACCTAAATCTATTGGTTGTCATTATATGATTAGCTCTAGCCTTGATATGATTAAGGTAGATAAGATTATTAAGGATGCGTTAGCTGAGGATATGCCAAATGGTGATGTTACAACAGATAATTTAATTCCAGACGGACATCAATCTAAGGCAATGCTTATTGCTAAGGCAAATGGAGTTATTTCTGGTGTTGAAGTATTTAGAAGAGTATTTGAGCTTATTGGTGGAAGATGTAATATCAAATTCTATAAGAAAAATGGCGATAAGGTTTCAAGAATGGAAAAAATTGCTCTTTTAGAGGGTGATACAAAAACAATCCTTAAGGGTGAAAGAGTTGCTTTAAACCTAATCCAAAGAATGTGTGGTATTGCAACAGAAACATCTAAATATGTAGCTAAGGTTAAAGGTAATACAAAGATTTTAGATACAAGAAAAACTATGCCAGGACTACGCTATTTAGATAAGCTTGCTGTAACTCATGGTGGAGGTACAAACCATAGATATTCCTTATCCGATATGGTAATGCTTAAGGATAACCATATTGATGCTGCAGGAGGAATTACTGAAGCAGTACGTCAAATTAAGCCAAAGGTAAATGTTAAAATTGAAGTAGAGGTTGAAACTTTAGATCAATTTAAGGAAGCATTAAATACAGAATGCGATATTATAATGCTTGATAACATGAGCCTAGATTTAATGGCAGAATGTGTTAAGCTAAATAACCATAAGAAGATGCTAGAGGCATCTGGTAATATGAGCTTAGATAGAGTTGAAGAGGTATCCTTAACTGGTGTTGATTTTATCAGTGTAGGTGCAATTACTCATTCGGTTAAGGCATTAGACATTTCATTAAAATTCCATGAAATTAAAGATTAATAGAAAAGCCATCGAAAGATGGTTTTTTTTATGTTATGATAAATAAAAAGAGGTGCATTTTTATGATAGAAGTAATAACTACAGGAAGCTTTTATACAAATAGCTATATTATTTCCAATGATAATAAGGAATGTATTATTGTAGATCCAGGTCTAGATTATAAGAATGCCTCAAAATACATTAAAGAAAAATATAAGCCAGTTGCGATATTTATTACTCATGCGCATATGGACCATATCGATGGCATACAGTATTTTTTAGATTTACCAGTTTATATTCATAGGGTAGAAGAGGATTCCTTATATGATATGGAAAATTCCTTATATCCAATGCTTGCAAGAATTACTCCATATACAAAGGGAAGCTTAAATATACATTTAGTATCTGATTTAGATGAAATAAATTTAATTGGATATAAATTTAAGGTATTACATACCCCAGGTCATACCAAGGGCTCTATTTGTTTTTCCTTTGATAAATGTTTATTTAGTGGAGATACATTATTTCAAGGCTCCTGTGGAAGATGTGATTTCCCAACAGGATCCTATAGTGAAATGCTAAAATCCTTAAATAGAATTATAAATACATATCCTGGTGATACAAAGGTATATCCAGGACATGGAAATGAAACAACCATTGAAATAGAAAAGAAGTATAATCCATATATCCAAAGGTAGGGGACATTATGAATTTTAAAGAAATAATGGAGAAGTATGAAGAGAATTATTTTAATATTAAAAAGCTTGATGAATTGTTAGATTCCTCTAGTGATTTTGATTCTTGGCTATCCAATATGAGAACTAGAGCTTTAAAGCTTCAGGAGTTTTATTCTATAGATAATCAATTGCTAGATGAAATATGTAATTATAGCAAAGAAGAAATTTTAAATGAGGAAGAAGCTAAAGCACTAGAAGAAGGAATAGATAAGCTTTATGATGATTATGTAATGGATGCATCCTTCTTATATCCTATTTTGTTAAAGCTAATTCATTATTATGAAGAAAAAAACAACATAGAAAAGCTTATTGAGCTTTATTATGTTGCTTTCTATTTATTAAATGAAAGTGAAAGAAGAAGTGCTAATTTAGATGCTGATTTAACGTATCAATATAAGATATTAGCTTTAAAAGATCATTATCAGGAATTACCACTTATCTCTAGAAGAAAATTCTTTTTAGTTTATTATAATTTATCTAGTGTATGCTTAGGAATGAATTCTACTGTAACACCAGAAGAATCCATTAAATGGTATAAGGAGGCTCGTGATTTCTTTTATTCTGATTTAGTTCAGTCTATCGATAAGGATACCGATAGAATTGTTGAATTATTTGAAACGATTGAATATGACTGGATTGCAGTTATTGATAGGGCAAATGAATTATCAAGTGAAGGTAGAGAAGAAGTATTTAAAGTAATTGATAAGCTATATAAAGAGGAACTTCTAAATGGGAATGAATTTGAGATGGATTCCTTTGTTTTTAGTTCTAATTTAGAAAAGGAAAGATTATTAAATCATATTACTCTAGAGGAATGTATCAATAGATATTTAGAGTATTATAGATATAATTTAAATACTTTTGATGGAGAATATAATCAAGAGAATTATTATACATTTATGGAAAGCCCCATCGCAATTGAAAGATGGCTATCACAAAGTTTAGATAATAGCTTTAGAAGAAAGGTATTCAATGAAATTAATGAAGCCTTTATGTCTAAGTATAAGCATTACTTTGGTGTTGTACCAACTCCATTTATTTATTCAGTACTTGCAGAATGGTGTGAATGCTCGATTAAATATTTAGTAGATTCTAAGGAAAAGGAAGAAGCTATATTTAATTTGATTGTCAAAAATCAAATTCCAACATATTTGCATTCTGTAATGGTTATGAAGCTATCTAAAAAGCTATTTGAGGTAGCATATAAGGAGAATAAGAGCTTATTTGATAATATCCCACTAGAATATGATGATTTGAGGGAATTTGTCAAAAAGAGCGCCCTTTTACACGATATTGGTAAAGTTAAAATTACAAATGTTATCAACAAGCAAGGAAGAAGATTATCCGATATGGAATTTAAGGGTATTTCTTTGCATCCAGAATTTGGTATTGACTTAGTAAAGGATGATCCAGATTTAAGAAAATATATGGATATCATCTTATATCATCATAAATGGTATGATGGTACAAAGGGGTATCCTAAAGGAGATATGAATACAAAATCCCCATATAGAATTATTATAGATATTGTATCTATTGCCGATTGTATGGATGCTGCAACAGATGACTTAGGTAGAAATTATAAAAGCTCTAAGGATGTATTAACAGTAATTGAAGAATTTATTAGTGATAGTGGTACTAGATATAATCCAGATTTAGTAAAAATATTATCTGAAAGTAAAGAATTAATTAAAGAATTTACTATAATTACAAAAGAAAAAAGAGCTCATTATATGTATGAAGCATATATGGAAGCTAGAGCTCTTATAAAGGAATAATGAAGATTTCCTGGTTTTAAATCAGGATTTTTTCTTTTAATATTTTATATAAAATCCGTATATTATTCACATTTTTATTATCTTTTCCTTTTTTCTTTTCTTAGATTATGATAAAATATTTACAAATTGTTTTTTTGGAGGATTACTATGAAAAAGCTAATTTTACCTGAAAATTATAAATCCGAGCTTGGACTTTTGGATACTGAGATTGCAATTAAATTTGTCAAAGATACATTTGAAAGAGATTTAGCAGATAAATTAAATCTAACACGTGTTTCTGCGCCACTATTTGTATTTCCAAAAACAGGCTTAAATGATAACCTAAATGGATATGAAAGAAGAGTTAATTTCGATATTAAGAATATTGATTCTGAAGTTGAAATTGTACAGTCCTTAGCAAAGTGGAAAAGAAATGCCTTAGCTAGATATGCCTTCTTACCTCATACAGGACTATATACGGATATGAATGCGATAAGAAGAGACGAGGATTTAGATACAATGCATTCTGCATATGTAGATCAGTGGGACTGGGAAAAGATTATTACTCGTGAAGATAGAAATGAAATATTCTTAAGAAAGACTGTTAAAGATATTTATTCTGTTATTTTAGAGCTTGAGCATAAGGTATCTAAGGTACACCCTCATTTATATAATGAATTACCAGAGGATATTTATTTTATTACTTCAGAAGAATTATTACAGATGTATCCTAATAAAACTCCTCAAGAAAGAGAATATTTAATTTGTAAAGAAAAGAAGGCAGTATTCATACTTGGCATTGGTGGTAAGCTTTCTAATGGTATGCCACACGATGGTAGAGCTGCAGACTATGATGATTGGGCTTTAAATGGTGATATTTTACTATATTATGATGTACTTGATATCGCATTTGAAATTTCTTCTATGGGTATTCGTGTCGATGAAAAATCTATTCTTACTCAGCTAAAGGAAAAGAAGGAAGAATTTAAAATGGAAAACCCATATGTACAGGATATCTTAAATTCTAGATTACCACTTACTATCGGTGGAGGTATTGGTCAGTCTAGATTATGTATGTTCATGCTAAGGAAGGCTCATATCGGTGAGGTTCAAGCATCCGTATGGGATGATAATGATTTAGAAGAATTAAGGAAACACAATATTATCTTATTGTAATAAAAAAAGAAAAGAAACAAGGTGAAGCATATGCAAAGTATGCTTCACTTTTTTGTAAAAAAATCGATAAAACGATGAAGTTGTTGTGTGAAAATTGTTTGAATGGGCTTAAAACTATGTTATAATAAACTGATTGTTTCTAGGGATTATTTATTTTATAAATAATTTCATTGAGGAGGGTTAATATGCCAGAGAAAGACGAGCCTGTCGTTGTATCAAGCTATAAGAGGGATGAGGGACCAGAGCCTATATTTGTTGCGGAAGGAAAAGAAGCTGAGGATGAGCCAGTCATCCTAAAGTTTGACGTAGCTAAAAAGGAAGAAAAGAAGGGCTTCCATGTTAAGATGCCCAATCTTACACTAACCTCTGTTGCCTTAAGAAATATGGCAGAAGAAATTTCCAAATATTTAAAGAATTTTGGAATGGAAATTAAAGAGGATGAATTAAAAGTATTCATCTCTAGCCTAACATCAAGGTTAATCGTAATCGATGATGCCGATTGCTTAGAATATACATCTAAAATAAGTGAATATTTTTGTGATAATACATTCGTTTGTAAGGGCGCATATGATGCAGCCTTATTAAAATGCTGCTATAGCGCATGTAGAAATCCTTTAGTTGCACACTTTTTACTTTGGCCAATAAAGGATAAAGTACCAATGCCTGAATTTTTAATTCGTTATATAGAGCTTCCAGCATCTGGTATTGAAATGGTAATGAATGAATATATCAATGATGCTTATGTTGGTAAGGCAAAGCTTCCAGATAACATCTTCGTTATTGCCTATGGAAATAGTAACTATTTAGATAAGAGACTAAATAGACAATATACAATTTGGAATCCTAGACTTAAAAGAGTTGAAAAGGAAAATACAGGCTATAAAACAATTTCTATGAATTCATTTAAGAATATGCATAAGGTTATGGATCCAATTAATGACCAGTTATGGACAAAAATGAGTGGTATAGAAGAAGTATTAGATTCTATGAGTGTTACTTTAGAAAACAAGGATTGTAATCATTTAGATGACTTCTTAGTTACTTTAGTAAATCAAGGAATCAATAATGATAAGGCATTAAAGTATTTATGTGATTATCGCTTATTCCCTATGGTTTCTAAATATTTAGACCTAGAGGAATTTAAAAGAAGGTTAACTGAAGCAGGAATATATGCTAAGGGAAGGGAGAACTTATAATGAATTTATTTCAAAACCCAGTATTTTTAACAATTTTATTAGGCATTCTATTTGTTGGAATTTTAGCACTTGGAATCCTATTCTTTTTATATACAAAAAATCCAAAGGATGATTCTAAAAAAGAAGTTGGAGCATCTAGATTTACCTCTTTAATTGATATTGATAAAGCAAATGAAAATAAAGAGCCTGAAGTATATAGCCCAATTACCTTTAAAGAGCTATGTGATAATTTTAGAAATTATTCCGCAAGTGCTTTAGGTCTATATTATTCTGAGCAAGATATCAGAAGATTCATTACAGGTCTTGCAACAAGCCATATTATGATTTTACAGGGTATGTCTGGTACAGGAAAAACTTCCTTAGCCTACGCATTTGGTAGATTTACAGAAAATGATTCATCCATTATTCCTGTTCAGCCAATGTGGAAGGAAAGAACAGACTTAATTGGTTATTACAATGAATTCACAAAGAAGTTTAATGAAACTCCATTCCTAGAATCCTTGTATAAAGCAAATTATTCTAAAGATATGTTTATTACAATCCTAGATGAGATGAATATTGCAAGAGTTGAGTATTATTTTGCAGAATTCTTATCTTTACTTGAAATTCCAGATCCTGAATCTAGATATATTGATGTAGTATCTGCCGCATTACCTGGAGATCCAATTAAGCTTAAGGAGGGTCAAATTAAATTACCAGATAATATGTGGTTTATCGGTACAGTTAATAACGATGACTCTACTTTCTCTATTTCAGATAAGGTATATGACCGTGCGATGATTATGAATTTGGATAAGCGTGCTACTCCATTTGATGCACAAAACCCAGGTTCTATGAAAATCTCTGCAGAGGATTTCTTAAATCTTGCAAAGGAAACTGGAAATAATTACCAAGTAAGAGAAGAATTAACAGACCTATTAACAAAGCTTGATATTTATTTACAAGAGAATTTCTATATTTCCTTTGGTAACCGTATTAATCGCCAGATTAAGCAATACCTAGCTTGCTATATTGCTTGCGGTGGAGAGGAAATGGAAGCACTCGATGATATCTTAGCTAAAAAGGTATTTAGAAAGCTAGGTAATGGTAGTGCTGCCTTAGTTAAAAAGGAAATTGATAGCTTATATGATAAGCTTGATGAATTATTTGGTTCAGGCTCTATGCCTGAGTGCCGTCATGCAATTGCCCGTATTTCTCAGACTGCAAGATAAATTTTAGATTTTGAGGTGAAACTATGGACCAAATGAATAAGGTCTATTGGAAAATTTCAGATTATATCCAAAGCATAAAGGATATTAAGGAATTAGATCCTATTATTAAGGATTTAACAAGATATAGTGATAAAGATATTTTCCAAAGAATTAAAAACGAAATAATAATTGAAGATGATTGGATTACCTTTACAGAATCTAAGATTAAATATGTAGAGGCTGCAGTATTTGAAAACCGTCAGTTTATTCGTGAAGAAGGAGAGGTATTACCAATTGAAAGAATCCGTAAGGTTTCTCCTTCCTCTGTTTCTCATTTAGCGAAGCATTCCGATTATATTGAAAAATATACAGAAGGAGAAGATATCACTCCATCTAAGCTTTATACCGTAAACAAGGATACAGATTATGGTGTATATGAAAATAAATTCATTTATTTATTGCTTTTAACATTATCTGATTTTATCTTCCGTATCAGAGAAGATGTAATGTCTAGCGTTAAAGGTGAAAATGGAGTATTCCAAATTAGAAGAAGAAATGAAATCTTAGGTGATGATATTGAGCTATCCTTAAGACTTGAATTTAGAAATGCTACTTTAGAAGAAAAGCTTACAGAGCATGAAGCTAAAAAGCTTACTCGTATGGAAGCCTTAAGAGAAAGAGTTGGAGCTCTACTTGCGACTCCTTTGATGCAAATTGTTTCAAAAGAGCCTGTAATTTCATCAAATATTACAAAAACAAATGTTTTAACAATGAATGAGAATTTCTCGAATTCATTAGAGCTATATGAGTATTTATTAAACTATGATAAAAAATGCTATCACGTGAATAAGGTTACTGAGGTAGTTCCTATTTCATCTAGTCTAGCATTCCCAATGCTTGGCCTTGAGCTTTTAGTTTCCTTACTAAAAGAATCAAAAACAGATGATTATGAAATCAAGAAAAATGAAATCATCGCAGATGAAAAGAAAAAGGCAATTGATGAGCTTTCAAAAAGAATTGATAAGATTAAAGAAAAATATCAAGCAGATCCTTCAAGTTATGTTGCAATACTTGAGGATAAGATTAATTTACTTGAATCTGAAAATATGCAGATGCAGGTATTAAGAGATAATCTAGATAAGATTGTCTTAGTAAAGGAAGGCTTAGATAAGGATAATAAAGCCTTAAGAATGGATATTGATAATCTTTTAAGTAAATTAAGAGATTTAGAGGCTAGATTAAAGGATGTTAATGCTAGTGAAGATTTAATCCGTACTCAGTATGAAGATAAGCTCAAAGAAAAGAATAAAGAAATTGAAGAATTAAAAGAAGCATTAGAAAAGAAAACAAATGAGCTTCAGGAAGCCTTAATTCAAAAACAAAATGCTATTTCTAAAACAGATAAGTTAAAAGAAGATTTATCCAATGAAAGAAAAAAATATGATGAGCTTAAGAGAACATCTGATTTGGAAATTGAATCTAAGGATAAAGAAATTAATGAGCTTTTAGATTTCAAGAGATTAAATGAAGGAAGATTTAAAGGCATCCAGGCAATGGCTGGAGAAATAAATTCAGAAAATGCAGAAACCTCTAAGGAAGCATTTGATGAGCTTGAGAATGAATATAATGCATTCACAAGCTATTATGAAGAGGTTTGGAAAAAAACAAAGAAAGAGATTATAAAAGAGATTAAGAGAAAGAAGGGATAATATGAAATCCTATAAAACATGGATATTTGTAACCTTTGGCTTAGTCATAGTAGTTGTAGGACTCTTAATTGGAGGAATCCTAAGCTTCTATTCGGCTGGTTATACTGTTGAAGGTTCATCAGGCATAGTTGTTATGCTACTTTTATCCCTTGTTTTAGTTGGTCTTTTAACAGCAATTGTACTAGTAAGCTTACTAATGAAGGACCAAAAGAAAAGAGGTAAGGATGCCGCTCATGCATTCCCTGCCTTAGAAAGAATTGATGATGAAATGAAAAAGAATCCTCCACTTCCTTATGATAAGGTAAGCTTAGAGGAATTCTGTAATGAGTTTAGAAATTTCTCTGCAGGAGAATTAGGTCTATATTATTCTATTGATGATATAAGAAGATTTATTGCAGGCTTAGCTGTATCTCATATTCTAATATTACAGGGTATGTCTGGTACAGGTAAGACATCTTTGGCTTACGCATTTGGTAAATTTATTGAAAGAGATTCAACAATTATACCAATTCAGCCAATGTGGAAGGAAAGAACAGATTTACTTGGATATTATAATGAATTCTCTAAAAGATTTAATGAGACTCAATTTTTAGAGACCATTTATCAAGCAAACTGGAGAAATGATATGTTTGTTACAATTTTAGATGAGATGAATATCGCAAGAGTTGAGTATTATTTTGCGGAATTCTTATCCTTAATGGAAATCCCATCGAATTCTAGATATTTAGAGATTATTTCATCTACATCAATTCATGACCCAGTTAAAATGAAGAATGGTCAAATTAAATTACCAGATAATATTTGGTTTATCGGTACAGCAAATAATGATGATTCAACATTTGCAATATCCGATAAGGTATATGACCGTTCTATGGTATTAAATTTAGACCATAAGGCAGAAGCATTTACTGTAGATAATTGGCGTCATATTCGTATGAATGCTTATGACTTCCAAAAGATGGCAAGACAGGCTATGGCAGAATACCGCTTGAGATATAAATATAAGAATAAGCTTGAAAGATTAGATTTATATATGCAGGATACATTTAGATTATCCTTCGGTAACCGTATTAATCGTCAGATTGAGGAATATACATCTGTATATGTTGCTTGCGGCGGAGATGAGCTTGAAGCATTAGATGATATTTTATCTAAAAAGGTATTTAGAAAGCTTGTTGGTGGAAACTCCCTATATTTAAAGAGAAAATCTGGTGAGCTTTTAGATAAGCTTGATGAATTATTTGGACAAAATAAAATGGTTTTGTGTAAGGAAATCATTTTAAGACTAGTGAGGTAAGCTATGAGTAAGAAATTAATTGTTGGTATACTTGCTGGTGTGGCAGGATTTATTACCTTCATTGGTGTTGTATTCATGGTATTAACCTTAACTGGAAGTATATCATTACTTAAAAACTCAATTACGATTACATCAGAATCCTATGAAAAGGAATATGATGGAGAAGGAATTGATGTCAATCGTTATGATGTACTTGGCAAGCTATATGAAGGAGATAGAGTTTCTA
The DNA here is from genome assembly GCF_003550015.1 of Anaeroplasma bactoclasticum. GTDB lineage: Bacteria > Bacillota_I > Bacilli_A > Acholeplasmatales > Anaeroplasmataceae > Anaeroplasma > Anaeroplasma bactoclasticum. The sequence continues at coordinate 24,190 of NZ_QXEV01000012.1, forward strand.
TTGAATTTTATGATACATCTTGTAATGTAGGTACTTACACAACCTATTTTGAAGCCAAGATATTGAATAAGGATGATAAGGATGTAACAGAATCCTATAATATCACAAAAAATTATGGTACTGTTACCATCACCAAAAGAGAATTAACTTTAAGAGTAAAATCTGAAGAAGAAGAATATGATGGTAAAGAACTAAAAGCAACTGATTATGAAATTGTTGAAGGTAAGGGCTCTTTAGCTGAAGGAGACATCCTAGATGTTACATTAACTGGTTCTATTAAAGAAATTGGCGAAGCAAAGGCTTCCTTAGTTTATGCAATATACTCCATGAAAAATGGAGAGAAGATTAATGTAACTTCAAATTATAAGGTTCTTGCAGAAGATGGTATTTTAACGAAATCTGCAATTCCTCTTACAATTAAGAGCGATGGTGCAAGCTATGAATATGATGGTAAATATCATAGTGTTGATACATATACAACACCAAAGCTAAAGGTTAGTGAAGATGATACAGATTCTACTCATACAGAGCATTTAGCTTTAGGTGATACTATTTCTTATACATCTTTAACTAATGAAAAGAATGTAGGAAATTATAGTAATGATTATGAAGTAGTAATCTTAGATAGTTTAGGTAATGATGTAACAAAGAATTATGCCATTACAATGCTTTATGGTGAGATATCTATTTTAAGAAGAGATATCATTGTTGCATCAGAAAACATTGAAAAGGAATATGATGATGAGACCTATGTTGCTCAAGGAAATTCTAATTACACTTTAGATGGTACTTTGGCGGATGGAGATTTACTTAAGGTAAATTTCACTCAAGTTGCAACTCAAGCTGGTTCTTATGATAATACCTTCTATACTGCAATTTATAATGCAGAAGGAGAAAATGTTTCAAACAATTATAATGCAAAGAATATTTTTGGAACAATCACTATTAAGCCTCGTTTAATTGAAATTTCAACAAAAAGCGATGATAAGGTATATGATGGAACAGAGCTTAAAAATACTTCTGACCCAGAAGTTTCAATCTCTACTCCATTACTTATAGGTCATACATTATATGCAGTATTTAATGGTAGCATTGTTAATGCAGGAGAGATACAAAATTATTGCTCTATTACAATTAAAAATGCCCAAGGCCGTGATGTTACTAGAAATTATCAAATAACATTAAACCTTGGTACTTTAACAATATATAAAAGAGAATTAACTCTTCGTGCATCTAGCTATTCTAAGGCAGAAGATGGAAATCCAATTGTATCAAATTCTTGGTACATCGTAAATGGTAATATGGCAGATTATGAGTATTTAGATGTAACTGTCACTCCTGAATTCCCACTTTCTACTGTAGGTACTGTAAGAAATATTTTAACATATCAAATTGTGAATAAGGATGGTCAAATCCTAACACAAGCTCAAAACAATTATGATATTAAAGTTTTAAATGGAATACTTTCTATTTATGAAGCACAAAATAAACCAGTTTATTTAGCTCCAAAGGATGTATATAGTAAGTATGTTGATGATGAAACAACGATTACTCCAACAGAGATTATTGGATTTGATTATTATGCTTCTTTAGGTTATTCAATTGAATATGTATTAACAGGAACTCAAACTGGTATTGGTACATCTGTATCAAGTATTATTAAGGATTCTATTCGTATTAAAGATAATTCAAATGTGGATGTAACAGCCCAGTTTACAATTGATGATGATCATTTATTTACTGGCTTATTACAAATTTATGAAAAAGAAATTACAATTATTACTCCATCTTTAACAGAAGAATATAATGGATTAGCCCATTCTACTATTTTAGCTCCAACAATTTCAGGCGCAGATAATTTAGTTATCGATTATGAAGTAGTTGGAAGCCAAAAGAATGTTGGTACATCCATGAATGAAATAAAGATTAATGGTGTATATGATATCACAGATACAGAACACCTAAATAATATAATGGATCATTATTATATCCATATTACTTTAGGTACACTTAAGATATCTCAAAAAGCAATTACTGTAAGTACATCATCTGTTACAAGCTCTATTCAAACAGAGTCTTATATATCTGGTGCAATTGATGAGACTACATTAGATTTATGTGATAATCATCATATTGAACAATCTATAGTTACACTAGATTATGTAGGATCAAAACAAAATGCTATTACAATCATCATCTTAGATGAGAATGGTGAAGATGTTACATATAATTATGATATTACATATAATTATGGAACATTATCTTTAACGAATTAATTATAGAAAGGAGGATTCTCTATGCGTTATGAAGAATTTTATAATGAACAAGTAATAAAATATAAGAAAAGAAGAGCATTCTTAACAAAGAAATTACCCTTCATATTGATTGGATTAGTAATCCTCCTTTCTGCTATTTTAGTACTATTCTTTACATCAGGAACACCATATGAATATGGTATTTCGGATTTAAAATTTGGTGATACTATTCAAAATACACCAAAATCCTTCTTAGCATCAGCAAGATATGAATTCTTAGTTGATGGAAAATATCAGGAGGAACAACCAACAAAGCCTGGTAGTTATAGCTATAGAATTGCATCTACCAATATTTTTGGAGTTACAAAGTATTCTTCCGATTATGAATTTGTAATTGAAAAGGGTAAGGCAACAATCTCTATTGAAGATACTACAGTTGATTATGGCTTTGAACCTAAAAAGATTACTTCAAATCTTCCATATGATAAAAAAATATCCTCTTATACTATTGAATATGAGGATAAGCATCAATTAAATACCAAAGCTTGGGTATCCGATGTTACAATTATAGATTCTTTAGGAGTAGATATTACAGATTATTATGATTTAGAATTCCCTAAAACTGAAATAACATTTGTAAAAGTTCCTTTAGTTATTACACTTAAGGATAAAGAAAAGGTATATGATGGTACACCTTTAGAATATGAAGGTGAAGAGGATTATACAATTAGAGGCTTAATCAATGGAGATGAAGAAGTACATCTAGAAGTAGAAGGAAGCCAAACCTTAGTTGGAGAAAGTGAATATAAGGTTACAAATGTTTCAATTAAGGATAAGGATGGCAATGCTTATGAAACCTATGATTATGTATTTGAAAGTGGATTACTAACTGTTACAGAAAAGACAATTGAATTTGAAACAAAGGATTGTGCTACTACTTATAATGGAGAGGTACAGGAATTTGATGAATATCAATTATCTGAAGATATTCCAGATAGTGTTACAGTAGATCCAATTGAAGTGAATTTGGCTGGAAAATATAGCTATGAGCTTACTCCTAAATTTATAAATAGTGATGGAGTAGATGTATCTTACTGTTATATTGTTGAATATACATATGGCTTTATTGCTGTTAATAAGGCAAAAGCGAAGGTAACGCTAGATGATATGGAAGTTGAATATTCTGGTAATACCATATTTGATGATACATACACATTAGATAGTGGAAATCTATTTGATAGTGAACTTAAGATAAAAGTTGATTCAAGTATAAGAGAAGTAGGTGTTGGCAAAATAACCTATAAGTCTTATACATTAACAAAGGATGGTATAGATGTATCTGATTCCTTTGATTTAGAAATTGAAAGTGGAAATATTGAAATTGTTAAAAAGGATTTAACAATTAAGCCAAAAAGTACAATAAAGGAATATGATGGACTTACCTTTGAAACAAATAAATATGAACAAGAAGGCTTAGTTTCATCAGATACTCTAGCATTTACATCGACTTGTAGTGCTACAGAAATAGGAATATCTGAGATAGTAATTGATTCATCAACAATTTCTATTATGCATAATGGAGAAGATGTATCTTACTGTTACAATATTACAGAAGATTTTGGTTTATTAACAATTACAAAAAGAAAGCTTAAAATAAAAGTATTTGGTACGGATATTACCTATGGAGATACGCCTGTATTCTCCTATGCGTGTGGAAAGAATGATGGCTTACTTGAAAATGATACAGTCTATATCGGTTCATATAATTATACAATGAATATTGGAATCAATGAGATTGATATCCAAGACTTTTCCATATTAGATGGTAGTAATCTTCATAATGATTTATATGATGTTACAATAGTTAAAGGAACATTTACTATATTTAAAAAGTCACTTAAGGTGTCCTTATCTTCAAAAAGTAAAATATATGATGGTAATGAGCTTGAAGTAAATGATAGTGATTACTACATTTCTTCTGGTGAATTATTATCAACAGATTCCATTACCTTTATTCCATCTAACATTACTGCTTTAGATGTTGGAACAAGAATTGTTCCTGTTACAGTAGATAATGTATTTATAAAAAATGAAAATGATGAAGAAGTAACATCTTATTATAATATTGAATTTTCCTCTGGTAGTCTTACAATTACTCCAAGGGTTGTAAATATTACTACAGGATCTATTACAAAGAGTTATGATTTTGGTGTCTTAACTTGTGATGAGGCAAGCGTTTCTGGTCTAGTTTCAGGACAAGTAATTGAGATTGAAATCACTGGTGAATTATTCTATGTGGGTAGTGCATCTAATACAATTGGTAAAATTAGAGTTTATAGCTCTAGCTTTGAAAATGCAGTAGATTTAACAGAAAACTATACATTTAATATTCACGAAGGAACATTAACTTATACAGAAAGGAGTGCATAAGTATGAAAAAGAGAATTATCATTATATTTGGAATTTTAATTAGTTCTTTTCTAGCAATTGCTTTAGTATTAGGTAATATCATGAAGCCTAATTTTAAATCTTATCAAACACAGTTGAATGCAGTAAAGCTATATGATTCAGAAAATGAAACAAGTAATTTTGATTCTAGTGTTAAAAATTACGAAATAAAAGATAGTGATGATGTTTTAGCCTTCTTTAATATTGATGATGATACTTCGGGAATGACTTTTACAGTCACAGCAGAAGAAGACATTGATATGCAAGGAAAGCCATTAAGCAAAATGGCTAAATTCTCTGGTACTTTAGATGGTAATTCTAAAAAGCTTTTGAATTTATCTTTTGTTGAAAGAAATGATGATTCTTATGCATTCATTGAAGAGCTTGATACTGATGCAGTTATTAAGAATTTAACTATTGATGGTATCACTACTCCAACTCATCATAATAGTGTTGGTTATGGTGATAATGGTTATGTACATTTTATTCATAAGCTAGATAGTGGCGCTATGCTTTATAATAATACATTTTATCGAATCTATTTAGGATGCGGTTATAATGAGGGTAAAGTATATGCATATGGATATGATGATGCAGCTTTAGTTGGAGAAAATAATGGTTTAATTAGTAACTGTTATTTGGCTGAAGAAAAAGGCGCAGCAGAGAATCCTTCTCTTAGTGAAGTAAAAAATTATTTTTATGGATATAAACATGCATCTGTATTTGCATCCTATGGTAAGAATGGTTCATATATTGAAAGATGTGATGGCTATGGTGCTATCGTATATGGATATAAATATGTAGGTGGAATTGTTGCAGAACAAGATGGTAGCTATATTACTTCATGTTTAGCAGATTCCTTCTTTGTTGGTACAATTCCAAGTGAACTATTAATTAGTGGATTAACAGCTTTTATTCAAACCGAGTATCAGAAAGATACTTTAGAAAACTATGTCGGTGGATTAGTAGGAAAATCATTAAACTCCACTGTTGTTAATAATGTTTTCTTTAACCAAAATGGTTATTTATTATGTGGAGTAGCTGACGAAGACAAAGTTGCTGTTGTTTCATCTTCTTGTGGTACTACAAGAATTGGTGGTATGGTAGGTTACTCAAGCGGTGGTTCTATTGATTATAATTTGTTTGAAGGTTCTATTCAGCAAACATATGTTGAAGGAGTTTCAAAAGCAAATTCTATTAAAAATATCGTTAGAGGTGATGGTGCATCTTCAGAAACTAAGCATTGTAATGTAGTAGTTCGACCACTTGATGAAGCAGATGATAAATATTTTATTGATGTATCCGATGGAAGCACTCCTATAAGAACCTATACTGCCCATGAAGCACCATTATATCTTGCAAGTCCATCTTTAAATGGTGATGGTAGTACAACTATGGATTTTTATGATATGCGCAATAGTGTTAATTTTGCTCATTGTCATGGATATACTCTTTCAACAATTTATGATGAAATGAATCCTAGTGAATATAAGGCTTATAAGGTTTATTATGATAATGATGAACATGTAACTTATAGCTTTGAAGCATATTCTAATCAGGCATATAGGATTGATACTACTAATTTAAAACATGAGACTTATTATGATGATTTTATAAATCAAGGTGATGATTTATTTAAAGCTGTAGAAAAAAGTAGTAATGGATATAGTGAAGCTAATATCTATAAGAGAATAACTATAGAAGATGAACAAATAATATTTGAATTTACTGCCAATAGTAAGCTTTGGGATAAATACTATTTAGCATATTATGATGCAGCTGTTAAAAACAATGTTTATTACAATTCAACATTTGACCCATATGAAATTTTAGAAGGCGCTTATTATTTCATTTGTGATAGCCAAGATCAATCTAAATTATCACGAATTGCTGGTGCTAATGAAATATATAGAAGTATTAACAATGTATGTGAAACATACGATAAAGATGGTAATAAAACAGATGATAAGGCATCTCATGTTTTATATGAAGGAAATACTGTAAGAATTTCTAATCGTATTTGGGTTTCTGGGAAAAGACCAGTAAATTACAGTATTAATAGTAATTTAAATTTAACAAAGGAAACTGGTTACACCTTATCCTATTCTTATACTCGTTATGATGAGGGTGAGTCTCAATTTATACAGACAGCTATAAGTGATTTTCAGTCTATTGATACTCTATCTACAGAAATAGTAATAGGAGATATGAATTTCACTGTATATTATATTTTTAACCAAAGTAATTTATCCTTCACTGGAACAATTCAAATGGATACTACAAATATAACTGATCCAGAGATTGTATTTGTAAATCAAAATGGACAAACGATTACTTCGGATTATTTAAGCTGTACAATACAATCCGATTTATCCTATACTATGTCTATCACTCCAGATTCTAGTTTGAATTTCTCTAATACTTTTGTAAGATTTACTTACTTAAATAATGATGTAGCAGAATATAAGAATCTTGCATCCTTAGATAGCTTTATTAAGTTTTTAGGTAATAATGATAGCTTACATACTGTAATCTTAAATGTAAACTTTACGGCAGATGATAGTTTAGAAGCTGAGTTAGAAGAAGATTTTAAAACTATTATTTATTTCTATCCAATGCTAGGCTCTGCAGACCCTACAGATTATTATTACAGTGTAGTAGAAGAAAATGGTGGAGCACTAGTTGAAAGAATTTATAAATATGGATATCCATTTAATCCATTAGCTGATTACACTTTAGCAGAAAATCAAACTTTCCGATTTGATTATAATACTTTGGGTGTAAGAGGATATTTATATGATAGAAGCAATAGTACATTCTATTTAAATGTTAATAATGTATTACATAATGCTTTCTCATCATATAATTGGACTGTAAATATCATAATTAGCAAAACAAATAGACAATATAAAATATTTGAATATTGGAATTGTGATTTAGTTGATTCCATGGGCGGTAAATATTTTGAAAAGCACGATTATGATTTCTTTGATTATCTTTTCTACTGTGAAGAAGCAGGATTATATGAGAATAATTATTGCTACACGGAAGCAGGAACAGATAGAATTCCTAAAGTTTTTGATAAGAAGAATTTATATTTATACAATGATTTAGAAACAACAAAGAGATTCATGATTATTGAAATCAAGTATTATACAACATATGATCCTAATTATCCTGAAAATTCTATAGAATATACAGGAAATTTAGAGGATTTAGAACAAGATATTTATTGTGTATATACTCTAGCAATGTCAAAATCGGAATCTATGAATTATGAATATACATATTATGATGAAAGCTTTGGCTTCAAGTATGGTGAAGATTATGCTGCAAATACTTTTGAATTTGGATTTTGTTCAAGCTCTGAGGCTTATGGTGATGTAGTAGATGGAATTTTAATTAATCAAACAGATAGTGGTAATTATAAACACTTGTCCGTATATATTCCAGATGGTTTAGAACCATATTTATGGATTATACATTACGAAGATGAAACACACGAATCCGTTTCAAATTACTATTTTGCTCAAACTCTTGAATATATTGCGACACACGAGGATACCATTTTAGAGTTTAAAACATTCTATGTGACTACGGATGAAGAATCAGCTGCCTATGATTATGTATTTGAATATGGATGTGGAGCTACATCTACAGGAGTTCTTGAAAAGAATAATGCATTTTTATCTTACACTTTAGCGAATAAACCATATGCTATTCGTTTTAATGTTGAAAGAGGATATGAAATTGCAAATACTACAGCTGAATATACCTTAACCAATAGTGTATATGAGGGTGTTTTAGAAGATGATATTCATCTAACTGTAGAAAAGAGTCTTGTTTACTACCGCATTAATTATTATTGGACTAGTGGATATCAAATTGAAGTAGAGTTTTCTAATGAGGAAGGTCCATTCTATGTTAATAATATAAGTAGTGACACGATTGCTGAGCATTGGTCTTCCTATTCTAACGAAGAATTAAGAGGATTCTATGCTTTATATACAATAAATGACACATCAATTAAATACATATTAGAAGAAGGAACAATTCGACATTGTAAATATAATGATATTGAATTTGAGGGATTCTTGATTTATAAGAATGTTTATACACAGTATAATATAGAGTCAAATGTTGGTGTTGATTATAGACAAACTCCAACGCCATCCGATTGTAGAGATTATTATGTTGTATTTACTATCGCAGCTCCAGAATCTGATGATAATAATTTAACATATTATCATTATAAGCAATATACTATGCCTAATAGCATCACATATGGTGAAAATACATATAATTATTCATCTGATGGATTCACATTTGATTTCTCTAAGGAAAAAATGGAATTCAATAAACCAACGGAATATGAAAATGTAAGAGTAATCTATGGTGTAGAAGAAAATAGTATAGATTCAACTATAACATGTACGTATTTTTATGATGGTAATATGTATTTATGGGCTTTACTTGATGATTCCAAATTAGATGGCGAATCACCAAAGGTTCCTATTTTAGAAGATATTGATTCAGATTTCACAATTTATAGAATATGGTCATCGCAAAATAGTGTTACGGATGATATAGAGGCAACCATTAAGCTTAGAAATAATACCGAAGAAACCAAAACGATTGTATTTGATGCATATGCATATTATATTTCAGGATATACAATTTCTTTTGATCTATCTCATTATGATGAACTTGGTAAAAGTGCTCACGTTCATGAAATTTCTAATTATGCAGCAGGTGGTAGTACATTCTCTCTTGAGGTTACTCAAAATACATCTATAAATGTTACTTTGTCATATAAAGAATATACTATTAATTATTCATGGGATGTAGAAGGTAAATTCATTTTTGATGAGAATATAGAAGCTACAGAAATTAATAGTAGCTGGATTTATGCAAATTATCAATTTGCTCAAGATAATGGATTTAGATATACTGTTGAAGATACAGAAGCATATTTAAATTATTATTTAAATGTAAATAAAATGTTTATCTTTGAAAAAGATGATGTAAGACAAGATGTTCTTATTGCAGGTATACATTTCTATCAAGATAGTCTTCATACAACTGAATTTGATTCTAAGCCGCTTCATCCTTTTGTAGGAAACGTCTATGTCATTATAGATTTAGCGTTTGCTTCTGATTCGCCTCTTACTTATTATTCAAAAGAAATTGGAACTATCAAATTAAATGGAGTAGAAGCAAATTATTCCTTTAAGTATTCAAGCTTAGAATACTATTTTGAAGAAACGAATGTAGGTTCAGCAGCAGTAAAGGATGGCACCTTATATTATTTTGAACCAGATGAGGGATACTTATGGTTATTTGTAGATGATGAGGCAATTTGTCCTGTTAGCATAGATGATGAAGTATTAAATTATGATTATTATTCTATAACTATAGGAGATAAAGATGGCGATGGCTTTGGCTATAACTATGATGTAAGTATAAATGGAATGATGACTACTGAGGGTGATTCTGGAGATACAAGAATATATTATTTATCTAAAGGAGAATCCTTTATAGCACGCTTCCAATACGATGGTGAAGAAGGATATGAATATTCTCAAAAGGATAATTCTTTTGGAATTGAAAAGAATAAGATTGTTGTAGAGAATATTGATCAAGAATATACCTTCATGGTTGATTTTGGATATAAAAAGAGCTCCTATCGTGTATATTTCTATATTGATAGAAGTGATATTACAAATGATCCTGATTTCAATTATGACGATGTATATTTAGATGATCCTACCTTTAATGCAGAAACATATACAACTTGTGAGTTTGAATCAAGTTTCCCTGCATATCCAGAAATTTCTAAAGAAGGATATCGTTTGGCTGGCTATGTAATTTATTATGGCGAGAATATGATTGATATGTATGTTTCTCCAGAAAGTACAATTCCTTCTCATCATGTCATCGTATATGGGGATTGGGTTGAAGCAGGCAGAGCATCTTTTGAGATTACTTATTATGAATCAAATCGTGAAAAATTAGACTTTGAAGAAACAGAAATGTCTGCATCATCTGTCATGTTATATTATGTAGATAATGTAACAACAGAAAAAACATTAATGGAGCAGTTATCCTTTGATGCAAATAATATTGATACAATGCAATATAAGGTATCTGTATCTAAGGTAATGGATGGTGGCTATTTCTATAGATATCAATTCTATTTCTTCCCAGATGATTCCGACAATGGTAATTTAGAGGTTTATTTAAAGCTTCCAAGGACAAGTGAATATATTTATTTTACTACATTAAATGAAGTTGGAAGTGGCGGACAATTTGAATTACAGTATATTTCTGTTGCTACTCTAAATGCAGATCCAAGCGACGAGGAAACTCATATTGAGGTTACAGGTGAAGGATGGTATTTATTTGGTGATGTTGTTACATTAACATTAGATATTGAAGAAGGGTATTATGCATATTTTACAGATGCAGAATTAGCTAGATTAGTAAATATTTATAATTCCAATACGATTCGTATTGCCTCTATGCAAGAGATTTCTAATGAGCTTGGAAGCTTAGAAATTGCACTTTCTGTTGCAAGAAGACAATATCATATTTATTACTATTTAGATGGTAATTTAGTTCATACAGATGATTATTACTGTGGCGATAGTGTTACTATTTGGGAGCCATCCAATGAGCAATTACAAGGCTATAGAAAATCGGAATGGAATGATACATTAGATACTATGCCAGCAGCAAATGTAACTTTATATGCAAGTATTATTTATGGTATTACAAAGGAATATACAATTAACTTCAGTGGTACTGTTATAGAAGGAATGTTCTTTATTGCCGACAATAAAGAAGAAATTACAGCAAGAACAATTATCACAGAAGCTGTTGTACTAGATAATAATAGAATAGAAGTCACATATAAAGAAAATCATGGATTCTTGTGGATGGTTGATCCAATCACTAAGACAGTTAGATATTTAAATGTTGACTTAGATTCTATTACAGAGATTAATTTAGTTAAATATACAATTCCAGATGGAATAGATCATTTATCTGTTTCCAATTTAGGCTATCATTTAACAAATTCTATCGTTGGTGTTGAGGTTACTAAAGAACCAGGCTATACCTATGTTACAAGTGAAACTAAGGTTGGTAATATCTTATTAATTTCTTCTAAAGAGAATGATTATGAAATTGATTTACAAGAAGAAAAATGTAAATATAATGTATATTATTTCATTAAGGATACTTTAGTTTACCAAGATGAATATTATTATGGCGATGACATTATCCTTTGGGAATATGATCCAACTCTTTATGATGGAGATTTCAATTTTGTATCTTGGAGTGCGATTCCATTTGAGGTAATGCCAGCAAGTGATGTTTTAGTTTATGGACAAGAAGGCGCAAGCTATTCTTTAATTACAATGCCAAATGTTTCTATGCTTCATGAAAATGAAACATTAGGTAAGGCAGTATTTACTGGCGGTTTAGTCAAGATTGGAAATGAAATAATTCCAGGTGAATTTAGATTTGAAGATTCAACACATGTTGTTAAAAAGGTAGAATCCGCAACAGAATCATTTGTTGTATTATTCCAACCAAATGATATATCACTAGCTCCTTATAAGTTTGAAATGACTATTTTGGTATGTAATCCAAAATATGATGGAGATTTAGATGATATTTATTTAATTTCTAGAACAAATAATTCTATATCCTTACATATTAATGAAAAATATGAATTCTATTTTGAAAATGGTTCATACCAAGTAGGTAGAGATTTTGAAGTATCTAATCTAAAGGAAAATACAACATATAAAATTACATATCGCTATAAGGCAGATGATGATTATTGTGCATCCGATGCATATGTATTTGAGGTTAGAACTCTAAGCTTTGATGAAATGCTATATATTAATTCACAAGCCTTAGGCTTAAGTGTAATTGATGCTGCTGTTAGCTATTTTGATAATCCAACAGTTCAAAGATATCTATCTTTATACCAAGAAAAATTATCTAAAGATTATGCAGTTGAAATGGATGGAGTAGAAGCTCAAGAATTCGTTGAATTCTTAACTGAGGTTATTGGTTATTTAACTGAAATTGAGGATGCAAGAATTCCTGTATCTCACCTAGATGCTAATCGTATTATGGATTATGCAAACAAGTGTATTGATGAGCTTTCTGATTTAGCATTCAATGGTAATGCATCAACAAAGAATTTAGCTAGATATAAGAATTATGTCATCAATGTTTTAAATGTAAGTGATTCTATTATTTCTACATATAATATTTCCTTAAGTGATCTTATAAATCAGAAGCAATCCATTAAGCTTACTGCATTAACTAATACAAATTCATTAGATATCCAAAATCAAACAAGCTTTGTAATTAATAAGGTTGATGAATTATTAGAATACAATTATTCCAATTATTCTCATGTAGATTTAAATGAATTTAAGGATGAATATATTGGAAATACTGTAATTCTAATGAAGGATGTGAATAAGCAAGTACATCATACGGATAGTCAAATGGTAACACAGAATATCAGTAAGTGTGTAACTCTATTACAATCACAAACTTATGAGGATTATACATTTAACCGTGAGGAATATGATGCTATCTTCTTCAAGGCAGCAGAAGCTGCAGTAGTAGCTCATATGCAGGTTATTGTATTAAATGATTTAGATAGAATATATATTATTAAGATTGAAAACTTAGATTTTACTAAGAGAATGTCCTTAAAGAATGTATATTTAGATTTAGTAGATCAATATTCTGATTTTGATACTTTCTACTTAGAATATAGAAAAATGATTGAAGCTGGCAATGATATGACTTATGATGATTGTATTTCTACATTCTCTAGCAATTTAGAGGCTAAGCTTGTCATACCAGTAAGTTCAAACCTAACAAGTACAGAGGTAATTGTTGTATTTGTATTTGCATCTGCAGTGTTTGCGCTTGTATGCGTAATTGTTGCAAGACATATTATCATAAAGAGGAGGGCACATTATGCGACAGGATCTAGAGAATAATAGGGACCCTGAAGAGTTTAAAAGCTCGAAGGAATTTAATAAAGATCCCAAAGAGGAAAGATTCGCTAAGGAATACATAAGTGCAGCGGAATCTGATGATCTAAATAAGGAATATCCAGTAGAAACTAAGGTTCAAAGAATTAAACGTGATGCGGCATCTGGTGGTAAGCTTGCCACTGGTGCTGCAGTCGTTGGTGTTGCATCCTTAATTGTTATTGGTACATCTGGCTTAGTTAATATTAATATGGATGGAAAAATTGAAAAGCTTGAATTCCAAGATAATCATATTGTTTATGAGGTAAATGTTTCTGATGTAGAAAAAGGAAATACAATGTATTTTGAAATCTATGAAGGAACAGCATCGAATGCACTTACAACAAAAGAAATCATTACAGATGTAGAAGAAACTATAAATGGTCCATATAGTGGTATACTAGATACCTTAGATTTAAATATTGAAGAAAAGCTTAAAACAAAAGATTCTGTATCCTTTACATTTAGACTTTGTGGTAACACAGGGTTAGTTAATAGAACCTATGATTCTATGATTTTAGAGGTTAATCAATATGAATCTGTATTTAGAAGTGTATCCTATATGAGTGATTTTGAAAATTCGGGATGCTTCCTATTTGAAATGGATTTCCAAGATGACTATGGAATATTTACAGATTTTGATGCATTTATTAAAGATTCTGATGGAGTTATAAGTAAATGTAGCTTCACAGATAATTTACATGACCAGCAAAGAATAAGTATTATTCATTTAGCTGGTGGAGAAGCTTATTTTGAATTATCATTTAATAGTAATGGAACAAAAGAAACTTATTCTTATGTTGTTCAAATTTAGGAGGAATATTTAAAATGAAAAACAAGAAATTAAAAATAAGCGTTGTAGAAATAGTTTTTTGGGTTATCGGTGCTGCATTACTTGCGGTAATATTCTTCCGTAAGAACATCTTCCCTGACGATTCTATTTTCTATAACCTATATGAAGACTTTGGTGCTACATTTACAGACCAAGCTACTCAGGTATTAGTTCGTATTATTAAGACAATCGTAATCATATTCGCATTTATTGTTCCTTATAGAATTTTAAAATTTATCTTAGATTTACCTAAGAAGAAGAATCAGCGCTTAATGACTACAATTTCCTTACTTCAAAGTATTATTAAATACGCAAGCTTTATTTGTGTATTATTATTCACATTAGCTGCATGGGGTGTAGATCCTACTACATTACTTGCATCTGCAGGTATTGTAACTTTAATTGTAGGTTTAGGCTGCCAGTCTCTAATTGCAGATATCATTTCTGGATTATTCATTATTTTTGAAGGTGACTTCCAGGTTGGTGATACAGTTGTAATTGATGATTGGAGAGGTGTAGTTCAGGCCATTGGTCTTCGTACAACAAAGATTGTTGATTTAGCTGGTAATGTTAAGATTGTAAATAATTCAAATATTACAGATATCGTAAATAACTCTAAGCAGCTATCTGTTGCGATTTGTAATATTGATATTGATTATGATGAATCTATTGAAAGAGTAGAATCTGTAATTGAAGCAAACTTAGATTATATGAGAAAAAGAATTCCAACTATTGTTGAAGGTCCTTATTATAAGGGAATTGAAGCATTAGGTGAATCTGGAGTTACAATTAAGTTAGTTGCAAAATGTAACGAGGATGATAAGTATCAGGTTCAAAGAGATTTAAATCGTGAAATTAAGATTATCTTTGATAAGAATAGAGTTATCTTCCCATTCCCACAGGTTGTTATTTCTGAGCGTGAAGAAAATAATGCTCAAAATGAATATAAGAATATGGATTCCTTCGTTGATGAGCAAAGAGAATTATCTCAAGGCTTTGAAGAAGGTGGAGGAGGAAACTAGTTTCCTATGGAGTGTCATTGGACACTCCTTTTCTTTTTGCACAAAAAAGGAATCATCCTAGCGATGATTCTGTTTTTCATCTTTTTTGAAAAATTCCCCCGTTTTTGCTTCTAGATGTCTATTAACACTTGAGGTGAAAATATAATGAAACATATGAAAGGAATTTAAAAAGTATCAAATCTGTAGTATAATAAATAAAAGTATATTTTTGTATAAACTGGCTTAAAAAAGTATAGATATATTTTATAAGGAGGCGAATGACATTATGATGAAAAGAATTTGGATTATAATTGTTAACGTCTTTATTATGCTTATGATGATGCTTTTTGTCATTATATTTTCAAATGCTGAAACAAAAGAAAATACGAAAAGACAAATAGAGCATTTTGAAAATACAACCATTTCTATGGAGCTTGTTACAGAGAATTATCTTGAAGGAGAGCAGCGTATATGTGATGTTTGGGCAAGATACATCAATAGCCAAGAAATGACTATGGAGGATGCCATATCCTTTATTCGAGTTTCCCATGTTTTAGCGAATGCATCCGCACATATCGTATTTGAGGATTCCTTAGTGGGCTTATCTACAAGAGGTAGAGCATCAAGTCCAACGGATTATTCTGTTTCCTATGAAAGATTAGGCTTGTTAAATGATGATAGCTGGATTTATGGAATGGGAGAATCCATTAATATATCTAGAGCGTATACGAATCCAGTAAATGGTGAGCAATCGATTGCGTTCTGTAATTTTATTAATCTTAAGGATGGCCTAGATATGAAAAGAGCGATCCTACTTAGAGTATTACCGATTTCTGAATTAAAAGAAAAATGGAGCTTCCCTCAGGAGGAATTTGTAAATGCGGAGCTATCCATTATTGATGGTGATGGAGATTATATTATTAAAGGACATTCCTTCAAGAATTCTAGCTTCTTTGAATTCTATAGATCCTATAATTCTATAGACCCACAGGAATCCGATAGCTTCTTTAAGGGAATAACATCGAAGACAGGCTCATTTATTATGCTTAATTCTCGTGGTGAGGAATGTATCCTTTCCTATACCCCATTTGCCCAAACTGGTGGATGGACCTTACTTAGCTTTATGCCACTAAAGGATTTAAATGTAAATACAGAAAACTGGCTTTTAATAGGATTTGTTTCTATAGGCCTTATCATATTATTTGTCTTCGATTTAGTAGTTATGCTGTATTTTAATAAAAAGCTTCAAATTACTGCAAGAGAGGCAAGAACCGCAAGTAAGGCTAAAACAGATTTCCTATCGACGATGTCGCATGATATTAGAACTCCAATGAATGCGATTATTGGTCTTACAACCATCGCACAAAAGAATATTGATGATAAAAAATCAGTTAGTGATGCCTTGCATAAGATTACTCTTGCAAGTAATCATTTGTTGACATTAATTAATGATATATTAGATATTTCTAAGGTGGAAAGTGGAAAATTGAATTTATCCCCACAAACCTTCTCTATCGTTTTAACTGCTGAAAATTTAATGAATTTATCTCAGCCTTTAATTAAAGCAAAGAATATCGATTTTAGCTTCCATATCAGCCGTATAGAAAAGGAATATTTATATGCAGATCAGCTAAGATTAAATCAAATTTATATTAATATCCTATCGAATGCCATTAAATATACAGAGCCTTATGGAAAGGTTAGTGTAGATTTAAAGGAGGAGGAGTCAAATAAGGAGGGCTGTATTAAGCTTACCTATAGGGTTTCTGATACAGGTATAGGTATGAGCAAAAGCTTCATGGAGACCATGTATCAGCCATTCTCCCGTCAAACCGATAGTAGAATCAACAGCATTCAGGGTACAGGTTTAGGTCTTGCCATCACAAAACAAATGGTAGACCTTATGGAGGGCACAATTGAATGTGAAAGTGAAGAGGGTAAGGGTACAACATTCACTGTTGTATTAGATATTCCTTTATCCGATTATCAAAGAGGAGAAATGAAGCTTGAGGCATTAGATGTCTTAATTGCGGATGATGATGAGGTTTTATTAGAGACAGCTAAGGATACCCTATCCTCCTTAGGCTTAAACGTGGAGGAGGCAAGAAGTGGTCTTGAGGCAATCGGAATGATTAAGCATAGGCATGAGCTTGCAAAGGGCTATAATATTGTCATCATCGATTTAAAAATGCCTGATATTGATGGTATAGAAACTATAAGAAGAATAAGAGCGGAAATCGATTCCGATACACCAATTTTACTTATTTCTGCATATGAATGGCAGGATGTAGAAAGAGAGGCTAAGGAGGCTGGAGTAAACGGCTTCTTAAGTAAGCCATTATTTAAATCCACCTTATACGATAAAATTAATGAGATTTTAGGTACTGAGGCAAAGGCAGTTGAGCCTGATGGTGATTATTCCGATTTAGAGGGTGTAAATGTCTTAATTGCAGAGGATTATGATATCAACTGGGAAATTATTTCTGCCTTACTTTCTATGTATGGAATTACTGCAGAAAGAGCGGAAAATGGTAAGGTTTGCTTAGAAAAGATGAAGGCGGCAAAGCCTAATGAATATACATTAATCTTCATGGATATTCAAATGCCAGAGATGAATGGACTTGATGCAACAAGAGAGATAAGAAAGCTTGAGGACAAATACCAATCCTCTATCCCAATCATCGCTATGACGGCAGATGCCTTCTCTGAAAATGTTACAGAATGCTTAAATGCTGGTATGAATGGACATATCGCAAAGCCTGTAGACATAAAGCTTGTAATTAAAGAAATAAGAAGAATAAAGGAGGAAGCAAAGAAATGAAAAAGGTAATGGGTTTGTTTTTGGGTGCTTTAATGGGTGTATCACTTTTATCCTGCGGACAGGGTAATTCTTCCCCAACTGAAGGCGAGCAAAGTGAGGAATTTGTTCCATCCTTAGATAGGAATAAGGAATGTGATATCGATATTGTAGGAAGCTATGATAATTTTGAAGCATTAGAGGCAGAATTTGATAAATTTAATGATTATTATCCTAATGTTCGCCTAAGCTATAGAAAGCTAGATGATTATAATAATACCTTAGCTACGGTATTAGATTCTTCCGATAAGCCTAATATTTTCTTTTCCTACACATGGATGATGGGAAATGATAAATATAGCTCTGTAGTTTCTCATATGGAGGAACTTTCGAATAAAAATCTTAAATTCAATTTAGATTGTATTCGTAAGGGACTTATTAATCAGGATTCTTCTGGTAATGTATATATGGTACCTGTTTTCTCTAGAACCTATGGCATGCTTGTCAATAATGATTTATTTAAAAAGGAAGGTATTACAATACCATCGACATGGGATACCTTAGTTTCTACATCCTTATCCTTCAAGGATAAAGGATATGTAAGCCCAATTATGGGCTATAGCCTAACGCCTTCAAGCTGTTTTATGAATACGATTGCCTATCCACTATTTGTTGCAGCACTAGAAAAGAATCCTAGTGCTTTAGCACTTGCGAATGATTTAAATCCATCTGCAGGAGAATATATGAGAGATTCTTTAAAGGCTGTTACAGATTTAGTAGATAAGGGCTGTATTAATTTAGAGGAATGCGATAAGATTGAGGAAAATTATAAAAAGGTATTATTACGCTTCTTTGAGGGCGATGTACCAATGATGGTATGTACGGCAGATACAGTATCTGGCACTAAGAAAAGAGAAGCAGAATCTGAAGCATTTAAGGCTTCTCCATTTAATTATTCCTTCTATCCAATTCCTTTAACAAAGGATGGTGGCTATTTCATAGACAGTCCATCTGTTGAATTTTCTGTAAATAAGGATTGCAAGAATTTAGATATGACCAATGAATTCATGAAATTCTTAATTTCAAGCAAGGAGTTAAACGCTATGGCATCGATTAAGAGGCTTGTAACTCCAACAAAGGATATGCCACTAGATTCTGTATATGAGCCATTTGGTAGCATTCCCAAGGCAAGAATTATTTTCCCGGAGGTTATCGGTATAAAGGATCCTCTAACCGTTCAGCTTAGAATTGCATCTTACAAGGTAGGAAGAGGAGAAATGACGATTGATGAGGCTATAAGCAATTACGGTAGCTTCAAGGATTAAGAAAGATAAGACCATTCTTCTTTTGAGGAATGGTTTTTATTTTTGTAACATTTTTGCATATTTTGTAAAAAAAATAACTATAAATTGAAGAATTTATAGCTCTAAATGGGTAAAATATTATATAATAATATAAATATTAGAATTTATCTTTCAGGAAACTTAAGGAAATAGAGGTTCATTTTATGAATAATAATATTATTAATAAGCTAAAAAGATATGTTTTAATTGCAGATGATGAATATATCAATCAAGAAATATTAAAGGAAATTTTATCTAGTGAATACGAGGTATTAATTGCAAATAATGGTTTAGAGGTAATGCGTACCCTAGAGGAAAGCCCAAAGCCAATTTCACTTATTTTACTGGATTTAAATATGCCATTTATGGATGGATTTACGGTAATCCGAAAAATAAAGGAAAGCGATGTATATAAGGATATCCCTATTATTGTAATTACAGGGGATAAGGATAGTGAGCTTGAGGCACTAACCCTAGGTGCAGTAGATTTTATTACTAAGCCATTTGATTTAAATGAAATTATTATGGCTAGAGTCAATCGTTCTATCGAATTATCTGAAAAAAGAATTATCGTAAGTACTGCAGAAAAGGATGAATTAACAGATTGCTACAACAAGCCTGTATTTATGGAATATGTGGAAAGAATTGATAAATACGGAAATGGTGAGGCAAAGGATATGGTTGTTTTAAATATCTCTCATTTCCATTTATATAATGAGCTTTATGGTAAAGAAGAGGGCGATAAGGCTTTAGTATATATTTCCAATATCCTAAAGGCTATCGCATTACAAAATGATGGTATTGTATCTAGAATACAAGCAGATTATTTTGCATTATATGTCAATCATTTAGAGGATTATGATAAGGTTATTGTTTTTATTCATAAGGAACTAAAGGAAAAATATAATGCATCAAACATTTCTGTTCGTTTAGGTATTTATTCTTCAAATAAAAAGGAAGAATCTGTTGATGCAATTATCGATAGAGCGAAGATGGTTTGTGATGAAATCAGAAGTGCAAACACAAAATTTTATAATATTTATAGCGAGGATTATCAGAAAAACCAATTATTTAAGGAAAGATTAAATTACGATTTCCTAAAGGCAATTGAAAATCATGAATTCTGTGTATATTTCCAGCCTAAGATTAGCATTCAAGGAGATAACTATAAATTGTCCTCTGCAGAGGCCTTAGTCCGCTGGATTCACCCAGAGCTAGGCTTTATTTCTCCAGGTATGTTCATTCCTTTATTTGAGGAGAATGGTAATATAAAAATATTAGATCAATATGTATGGAGGGAAACTGCAAGAAAGATGAGAGAATGGTATTTGAAATATAATATCATGCTTCCGGTTTCAATAAATGTATCTAGAATTGATATGTTTGACCCAAAGATTGTAGATATCATAACCTCTATTGCAAAGGAAAATGAAATTGATCCAAAGGATTTATATTTAGAGATTACAGAATCTGGCTATAATAATGAAACCAGTCAAATCATTGGAATTATTGATGAATTAAGAAGTAAAGGCTTTAAGATTGAAATTGATGATTTTGGTAGTGGCTATTCCTCCTTAAATACTTTAGCTACCCTATCCTTTGATGTTTTAAAACTAGATATGAAATTCGTTAAGGATATGTTTAAAAATGATAAGACATTAAAGATGGTTGGAATTGTATCCGATATTGCAAAATATTTGAATGTAAAATTAATTGCTGAGGGTGTTGAAGAGAAGAATCAATTAGAAAAATTGAAGGAATTGAAATATGATATCATTCAGGGATATTATTTTTCAAAGCCTGTTTCAAGTACTGAATTTGAAAAATTCTTTGGAAAGGAATTTAAATAAATGCTAACTAAAGAAAAATTAAAGAATTATGGAGCGAATGTAGAAGAGGGTGTTTTAAGATGTGCTAAGAATGAAGCCTTGTATATAAGGCTTGTTGGCATGATACCAAACAACCCTGGATTCAATAAATTATATGAAGCAATCAAGCTTAAGGATTATGAGAATGCCTTTAGTGCTTCTCATGGCTTAAAGGGGATTTTAGCGAATTTATCTTTAGATCCATTATTAAAGCCTATTGTAGATATAACAGAGCATTTAAGGAATAAAGAGGATATAGATTATACAAAATATGTTTCTTTAATTGAAGAAAAAAGAAAAGAATTAGAAGCATTATTATAGTGCTTTTTGAATAGGGATTTAATCTAAAAACAGAAAGGAAAATAATAATGACAAATATAGAAAGAGTTTATAATTTTTTTAAATGAAGTATAATCCTATTCTTTAGCAACAGTAGAAGGGGATCAACCAAGAGTTAGAATATTTGGTACTATTCTTTGTTATGACGGAAAGCTATATATTCAAACTGGTAAAAAGACGGAAAGATTTCTAATCTTTTGACATTCTATTTTTTATTAGGTATATTTTTAAAATATACCTTTTTTTACTTTAAAAATTAATTATAAAGTTTGGCACTTTTTGATTGACAGTGCCAAAGATTAGTTTTATAATATAGTTGCACTTAGAGATTGAGAGTGCAAATGCTAAAAAGGAGTGTTGCTTGTGCTAACGGATAGACAAAAGCTTATTTTAAAAGCAATTATTGAAGAATACGTAACAACAAATGAGCCTGTAGGTTCAAAGAGTCTTACAGAGAAGCCTTATTTAACATATTCCAGTGCAACCATCCGCTATGAGATGCAGCATTTAGAGGAAACAGGATACCTAAAGAAAACTCATACCTCCTCAGGTAGAGTTCCATCGGAGATGGGCTATAGATATTATGTAGATCATTTAGTTATTAGAGATGAGGTTGTATCAGAATATTTCCAATATGTAGATGATATCTTAGATAATAAATTAATTACTAAGGAAGAGGCTATCAAGAAGCTTACAAATTTCTTAAGTGATTTAACAGGATATTATACAGCAATTATTGGTACATCTTCTGAGCTTGCGAAGGTTTTAAAGATGGAAATTGTTCCACTTGAATCTACAAGCGAGGCAGTATTGTTGATTGTTACTTCAACAGGTGATGTTGAAAGCCACAAGATTTATATTCCACAAGGATATAAGATGGATGATTTAATGAGAATCATCTCTATGTTTGATACAGCAATGTATGGAAGAAGCATTTATGAAATAAGAGATGTCTTATCGAAAGAGGCTGCAAAGCCAAGAATAAGACAAATGGTAGATTTCCAAGATGATATCTTAAACTTCATGATTAAGAGCTTTGAAAATTTCTTAAAGGGTGAAACCTATGATGCTGGCTTGTCTAAATTATTTAGTCAACCAGAATTCCAAGATAGAGAAGTAATCCAAAAGGTTATTGCAGCAATTAATAGTGAAGTAATGAAAAGCTTTACTACTCAGGAAATCCAAGGAATTAAGATTCATATTGGATCTGAGAATTTGTGTAATGGTCTTGAGGAATGTTCTATCATAACTATTCCATATGCAATTAATGAAAATGAGATGGGAACTATATTATTTGTAGGTCCTACAAGAATGAATTATCGTGCTACTATTCCACTACTTGAATATGTAGCTAACAGCATGAAAAAATTAGATAAAAGGTAGTGATGAAGTTGACAGAGGAAGAGATTAAGGAAACTCCTTTAAAGGATGAGGATTCTCAAGCTGAAGTAAAGGAAGAAAAGAAGGAATCCAAAAAAGAAAAAAAGGATAAATATAAGGAAACCATTACAAAGCTTGAAGAAGAAAAGAAAAAGTTAGAAGAAGATTATAAGAATCTTAAGAATGAGTATTTAAAGGCTTATGCTGAGCTTGAAAATACAAAAAAGAGATTAAAGGAAGAAGCTATTAAGGATCGTAAATATGCATCTCAAAAGGTTGTTGGTGAATTGATCAACCCAGTAGATATGCTACAAATGATTGTTAATATGCCGGCTCCATCACCTGAGGTTCAAAATTATGTAATTGGATTTCAGATGATTACAAATCAGCTTGTAGATATTTTAAAGGCTGAGGGATTAGCTCCAATTGTAGCCAATGTTGGAGATGAATTTGATCCTAGAGTTATGCAGGTAGTTGATACAGCATACGAAGAGGATAAAAAGGAAAATACAATACTTGCAATTAAACAAGCAGGTTATATGTATAAGGATAGAGTATTAAGACCAGTTATGGTTTTAGTAAATAAAAAAATTGAAGAAAAGAAGGAAGAGGCAAAAGCTGAATCCGAAGAAAATATAGTTAGTTAAAAAAGAAAGAGGGATTAATTATGGCATCAAATAAGGTTATTGGTATCGACTTAGGTACAACAAATTCATGTGTATCTGTTATGGAAGGACAGGACGCAAAGGTTATTACAAATCCAGAAGGAGCACGTACTACTCCATCTGTTGTAGCATTCAAGAATGGTGAGATTCAGGTTGGTGATGTTGCAAAGAGACAGGCAATCACAAATCCTAACACTGTATCTTCAATTAAAAGACATATGGGAGATAATGCTTACCGTGTAGATATTGAAGGTAAGAAATATACTCCACAGGAAATTTCTGCAATGATTCTTCAGAATTTAAAGAAGACTGCAGAAGCATATTTAGGTGAGACTGTTGACAAGGCAGTTATTACAGTTCCTGCATATTTCAATGACGCACAGCGTCAGGCAACTAAGGATGCAGGTAAGATCGCAGGCTTAGATGTACTTCGTATCATCAACGAGCCAACTGCAGCTGCACTTGCTTATGGTATTGATAAGCAGGATAAGGAAAAGACTGTATTAGTATTCGACTTAGGTGGAGGTACATTCGATGTTTCCATTCTATCTTTAGCTGATGGTACATTCGAAGTATTAGCTACTGCTGGTGATAATGTACTTGGTGGTGATGACTACGATAAGGCAGTTATGGATTGGTTAGTTGCTGAATTCAAGAAGGAGTCTGGTGTAGATTTATCTAATGATAAGATGGCTCTTCAGAGATTAAAGGACGCAGCAGAAAAGGCTAAGAAGGACTTATCTGGTGTATCTTCTGTTGAAATTTCATTGCCATTCATTTCTATGTCACCTACAGCAGGTCCATTACATTTAAATAGAACATTATCTAGAGCTAAGTTTGAGGATTTAACTCGTCCACTTACTGAGCGTTGTTTAGGACCAGTAAGAAGAGCATTAAAGGATGCTAAGCTTACTCCAAAGGATCTAGACGAAGTATTATTAGTTGGTGGTTCAACTCGTATGCCAGCTGTTCAGGAATTAGTAAAGAAAGAATTAGGCAAGGAGCCTAATAAGAGCGTTAACCCAGATGAGGTTGTAGCAATGGGTGCTGCAATTCAGGGTGGTGTATTAACAGGTGATGTTAAGGACGTATTATTACTAGATGTTACTCCACTTTCTTTAGGTATTGAAACATTAGGTGGTGTTTCTACAGTAATGATTCCAAGAAATACAACTATTCCATGCTCTAAGAGCCAGGTATTCTCCACTGCTGCTGATAATCAGCCAGCTGTAGATATCCATGTTTTACAGGGTGAACGTCCAATGGCTGCAGATAACAAGACATTAGGTAGATTCCAGTTAGCTGATATTCCAGCTGCACCTCGTGGAGTTCCACAGATTGAGGTTAAGTTCGATATCGATGCAAATGGTATCGTTAATGTTTCTGCAAAGAACTTAGGTACTGGTAAGGAACAGAAGATTACAATTCAGTCTGGTTCTGGCTTATCTGATGCTGAAATTGAGCGTATGGTTAAGGAAGCAGAAGAGAATGCTGAATCTGATAAGAGACGTAAGGAAGAGGCTGATTTATTAAATGAAGCTAACCAGTTAATCTTCCAGACTAAGAAGGCATTAAATGATTTACAGAATGTAGATCCTACTGAAAAGGCTAATGCTGAAAGCCTATGTGAAGAATTACAGAAGGCAATCGATAGCCATGATCTTAACTTAGTTCGTACTAAGAAGGAAGAACTTGAAAAGGTTGCACAGGATATCGCAGTTAAGGCATATCAGCAGAACCAGGGTAATCCAACAAATGGTGGAAACCAGGGTGGAGCAGCAGGAAATGATGGCACAGTAGATGCTGATTTCTCTGATGTTCAGTAATATAATTTAAAGAGTTTAGATTGTTGAAGGGCCACTGTGCCCTTCAATTATCGTTATTATATGAGGAGGTGTAGTTATGGCAAATAAGCGTGACTACTATGAGGTCTTAGGATTACAAAAGGGAGCCTCAGATGATGAAATAAAAAAAGCATATCGTTCTTTAGCAAAAAAATACCATCCGGATTTAAATAAGGAACCAGGTGCCGAAGAAAAATTCAAGGAAATTAATGAGGCATATGAGACCTTATCTGATCCTCAGAAGCGTTCAAGATATGACCAATATGGCTTTGATGATCCAACCGCTGGATTTGGTGGCGCTCAAGCAGGAGGCTTTGGTGGCTTCGGTGGAGGCGGATTCGGAGGATTTGAGGATATTATCAATTCCTTCTTTGGTGGTGGAGGAAGAAGATCTTCTAATGCTCCTCACCAGGGTGCAGATGTAGAAAAACAAATGAATATTACCTTTGAGGAGGCAGTATTTGGCTGCACAAAGAGAATTCGTGTATCTGTAGAGGATGATTGTATCCAGTGTGGTGGTACTGGTGCTGCATCAAAAAGCGATATTAAAACATGTCCAAAGTGTAATGGACGTGGTAGAGTTATTATGCGTCAACAGACAATATTCGGATATACAAATGTTGAGGCAGCCTGCCCTGATTGTGGTGGTAAGGGTAAAATTATTGGTAAGAAGTGTCCTGAATGTAATGGTAAGGGCCGTGTAAGAATCAATAAAGAGGTTGATGTTAATATTCCAGCAGGTATCCTATCTGGTATGTCTATTCGTGTACCAGGTGCTGGAGAGGCTGGCTTTAACGGAGGACCTAATGGTGATTTATACCTTAAGATTTTTGCTGCAGACCATCCACAGTTTAAGCGTGATGGACAAGATATTTATCTTGAAATCCCACTATCCTTCAGTCAAGCCGCTTTAGGTGATAATATTGAAGTTCCAACTATTGATGGTAATGTATCTGTTAAAATTCCTGCAGGTACTCAGCCTGGTACAAAGCTTCGTCTAAGAGGTAGAGGTACTAAAAATCCAAAGGGTGGATCTTCACGTGGTGACCAATATATTATTTGTAATGTAGTAATTCCTACAAATCTTTCTAAAGAAGAATCTGATTTAATTAGTCAGCTTGCTCAATGTGAGAAAAAGGAAAAGAAATCTCCTTGGGAAAAATTTAAGAGCTTATTTAAGTAGTAAAATGGCCTTTTCAAAGGCCTTTTTATTTGTGTGCCGGGCATGGCACTAATCTTACTGGTGAAAGTCCAGTCACGGGTATTTACCGCCAAGTGTAGCGAACCTCAAGCCGTTAGGAGTAATCCTATGGGTGAAGGAAGAGGTGTAGCAAAATCCTTGAGCCTACGAACAGAAACTTGATGAGGCTAAATGGTAAGTGGATAAGGTTGCAAATCAAACTGAAGTCCTAATGGTAAACGTAAAACCAAAACAGTAAATCAAGAGGTTGTGGGATGAAAGATTAGTGAATTACCCCGGGAGGCCCTAACGCGTATTATATACGTGCGATAAAAAGCGAATAGTTAGGGAGTCAGCTG
>NZ_QXEV01000013.1 GCF_003550015.1 Anaeroplasma bactoclasticum
TATTTTAGTTCCTGGTGTAATAATTATTTATAAGCATATACCAAATTATAAGAGATTAGCTAATGGAACTGAAAATTCATTTAAAAAGAAAAAGGTTGACCCAATTGAGGCAACTGTTGAAGATGATACTGAAAATAATAATGAAAATGCTGCAGAAAATTAATTCTGCAGTTTTCTTTTCTACCCATTTTTTTATCTTTTGTATCATTTTTAAAATTTAAGTTTTAAGTACTTGATAGAGTATGAAATTTAACTTATAATTTTAATTAGAATTACTTTTTGAATAATTGATTGGAGTGATTTCATGGAAACGAATGAATTTCAAAAAAAGATCATTCAGGAGTTTGTACAAAGAGGATTTAATATTCAAATCCTAAAGGATGATACAAACATGATTTATATGAATAATCCTGTCGGGATGACGGTTGAAATTTATCCGGAAAGATATTTAGTATTCAATGCTAAATATAAAAGTATCTTCGAAGAAGATAAAACTGAATCTGGTCAAAAGAGAATTTGGAAGAAAAAAAGATATGATAAAAATGGTAATTTAACTCATTCAGAATCTTCTAATGGAGAATGGGATGATTACTTTTATGATAAAGAAGATCAATTAGTTAAGCATATGTCTTCTACTGGTAGATGGGAAGAATATTCCTATACTTCCTTTGGAGCACAATCTTATTACACGAATTCTTCTGGATTTTGGGAAAGATGTGAATATGATGATAAGAATAGATTGATTCATAAATATACATCCGATTTCCACTGGAGATATATCTTCCCTGATATGGGAATTGATATTGATGGTATTAAGAATAAATATACTAAGATTCGAGTAAATAAGGAAAGCTACCGCTTAAATAAGAGTAGATATAATAATTATCATGTTTTATTAACTACAGGCTTAATGACAGAGGAGCTTGCTAAAAAGACATTCTCTAAGCTTGAATTCTATATTTATGAGAATTTAACAGATGTACTTCGTATGGAAGAGAAAGCTGAAATTAATAGACAAAAGGCTATTTTAGAGCAAAAGAAAAAAGAACGTAGAAAAAGAGGATTATGGGACGAGTTTTAATTCGTCCCTATTCTTTTTATAAAAAAGAAAAAAGGGCCTAAGCCCTTAAATCTATAAAATGTTTTTATCCTTCAACGATAGCGTCAACTGGGCAAACACCCTGGCATGCACCGCAATCAATACATGCATCAGCATCGATGCGGGAAACATCCTCAACTGTGATAGCACTAACAGGACACTCAGGTGCACATGCACCGCAAGCGATACAGTTATCTTCTACAACAACTCTTGGCATATTCATTTCCCCTTTCATTATTCTACTTTAATTATAGTATTTAAAGCCTAGTTTGTCTAGCATAACCATTATTTTTCTATCTTAAAAAATAATAGTTGAAAATTGCTTCCTTAAAGTGTAAAATAAACTAGAAAGTAAAGGAGTCATAGTTTATGTTTTTAGAAGTTGAATCAGGACATATGGACTTAGCCATTTGGCAGTTTGTTTTAATTGTTGTCTTTGTTTTACTTGCTACTGCAATTGCAACATTCTTCTTAGTTAGAAAGCTATTTGAGAAGGAATTAAAGAAAAACCCTCCTGTAAGTGAGGCAATGATTCGTGCAATGTTCCAGCAGATGGGTAGAACTCCATCAGAAAAGCAGGTTAGAGCCGTTATGAAGTCTATGAACGATGCTAACGAAAAGGAAGAGGCAAAGAAAAAAGAAAAAGCTGAACTTGAGGCTAAGCGTGCAGCAAAGAAAGCTGAAAAGGAAGCTAAAAAAAAGGAAGCAAATTAAAAAGGGATTTCTAAAAATCCCTTTTTTTTCTATTCCATTTTGGAATCAAAGCCATGAATTTTACAATAGTGAATGGCACAATCTAAATCCTTCATATTAGTAAACTTCTTCTTTGAATAAGAAATTAGCTTAATTCCACCTAAAATATCTACTGCTCCAAGTGTAGCCATGATACCACCTAAAATATACATAATTTTATCATTACCATATATAAAGAATATAATTGCAACACTAAATAATATAGCAGCTATAATAAAGATAAATATACTTAAGCCGATAGATAGTTTTTTCATTGTTTTTCTATATTTATCTGCATATATTTTCATTTCTTCTTTTGTCATGATTTCTCCTAAAAGAAATCCCTTAAGGTTATCTTAAGGGAAATTTACTATTCTTCTGTAGTAGTTTCAACCTCTGTTGTTGTTTCAACACCAGATGTTTTGGTTTCTTCCTCATCATCTAAATTGGTTGGATGCTCTACTGCTTCTAAAACATCTTCGATTGTTCTATGACGTCTTTCTTCTAATTCATTATAATTTCTAGCATAATGAATAATACCAAATACTAAAATGATAGCTGCAATAATTGCAAGAACAAGTAAAGGATTTGTTCTTTTCTTTGTATCAAGATAGGATGCTTCTTTCTTTCTCATATCATTACCTCCAAACATTTTAGTTTATCTTAAAGTTATTATAACACTTTTTATATCTTTTGTATAGGTGTCTTTTTTTCAAGAAGAAAAACAACCATTACGGTTGTTCATCTTTTATAATATTTGGTTTATTTTCTTCTATTTCTTCTACTTGTTCTTGTTGTATTTCTTTTTCTTCTACTACTATAGTATTACCATCTATCTCATTATCTTCTTTATTATTCATTTTAAGTTTAGATAAGAAATAAGATAATACAAAGCCTATAGGAAGGGATATAAAACCTAAAATGATTTGAAGTGTAGCTGTAGTGCTTGGGTTACTTCCATATTCTTGGAAGAAATTAACAAATATTACTGGAATAGATGCTAAAACAAAGCCTAAGATTGCAAAATAAGAACCAATAGGGAATCTTTTAAACATCCAAGATAATAATTTAGATGCTGGAATTAATCCTGCAATAATACCTAAGCCAACAGGTAATAAAACCAAAATGACATTATGATATCCTGCCATAGAGAATTTAGTAATATGGGCAATCGCATCCATGAATGTACCATAATAATTAAATACCACAAGCATTAATACACCAGATACACCAGGTATTAGCATTGCAAAACAGCCAATAAAGCCAGATACAAAGAGTAATGCATAATCCTTAAATTCAAGTGTAACATCTCCAATAGGTACACTTGAATCCTTATTGAATGCTAAACCTAAAAACATTAGTCCTATTACTGCTAAAGCACCTAAAATAAAGGATATTACATATTTCCAATTAATCTTTTTAATTACTGGCTTTGCAAGCATAGGTACAGACCCTAAAATTATACCTGCAAAAAAACAATAGGTAGGTAGTGGAATATATTCTAGCATTACTCGTTTTAAGAAGATTCCTCCACCTAATA
Source organism: Anaeroplasma bactoclasticum (assembly GCF_003550015.1). Taxonomy (GTDB): domain Bacteria; phylum Bacillota_I; class Bacilli_A; order Acholeplasmatales; family Anaeroplasmataceae; genus Anaeroplasma; species Anaeroplasma bactoclasticum. Next base: position 3,372 of record NZ_QXEV01000013.1, read on the forward strand.
TACCAATGATAGCACCTACTGCGAAGATTAGTAAAAAGATTATTACAGCCTTAAATTTTTTAAATATATTTGCAATAGAATCCAAAAGCTTATCATAAATCTTTGTTATAACAAGCATCGTTCCACCACTCATACCAGGAATTAAATTTGATGCACCAAAGAGTACACCCTTTAAAAATGTTAATATATGCTTCATTTAAATCACCAACACTCCCATTCAATTATAATGGTATTGGAATTATAAATCAATATGGAAATTCCTTAGTACATGTGTATCTGAAAATGAATAATACTTATCCTCTGATATTATTAGATGATCTAAAAGTATAATATCTAAATTTGTTAGCATTTTACCAAGCTCATAGGTATATTTTAAATCTGCCTCGGATGGCTTTAAATTTCCACCAGGATGATTATGAATTAAAAATATACCATAAGGGTTCATATGAATAATATCCTTTATTACATCTTTAATAGGTACAGATATTTCATGGTAGGAATGGCTTGTATATTTCTTTTCACTTGTAATTCTTAACTTAGAATCTACTCCAATTAAAATCATGATTTCTTTTTTCTGTCCATAATAGGTAGGATATACATATTCAAATAAGGCTTTAGCATCCTCTAATGGCTTTTGATTTGATTCTTCCTTCATGACTCTTCTTGCGATTTCAAAAACAGATATGAGCTTTGTTGCTTTAGCTTCTTTTATACCTGGTATTTTAGATAGTTCTAGATAATCCATTCGTAAAAGATGGGAAAATCCATAATCCTTAATTAGTCTTTTACTCATAGTAAATACATCTTCATTTTTAGTTCCAACTCCAAGCATTATTGCTAGTAATTCATCATCTGTTAATTTATCTATTCCATCCTCTATTAGTTTTTCTCTTGGTAGTTTATTCATAAAAAATACTCCTTTTTTTGGTATTATAAAGGAATAAATTTATCTTTTCAAATTGCCTAAAATTTCATTTTTTGAAACATTTACTATATGTAATCATACATGTATAATAAATAAGAAAAAGTGAGATGTTTTCATCTCACCTTTTAGAAAATATAGTCTTAATAGTTATAAAATTATTTATTAAAATATTTTTCTCTTACCTGTGATATAAAATGTAAGGAGCCTGTAATGAATAAAATTTCATCACTTTTTAGATTAGGAATTGCTTTATCTAAGGCTTCAGTGAAATCACGACTTATATCATATGGTACCATAGTATATTTAATAAATTCCTTAGGGTCTGTAGCTCTTAGGTCATCTAGACCACAAAAATAATAATAACTTGCGATATGATTTAGGCTTGAAATCATAGCTTTATAATCCTTATCATATAATGCTGTAAATAATACCTTTACCTTATTTTTCCCCTTAAGCTTCTCTAAAGCATTAGTGGATGCTTTAATGGCATGGATATTATGGCCTCCATCAATAATGATTTTAGGATTATCTGATACTACTTCCATTCTTCCTGGCCAAAATATTTTGGATAACGCAAAATCAATAAAATCCTTTGGATAATCCTTATCTATAAATTTTACTGCCTCAATTGCTAGGCTTGCATTATAGGCTTGATAATCTCCTCTTAAGGATACGGAATATGTATTATCCTTATAAGTAAATGTAGTTACACTAGAGGATTTAATATCCTTAATAAATGGATTTACATAAATCATTTTACAATTTATTTTATCTAAATAGGATTTAAAATAAGGAATTAAGCTTTGATCTACTGCAGTAAGTAATGTACCATTTTCTTTTGCAATACCAAGCTTATGGTATGCTATTTCTTCTAAGGTATTTCCAAGCTGAGCCATATGGTCATAGCCTATATTGGTAATAATTGCTAAATCCTTATCTAAAAAGTTTGTTGCATCTAAAAGTCCACCTAGTCCTGCTTCCATTACTAAGATATCAATATTACGATCCTTATAATACATTAAAGCCATTAATAATGTTAATTCAAAGAATGGAATGATATCTTTATATTCTTCTTCATATTTTTTTGAAAAATCATATAATATATTTCCATAATGCATGATTTCAGCATTTGATATATATCTATCATTGATTTCTATTCTTTCATTAAAGCTTATAACATAAGGGGATACAAATAAACCGACATGCTTGCCAGTTAAGGCAAGCATTTTTTGTATCATTACAGCTGTAGAGCCTTTTCCATTGGTTCCGGCTACATGAATGATTTTATAATTTGGTTTATCTAGCCCAAGCATTTTAGATGCTTGTTTAATTCTATCTAAATTTTCTCTTTTTTGAGCTTTTCTTTGGTTAAATAACCAAGAATACACTTCGTCGATTGTAGTAAACATTTTAGGCATTTAAATTAGCTAAGGACTTTAATACTTCCTCATATTGTTCCTTATATTCCTTTTGTTTTGCTTTTTCAGCATCAATCTTAGCCTGTGGGGCTTTAGAAATAAAGGATTCATTAGAAAGCATTTTCTCACTTCTAGCTAGCTCAGCTTCAAGCTTAGCCTTTGTAGCTTCTAGCTTCTTGATGGCTTCTTCTAGGTTAACTAAGTCCTCTGTTGGAATAAAAATTTTGCACATTGGAAGTACAACAATTACATAACGCTTACTATCTAAGCCCTCATCGCTTGTTAAGAATTCTAGCTTCTTAGGGTTAGTAAACTTGAATAAATATTTTGTTGTAGATGCGATTGTTTTAGATACTGCATTATCCTTAGCAACAATAGTTAAGGCAATAGGCTCCTTTGGAGCTTTATTTGCTTTACTACGCTCATTTCTTACTGCAGTAATGATTTCAATCATATCATCGATAGCTTCTTTATCAAGCTCATCCTTGAATTCTTCTTTTACTGTAGGCCATTTAGAAATAGTAATGGATGCCTCTTTGTGAGGTAGTGCCTGGTAAATTTCTTCTGTGATGAATGGAATGAATGGGTGTAAAAGCTTTACGATAGCTCTTAGAACATATACTAATACATTCTTAGTCATCTGCTGCTCTTCTTTATCCTCGCTTTGTAAATCAACCTTGGATAATTCAACATACCAAGATGCAAAATCATCCCAAACGAAGGAATATAGAGTTCTTGCAGCTTCACCAAATTCATATTTTTCCATGTTGTAATCAACATTTTCAATAACCTTATTTAATTTAGATAAGATCCACTTAGATGGTAGGTTTAGCTTAGATACCTCAATTGAAGTTTCCTTATAGCCTGTACCTAAATTCATAAGTACATATCTTGAAATATTCCAAATCTTATTTAAATAATTCCAGCTAGATTCAATCTTTGTTTCATCAAATCTTAAGTCTAAGCCTGGGGCACTATTTGTAGTTAAGAAATATCTTAAGGAGTCTGTACCGTATTTTGCAATAACATCAAATGGGTCAACACCATTACCTAAGGATTTAGACATTTTTCTTCCTTGGCTATCACGAATTAAGCCATGGATTAAAATATCTTTAAATGGTGCATGATGAGTAAATTCAACACCCTGGAATAGCATTCTTGCTACCCAGAAGAAAATAATATCATATCCTGTAACTAATACGTTCGTTGGGTAATATCTTTCAAGTAGGTCAGTTTTTTCTGGCCAGCCAAGTGTTGAGAATGGCCATAGTGCACTTGAAAACCAAGTATCAAGTACATCTTCATCCTGAACCCAGCCCTCACCTGGACATTCAACTTGTACTTTTACTTCATTATCCTTATACCATGCAGGAATTCTATGACCCCACCATAATTGACGAGATACACACCAATCCTGAATAGATTCAGGGTCTAACCAGTGCTCTAGAGTCTGTTTAAATCTTTGAGGTACGAAACGATATTCATCATTTTCTAATACTTGCTTAGCAAGGACATCCATCTTAACGAACCACTGTTTAGATAATCTTGGTTCAACAACAACACCAGTTCTTTCACTATGTCCAACAGAGTGAACGATTGGCTCTGTTTTAACATATAGACCTTCCTTTTGTAAATCTTCAATGATATGTTTTCTACATTCAAAGCGGTCCATACCTTCATATTTACCAGCCATAGAATTCATTGTACCATCATCATTCATACATAAAGGCATTGGTAGGTTATGACGCTTACCAACCTCAAAGTCGTTAGGGTCATGAGCTGGAGTAACCTTAACACAGCCTGTACCAAAATCCTTATCTACATAAGAATCTGCAATAACTGGAATTTCAATATTTGTAAGAGGGATTCTTACCTTCTTACCAATAATATTTTTATATCTTTCATCCTCAGGATGAACCATAACTGCTTGGTCAGCAAACATAGTTTCTGGTCTTGTTGTAGCAATTGTAACATAGCCAGATCCATCCGTTAGAGGGTAATTATAATGATAGAATGCACCCTCATCATCGGTATGCTCAACCTCAATATTCGATAGTGCAGTTTTAGCCTGGCAGTCCCAGTTAATGATTCTTTCACCCTGATATAATAAGCCCTTATTATATAGAGTAATAAATACATGGTTTACTGCCTTATTTAAGCCCTCATCTAATGTAAATCTTTCCTTTGTATAATCTAAGGATAAGCCTAGTGCTGCCCACTGGCTTCTAATGAAGCCTGCATATTCATGCTTCCACTGCCATGCAACCTCTAAGAATTTTTCTCTTCCAAGATCATATCTTGAAATACCTTGTTCCTTTAATTTTGCATCAACCTTAGCCTGTGTTGCAATACCAGCATGGTCCATACCAGGAAGCCATAATGCATCATAGCCCTGCATTCTTTTTCTTCTTATAATAATATCTTGTAATGTTGTATCCCAAGAATGTCCTAAATGTAATTTACCAGTTACATTTGGTGGTGGAATCACAATAGTAAATGGTTCTTTGGATTTATCACCTGCAGTGAAGAATCCACCCTTAAGCCAAAAATCATATTTTCCAGCTTCTACTTCTTTAAAATCATATTTTGGTTTTAATTCCTTGCTCATATTTAACTTTCCTTTCGTAATCCTCTTTTGTCATTGAATAAAAGTCAGCATCTATGATTCTTCCATCATATAGCTCCTTATATTTACATAATCTTCCATCATATAGGAATCCGCACTTCTCGATGACTCGCTTTGATGCAAAGTTATCGGAGTGGTGTCCTACCTCAATGACTTCACAATCTGTTTTATGGAAGATGTAATCAATGACATTTAAAACGACCTCTGTCATGATTCCCTTGTTCCAATATTGGTCATTTAAGGAGAACCCAAGCTGCTTAACATATTTATATTTTCTGATTCCGTAATTATAAATTGAAATGGTTCCGATCATTTTATGATTTTCAATAAGCTCGATTGCAAATACATCCTTTTGTAAAATCATGGATGAGAAGACTCGGCGCCCTACCTCTTCATTTGGGATTGGCTTCCAACCCGCCATAGGACCTATAGTATCCCTTACTGCATATTCATAATAATCATCAAAATCCTTAAAGCTTAAATCACGGATAATTACTCTTTTACATATTAATCTCATAAAAAAAAGTCCTCAGGAATATAAATTCCTAAGGACGAATTATCGCGGTACCACCTTAGTTCCATATATTACAAAATATATGACACTCCATTTACCCGTAACGAGGGGGACGCTTTGGCTAATTTCGATTTCTCACCAAAGAGCTCCATGACTACCTTCAATATAACTTTTAAGCATTCACACCAACCATGCTCTCTCTTTAAAAAGCTTCTATTTACTCCTTCATTTCAACGCTATTTTATTTTAGTATTATTTATTAAAATTGTCAAATGAATATTGCGATTAATACTCCAATTATTATAGAAACACCTAAAGATATTATATCATGTCTTTTTATTCTAAAGCTTTTTCTATATACACAGTAGAATAAATAGCCTGCAAGACCAATAACTACCCATAGGGCAGATATAGACGATGAGATGAGCTTAAATGATGTAACCATATATAAAGGTATTAATACCTTATATCCAAATACGGAATCAGACTCATCACCAACAAGCTCTGCATTATTCCTTTCACTATTAATAAAGAAGAATGCTAAAATTGCTAAGCTTGCAAGGGCTAAATTTAATACTAATCCTAATACATTAATAGAGGATGATGTAGTACTTACCATTTTGGAATAGAAATTTACAGATAAATCAAAGAATGGAGAATACATGAAAAACCATCTCATGTATAAGGTTCTATCTGAGGTATCTGCCTTTAAAATTAAAGAATACATTACATTCATTAAGGTTGGTAAGAAGCAGGATGCTAATACCATAAATATAATACCATCAACTAATGCATTTCCCATGGTAAAGAAGAAAGTTTCAAAGCTAAATACCATAATACCAAAGCCTATTGCAGCAAGTAGGTAATATAGATAATAGCTCATATCATAAACTGTAGTTACCGATGGTGTAGTTGCAAGCCATATAAAGGATATTAACCACTGGGGGATAAATAAAATTGCAAATTCAGCAAGTCCTACACAATATTTAACAATGTAGAATTTAATTCTTTTTATTGGTAAGGAATAATATAAATCTACACTTCTTCTTTTCATTTTAAATGAAAATTCAAGTATTGGTATTACAGATACAATCACACAAGCTAATACGGATAAATAAATAAATGGATTGGTTTGTCCATGAATTTCAGTTCTTTGGGAAACTTCTTGAGTTTGGGAATAAGATATAAAAGAAGATTGTGCTTGAATGATTATAGTCATTATAGATAAGGCTACCATCAAAATTAAAATTGCTGGGATTCTTCTTCTAAAGTAATATAAGAATACCTTTTTCATACCATTTTACCTCCATTTTCTACGATTGCGGTAAATACCTCTTCGAATTCAATTGGAAGCTCATCGATGAAGACTGGCTTCATATCCTTTAGCTTTTCTTCAATATCCTTTAAATTAAGCTCTGATATTAATCTTACAACTCTTCCATCCTTTTCGATATGCTTATATATTCTTGGGAAGAAATGAATATCAATATCTTCTTTAAATGCAATTTGGTATTTATGTAATACTCCAATAGATTCCTCTATAGATCCTGAGGCTGCTATTTTTGTATTATTTAATATAGCAAATGCATCACATAAATCCTCTAATTCCTTTAAGGAGTGACTTGATATAATTACTGTTGTACCAAGCTTATCTACCATATCCTTGATTTGATTTTTAAATTCTACTCTAGCAAGTGGGTCAAGTCCATCAAATGCTTCATCTAGTAGCATATATTTTGGACGTATCGCAAATGCTAAAGATACAAACACTTGACGCTTCATACCCTTAGAGAATTTATCCATTCTCTTATGGATAGGTATTTTGAATTTATCTAATGTTTCAAAATAGGTTACCTCATTTACTGGGTAGAATGTATTCATTAGAGTAAGTAAGCTTGCAGGAGTAGTTCTTGCAGTATAGAAGGGATCATCTGATAAAAAGAACATCTTCTTTTTGACATTCTCATTATCAAAGGCATTTTCACCATCAACTAATACTACTCCATCATCTGCAGAGTATATTCCAGATATTACTCTTAATAGTGTAGATTTACCTGCACCATTAATACCAATTAAGCCTAATATCTTTTTATCTGGAATTTTTAAATTAATATCCTTTAGGACCTCATGGTCCTTGAAGGATTTTGATATTCCACGTATTTCAATCATGGATATACCTCCTAGGTGTGCCTAAGCACAATATTACTTATTCATTAATTCATGTATTTTTAAACTTATGCTTGCATATCTTTGGTAATAATTTCTTATTTCCTTTAGCATTGCATCATAATTACAAGCAGTAAAGTCTTCGATTTCCTTTTTACCAAAGTAGTATTCCTTCCATATATATAGCTCATCACTATTTGCTAGATTAGAGCAATTCTTGCATAATGCTCCACCCTTATCTAAATCGATAAATGAAATATCACTACTACCACAGGAAACACATGTTTTTAAATTGGGGGCTATACCAAAGGCATATAGCATCTTTACTAAAAAAATGCATAAAAGCTTTTTTGGATTTTCAGTTAATAAATCATTTAATACCTTTTTAAATGTATTATAGATTGGATAATGATTATTATCCTCTGGTATATGATTTATGACATCTAGCATAATCATAAATACCTTAACTCTATCTAAATCCTCACTAATCTTATATATACTAGATTCTACATTATACTCCATTAATGTAGGAAGCTCACTATCTGTTGAGACAAAGGAAACTGTATTTCCTATCGTAGTAAAGCCTAAAAGCCCATTCTTGGGCTTATTTGCACCTAGGGCTTTTACACTAATTCTACCGAATGGAGTATATAAATGTACTATTTTGGAGGATTCCTTATAATCTATGGTATTAAGTATAATTCCTTCACTTTTCATTAGAAATTATCTGTAGAATAGCCTAAGGCTCTAAGGTCATCCGGTCTATCCTTCCAATCCTTCTTTACCTTAACCCATAAATCCAAATGAACCTTGCGGTCCAAAAGCTTCTTTATATCCTTTAAAGCAAATTGCTTTACCTTTTTAATCATTTCTCCATTATGACCAATAATGATTTTCTTTTGAGAATCACGTTCAACAAATATTGTTGCGTAAATCTCTAGGGCATCTTCTTCTTCAGATTCTTTCATAGAATCTACAACAACGGCAACACTATGAGGGATTTCTTCTTTTGTGGCAACTAAAATCTTTTCTCGAATTAACTCAGATACTAAGAAACGATCGGAGTGATCACTTTTCATATCATCTGGGAAGAATTTAGGTCCAAATGGAAGGCAGCCCTTAATAGCATCCATTAAATGGTCAATATTTTTATCTTCTAATACAGATATAGGAAATATTCCTTGGAATGGGAATAAATTCATATATAGGGCAATCGTTAAGTCAATATCATTGAATTCCTTTAACTGATCTACCTTATTGATAACTAAGAATACTGGAACTTTAGTTTTCTTAATATTATCTAATATGATTTGATCTCCTGGTAAGACATGCTTAACTGGAGTAGTCATAAATATGATTGCATCTACACCTTGCGTTGCATCATAGGATGCGTTAACCATTCTTCTTTGAAGCTCAGTAGTTGGCTTATGGATACCTGGGGTATCTGTAAATGCAATTTGGTATTCACCTGTTGTAACGATACCTAAAATTTTATTTCTTGTTGTTTGAGGCTTATCACTCATGATAGCCACCTTTTTACCTACCATCTTATTTAAGAAGGTAGATTTTCCTACATTTGGTCTACCAATAATCGCAACAAAGCCAGATTTATATGTATCTATATTCATCATTTTAAAGAGTCTCCAGAGAAGGAATATGGAAGTAATTCTGCAACAGTCATAACTTTAACCTTTCTTTCTAGATTAGTTAAAACAACTGGAGTATTTGGCTTTAATAATTCTTCCATTACCTGACGGCATGCACCACATGGAGAAATTGGTTCATCTGTTTGGCCTACAATACAAAATGCAACTGCATCCTCTTTTGTATAGCCTTTTGCAATCATTTGGAATAATGCATTACGCTCTGCGCAAATGCATAGTCCATAGCTTGAGTTTTCTACATTACATCCTGTAATATATGTACCATCCTTCAATAGAATGGATGCTCCAACCTTGAATTTGGAGTAGGGTGTATAGGCATTGCTTCTAGCTGCAAGTGCCATATCAATTAGTTTATCTTGATCGAAATTCATCTTTTAATACCTGCCTTTAAAAGGATATCATCTTGTTTTTTAAACATGATCTCCTCATCCTCTTTTGTCATGTGGTCAAAGCCACATAAGTGTAAGTAACCATGAACGGCTAAGAATGCAAATTCTCTTACCTCAGAATGGCCATATTCCTTTGCTTGTTCCTTTGCTCTTTCAATACAAATGAATATGTCACCTAGCTCCCTAGATTTTTTATCCCAAGTGGGATCATCACAATTTGCAAAAGAAATTACATCAGTAACCTTATCTAGCTTACGATATTCTTTGTTGATTCTTTGAATCTCATCCTTATTTACAAAGATGACATTGAATTCTTTCTTTCCGCCAATAGTTTTAAATACATTTTTAATTATTTTCTCATATTGTCTAACCTTACAATCAGACTCATTAAAGAAATTTACTCTCATTTTTCTTCTTCACTTGCCTTTAAGTATGCAGCAAGCTGTTTTTCTTCCTTTTCTTTTAGATTTGCCATAACGGCCATAGATTCGATATAAAGCTTAATAGTTTTTGTTAAAGTAGAATCCTCTTGGTAATTTGCGACTGTTACAAAGTCGATTCTTTCTTCTTTTACTAATTGCTCTGCAGCCTTAGTTTTTGCTCCACTAGGGTATATTGCAATAGCTTTACCACCCTTTTCACGAATTAGGGTCATACATGGAATATCTGTAATTCCATCACCAATATAAATCATATTCTCATAAGGGATTCTTCTTTCCTTTTTCGAAGTTGCCTTATTTAGGTTTTTATCATCTGTAACAGATAATACACCCTTAGAGACTCTAAATATATATTGTGTCTTTTGTGTGAAGTTAATTGCAATGGCAGGCCAAATGGCATGTCCTTCATCATCATATAGGAAGGAGCATCCATAAACTGCCTTAAAGAATTTTGCAATTTCTGTACCTTCAATAATTTCTGTGATTCCACTAGAGATAATGTAGTGCTCTACAGTTACTCCATTTTCTTCACCGAATTTATTGATTCTATCGAACCAAGAGGATACACCCTTATATAAAAGTACAGATTCTCCACAATGGTTTAAGTATTCTCTTGTAAGTTCAATTCCCTTCTTTTTACATTGCTCAACCATTACATACATGTATGCTAAAATACCATCCATGCCATTTTGTAATTTTAATTTAGCACATTCATCCCAGAATTCTTTCGGTGACATTCCTAAATTCTTGATGAAATCATATTCTTGCATATCTGTTGTAGATAATGTCTTATCAAAATCGTATAGAAGGGCAACAATTGGTTTTGACATAATTGATTACCTCTTTTAAGCTTGGAATGCAAATAAACCAAATTTATTGGAAAGCTTTTGCATTTCCTTGTAAATATAGATTAAGAAATCACCATGAAGATTATAATTAGACTCTAGCGTCATGAAATTTGGTTTATATGCTTGTGCCTCTTCTTCAGTGATTGGCTCTAGGTTTGCGTTAAGCATTTCTACATCATAACGCTTTGCAAGCTCATCAATAGATACTCCTGCAAGCTCTTCTGCCTTAGCAATATGCTCATCTAGATGCTCCCAGATGATATCAATTAAAGAGTATACACTTCCAAGCTCATTATAATCCTTAAGTGTTTGTTCAAATATATATTGGCTAAGCTTTACCTGATCAATGGTTGGATCATCTTCCATCTTACGCTTTAAATTGATTAAGAAGGTCCATTTTGGACATCCATCAATTTGAGATAGGAAGCCTTGTGTTACAGAGATTACAGCAGCATCGATTGCATCTCTGATTTCATCATGCTGATCTTCCGTGATTAGCTTATTCTTAAACTGTGTTTCAAATTTAGCTGCAAGCTCACTAAATTGGTTAATTGCAAATTCTCTATCATAATTACCATTTCCGTAATTAGCTTCTAATATTTGAGCTTTTACGAAGCAGTAATTTAAGCCATCCTTTACAATTGTTTCAACGCCCTTATTTTCAATCATTACACCCTCCAGGTATGGTGTTTTAATTGAGAATGTAGAAACTAAGTTCTTATTTGCAAGTACATTGATCTTTAAAACTAAGAAGTCTGGATCATTTTCAGAATACATACCAATTAATGGTTTAGATTCACCTGCAACCTCAAATGTGATATTTGGCATTTCCTTTTTATGCCATACTGCAACCATGAATTCATCACCATCAAAATAAATTGGGATATCTAATTCCTTAGTTGTTAATTCACCAACGGTAATCTTATCAAATTGTTCATCGACATATCTTGCACGAGATGCAACAATTTCACTATTGATGGATTCTCTTGCTTCCATTAGCTCAATTGGGAATGCAGCACAGTGTCCATTGGAGTGACCTAAAATCTTATGCTCATCTCTTTCTTTTAGGAATTCTTCGATTTGACCCTTACACATATTTCCTAAGAATGCATTTGTACCAATATTCTTAATGGATTTTGGAAGCTCAACAGATTCTAGGTTACAAGAAATAAAAGCCCAGTCCTCAATTGTCTCTAATCCTTCTTCAAATACTACCTCACTTAATAAAGGGCAGTTTGCAAATGCATATGATCCAATAACTCTAACAGACTTTGGAATTACTACCTTTTTAAGTGATGGCATATCAGTTAATGCTTGTGCTTCAATTTTAGCAACAGGCTTTCCTTCAAGCTCAGTTGGGATTTCAATTTCAACCTCATCCTTACTTGCACCTGTGATTACAGCAATTTTTCCTTGAAATTCATAACGTATCATAATATATACCTCCTGGATGCGAAAAATCGTTAGTTTATAATATATTTTACCTTTTTTTAACTTTTAATACAAGGTATTAAACAATTATTACACTATAATTACTTAAATTTTCGTAAAACTAATGAATATTATATATTCAAAAACATAATTTTTGACTAAAAAAGGACACTGTCCAGTGTCCAAATAAAGCTCTATTTTGTAATAATGTTCATCAACTCAATCTTTAAATTCGGAATATCTACAGTTATCGCATTATAAACGAATTGAAGATTAACTCCACCATAATCATGAACCAATCTATTTCTAAAACCTTTTATGCTTATCCAATCAATATTCGAATGTGATAGTTTAAAATCTTGAGAAATATTATTCATATGTTCAGACATTTGTATCAGTCTAAAAACAATCCCATCTAATATAACGGGAGTTTCAATTAAATCATTTATCTTTATATTTTTGAATAATCTAGAACAATGTTAATTTCATTTAAAGTTTTTGGTATAGTAATTATTGTCTTTTATCATATATTTTAATTCCATCCAGTAATATCTCATTTAGTAATTCTTGATTATTGTTCAATTGTTCTATGTTTAATAACTCTACCTTCTTATGCAATGCTTCTCTTAGTTTTTCAGCTAATCCAAAAAATGACATTCCTGTTATTTTAGTCGATACTAATAAATCAACATCACTCATTTCACTTGCTTTATTCTTTGAATAGCTGCCAAATAAATAACAATATTCTACATCAAAAGTTGATAATACATGTGAAACTACATCTCTTATTGTTTCTAATGATAATATTCCATGTTCCTCATCAATATAGCCTATTTTGCTTAATTCATTAAAAATATAGTTATACTTAATAGTTTTTTTCTTTTTATCGTCATTTTCATATTCTTTGTATGAACGTAATGATATTCCCACTATTTGAGCAGCTTGGGCTTGAGTTATTCTTTTCAGTAAACGTAATTCTTTAAGTGTCATTTTTGAATCATCTCGCACTTATATTTCACACAATTTGCACTTTTAAATCAATATAGAGTTGCAAAAAATGCACTTTTTAAAATCAAAATAGTGCAAAAAATGCACTTTTATAAGTGTGAGAAGGTGCAAAATTTAAGCAATTCTTCTATTTTAGTAATTCAAATATTTCTTTTTTGTTGGGGTTGATTAAATAATTATAGGAATTATCTTTTGAATTACTTCTACTGATTTATCCCACTATTTTAATATCTCTAAAATGTAAAAAGGGATGAAGCCATCCCTTTCTATAATCTTATTCCTGGTATATCCAGTTTGCATTTGTTAATTTTTTATTACCGTCCCCAATATAGATAATGTTATCTGTATATGGACCATTTCCCATATAATGAACGGTTGTAAGATTCGTATCATAGAATGCATTTTCAAAAATACCATAGGTATTATCTTTAATAGTGATTTCTTCAAGTCCACTACCCTTGAATAGTTCATTATCAATATATCTTAATGCCTTTGGAAGCACAATACTTTTTAAATTTCTACAGTTTTCAAATGCGTTATATTCTATTTTAGATAGATTATTTGGTAAATCTATTTTTTCTATTCCACTACCTTTAAATGCGTATGGTCCAATATAATTTAGATCCTTAGATATTGTTACATTTAAAAGATTTCTACATCCCATAAATGCACTTTCATTTATCTCTGTAACATTGGATAAATCAATTTGACTTATATTTGTATTTTCAAAAGCGGAATGTCCTATTCCAGTAACTGTATTTGATAATGATACATTTGTTAAATTTATGCAGTTTTTAAATGTATCATAAGAAATTCCATCGATTTTTGCTTCTATTATTACACTTTCTAGGTATTCACAATCTTCAAAAACACTTGTATCCATGATATTAACGGATTCTGGAATAGTAATCGTTTTTAAATTGGTATTTTCAAAGACACCATACCTTATTATTTTTAAAGTACTTGGTAATGTAATGCTTGAAATACTAGTATTTTTAAATGCTTGTGACTCTATTTCTATACAAGAACTTGGAATATTTACACTAGATAAATTAATGCAATTTTCAAATGTTTCTTGATTAATTATTTTTATCTTATCGGATAAATGTGCAGTTACTATATTTAGATTATCCTCTAAAGTAGCGGTTAAGAATTTAGAATCATCATGCATAGTAAGAGTAGATATATTGTTTGGTATATCCATACAAATTAAATATGGATTTGTTTCATTACCAACGTAGGATAAATCTAAATATTTATTCACATTTAAGGATTCACATTCAGAAAAAACTCTTTTTCCTACATATTCTATGTCATTTGGAATAATTATGGATTTTAAGCTTGTACAGCCTAAAAAGGCATGATCTTCAATTCTTTTTAAATTCTTAGGTAGCTTTATTTCTTCTAAGGATTCGCATCCTGCAAATGCACCTCTTTCTATTTCAGTTACACTATCTGGAATAGTTACAGATTTTAAATTTTTACATCGTGCAAATGCCTCATAACGAATCATCTTTACTCCATCTGGAATAGTAACACTTGTTACTTTATCCGTATCTATCATAAGCTTTTGAGTTATATAAGCATCTCCATATTCATTTTTTCCAATAATGAATTCACCCATTTCAATTGTTTCATTTGACTTTAACATGGCAAAGGAAAAATTTGAACAGCCAGATAAGCTAATTGTAGTAACCGCTAAGGATAAAATGGCTATTCCTTTTTTTAATAATTTATTCATATAATCCCTCCCAGATTACAAAATAACGCTTATATGATAATCCAAATTAGTAAAAAAAGCAAATTACAGCAAAACTTGACAAAAGCGCTGAATGCGTGTAGATTACATAAATAGGAGATTAAACTCTGAGGGGAGAAATAGTTATGAATAAAAAAATAATGCTAATTCCTTTAGTAATACTTCCATTTGCATTAACTAGCTGTAATAAAAAAATCGGGGCTAGATCTTATGGGGATTTTCTATATAAAATCGATTCCGATACAAATACAGTTTATTTAATGGGATTTACTAAAGAAGGCGAAAAAAAGGATGTCATTGTAGTTCCTACAACAATTGAAAATCGTAAAGTTACAACTATCGGATATGAACAGCCAAGAGTCTTTGGTAGTCCACTTTATCAAGGCTCATTTTATGGTTCTTATTCTAAGCTTTATATTCATTCACAAGTAAAAAGTATTATACGAGAATACTCAGGTCATATTATTTATTCAAGCAAGGATAATTACAATATCTATATGGGTGGAGAAATTAATACAAGTATAAAATCAACGATGTATTTTCCATTCCAAACATTAAAGAATAATTCTTTGGATAAGGATTTATATAATGTAGGATTTTCTAATTTAGTTTATTACCTAAATGATGGAACAGATAATACCTTCTTCTCTGATGATATTGATGGTACAAAGGTTGAGGTTATACCTCCAACACCATATAATCCAGGATATACCTTTACTGGGTGGTATAAGGAGCCTGAATGTATAAACTTATTTGATTTTGATAATGAAATCTTACCTAAGAAGCAATATGATAGCGAAGGCTTCGTAATAAGAAGTGAAACTAAGCTATATGCTGGATGGACAGCTACTAAGAGCGCTTAATTGCGCTCTTTTTTCTTTTTAAAAGAAAAGGGACACCAAAGTGTCCCAAAAGGTTATTAGAATATGTTTCCAAAATCTACACCTGTATCTCCATTAGTGGAATTGAATGTACCAGATGTAACACAAATGTCTTCTAATTCTAAAACTTCTTCTTCAATAATTGGTTTATTATATTCTTTCATATTTATTCCCCTCCCTAGGCATAATATGCTAAATATGTTAAAGCGTAGCTTGCAGCCTGTACTGCTTCTTCGCTAGAATGATTAGCTAAATACTCTTGAGCTAATGACTTAACAGAATATCCATTAACTTCGTTTGTATAGTATTCATGTCCATCTACACTAACATATCCAACTGCAGTAATTACAGTTTCAATGCTTGTAAGAGGAATGTTGTTAACAGAAACACAAATTCTATATGTATTAGAATCAACTTCTACTGCTTCACAAGCAACACTAGTTGAATTATTTAAACGAACACCAAATGTAACTGTAGTACCTAATTCCTGTAATGAATTATATAATTCCTTAGAGATTGTATAACCAATTCTCATAGTTACCTTATTCTCATTACCATTAGCATCAGTATATGTTACATCACCATCAGTAGGGATAAAAGTAGCGGGAAGATTTGTGTTTAAATTTTGATGTGCATATGCTTTAATTTGACTATGTGTTGAATCAGTGTATCCAAAATATCGATTTGTAATTTTATTGTTGATTGATCCATTAGTGGAATCAAATGTCCATAAAAAGTTATCTTCGCTTCCAGAAGGAATTGTTGTTTCTTTTGCGATGTTTGTTTTGCTAATACTTCCTAAATAATAATCTCCCATTTTAATATTAAAATATTGATTATCATCACTACTTGGTATAAGTGTAAATACTACAGAATTAGTTGAAAGATCTGAAGTATTAAAATTACTATCAGAAACTACACAAGGGAAATTATCATAAATGTTTCCAATATAAAATGTAGTATCGTATGATACTGAAGAAATAGGCTCAAAGGAATGAGCATATTCATAATGGAATGATAATTGTTCTTGTAAATCTAAAGTTCCAAAATCAAGTACTTCTGTTATTGCTGCTGATACTGAAACTTCACACTCTGCAGTAAGTGAACTATCATATGCTGATGTAGCAGTGATTGTCGCATTGCCCTCAGCTACAGCAGTAACTTTACCTGTTGAGTCTACAGTGGCAACTGAATCATCACTTGTAGACCAAGTAACATTGGAATAACGAGTATCAGTTGGTAAAACAGTTGCAACTAGTGTTTCTGATGTTCCAGCAGTTAAATTCAATGAAGACTTATTAATATTAACACTACTTGGAAGAATATCACTAACATATGTGATTGAAAAGCTTTCGCAATATAATGAATTTGCAGTTGCAGCTATTGTAATTACAACATCTTCATTTTCTTTAATAGAATAGTCATTTTTGGTCATTGTTGGGGTAACATCAACGTACTCTGTTGACCAACTACCATGCCAATTACTAGAACTAAATGTTGATTCCTCAATTGAAGCAATCGTTGTTGAACCTGCAACTACACTTAATGTTCCTGCACCTGATGATTTGTTTGATTTCATTGAAAGAGTAATTCCAGTGATAATATATCCATTCCACCCTTTCAAAGTTAGTGTCATGCTATGGTCCTTAGTTAACTGACATTTTGAAGTATATGTTGATGCATATACGTATGTTGTGCCAGTTGGAACTGTTCCAGATTGTGAAACCGCTGAAGTGCTAGTAACTGTATAAGTCACTATATTATCTGCAGCATAAACTGATGTAGTGCTTGTAAATGCGAATACAAATAATCCAAGCATTACCATTGCGAAAAACGCTATTAATTTTTTTGCTTTTTTCATAAAACTATAACTCCTTTTATAAACTCCTTTATTATTTTATAATAACACAGTGTTTAATTCAATATGATTTAACTCAAAAATGTTGCTTTTTATCACAGTTGACATAATTGTTATTTCAAAAGAAAAGACGAGCAATTGATTGCTCGTCTAACATGTCTATTAAGTACAATTAATTGTTCTCTAAAACATGCTTAACATACTCTAAATCTAAGGATAATGCTTTTGAAATGAAATCTGCGTCAAATCCATTTGAATGCATAGTTTTTATTACTTCAATTTGCTCCTTATTTCTACCTTTTCGTTCGGCAACTTCTAGTTCAGATATTCTATCTAATTCAGCTTTTCTTCTTGCTTCTCTTAACATAGCTGCTTTTTCAGATTTATCATATTCATTTAACATAATCGCTGCCCTCCTTATGGTATCGGATTTGTCGTTAAAGTATGTTTCAACATTTGGTTGTATTAATAACTTTAACGCTCTATCTAATTCCATTTTACCATTTTCAGGAATTTTTACAAGTGAGACTCTAAAGATCATAATATTGTCATATTCAGCCATAAGCTCTTTATTATAGAATTTTAAAAGCTGAATATAGTTTGTGCCTGGAATGTCATAATTATATAAGAATACAACAACTGATTTTCTATTATCGTATCCTTTTTCCTTATAACCATAGCTTGAAGAATGTAATGCTGAGGCGTAATAGATTGCTCTATTAATATCATATTCATATTCTCCATATTGATTCTTCGTAGAATCCACTATTTCCTTTTGTGCCTCAAAATCGATTCTCATATTCTTACATACAAGCTTAATATCATAATTAATTGTTTTGTATGTAATAGAATCTCTTTCTTCAGTATTGGTTATTTCAATATCTTCTTCTTTTAGATTTAAACCACATATTCCATTTACTAAAACTAATAAATAATCTTTATTATTTTCGAGTAGTTCTTTAAAGTAATAGTCTGTAAGACCTATTTCATGCATTGGCTCCACCCCCTTTCATTAAATAAATAGGAGGAAAAGACAAAAAAATTAAAAATAATCTTACAAAAATTTTAAAAAAAGAAAAGACGAGCATTTTTTGCTCGTCTAACATGTCCATTAAGTACAATTAATTGTTCTCTAAAACATGCTTAACATACTCTAAATCTAAGGATAAAGCTTTTGAAATGAAATCTGCGTCAAATCCATTTGAGTGCATAACTTTTATGCTTTCTTCTTTGCCTAGTTCTTTGCCTAGTTCTTTGCCTTCCTCAATACCAAGCTCTTTTCCAAGTTCAATACCTATTCCTTTGCCTTCTTCAATTCCCTTATTTCTACCTTTTCGTTCGGCAACTTCTAGTTCAGATATTCTATCTAATTCAGCTAGTCTTATGGATTCTCTTCGCATTGCTTTCTTTTCAGCTTCAGTTATCATAATAGCACTCCCTTTCAAATGGATTTATTTTAACGCTTCTTTAGTTCTTCAAAGACATCGCTCCAAGAAATCTCTTTTACGCCCATTTCTACTGTTAAATGATAGATTAAATCAGCAATTTCACCAACAATTGCTTGTTTATCTCCATCTTTACATGCGATGACTGTTTCAGTAGCTTCTTCTCCTACTTTTTTAAGAATCTTATTTTCGCCTTTTTCAATTAAATAATTAGTATATGAGCCTTCTACTGGATTTTTAATACGATCATTTATTGTAGCCTCTAAATTGAATAATTCAATATCGGATTTAGAAACCTTAGTACGGTTTACAATGACATCAATATCCTCTTCTAAATCTCTATAGAAGCAAGTTGCATGACCTGTATGACAGGAAATGCCACCAACTTGCTCTACTTGGAATAAAAGTGCATCTCCATCACAATCGATAGATAAGCCCTTCATATACTGATAATAGCCAGAGGTTTCACCCTTAACCCAAAGCTCTCCTCTAGATCTTGACCAATAAGTCATTTGCTTTGTTTCTAATGTTTTTTCTAGGGCTTCTTTATTCATATAGGCAACCATTCTTACCTTTTTGGCATGGTAATCTTGGATGACACAGCATACAAGACCCTTGTCATCGAATTTTACAGCCTCTAAAATTTCTTTTTTTGTCATAGTCTTACATTGACTCCTTTACTTCTTAAATATTCCTTTAAATCCTTAATTTCAAGCTCTTTATAATGGAATAGACTTGCAGCCAAGGCTGCATCGGCAAAGCCTTTCGTAAATACATCATAAAAATCTTCCTTAGATCCTGCACCACCGGATGCAATGACTGGAATATTAACTGCACTTGAAACAAGGAAAGTTAAATTTAGCTCGAAGCCTTTTTTTGTGCCATCGGCATCCATTGATGTAAGTAGGATTTCACCTGCACCTAAGGATTCAACTTCCTTGGCCCATTTAATTGCATCTAGTCCTGTTGCAGTTCTTCCACCATGGATATAAACCTCATAGAACTTGCCATTCCATTTGGCGTCAATTGCGACAACGATACACTGGTTGCCATATTTTTTTGCACCCTCACGGATTAATTCTTTATTGGTTACTGCAGTAGAATTAATAGATACCTTATCAGCTCCTGCCATTAAGATATTATGGATATCCTCTAAAGTTCTAATTCCTCCACCTACAGTAAGTGGAATAAAGACTTTTTCTGCAGTTTTCTTTACGACATCTAAAATGATACCACGCTTTTCATAGGATGCAGTTATATCTAAAAATACAACCTCATCCGCACCAAGCCTAGAGTAGCCTTCTGCAATTTCTACAGGATCACCTGCATCTACTAAATTTATGAAGTTTACGCCTTTTACTACTCTTCCTTCCTTTATATCTAAGCAAGGGATTATTCTTTTACAAAGCATAATTATACCTCATATTCTTCTATAGCTTTTTTTAAATCTATAGCACCAGAATATATAGATTTACCTAAAATGATACCAAAAGAGCCAATCTCTTTAGCATTTTTAATATCATTCATAGATTTAGCTCCACCAGAGGCTACAATATCTAAGCCAGTAGAATCTATCATTTTCTTTGTTTGTGCTACATTAATACCTTCTAAGGTTCCATCTTTAGCAATATCAGTAAATATTATAGTTTTAATGCCTAAAGCTTTAAGCTTTAAGGCAAAATCAACTGCATCAATATCTGTAGTATCTAACCATCCATGAGTAGATACCTTCATATTTTTACAATCAATTCCAATAACTATTTTTTCAGGACCAAATTTATCTATTGCTTCCTTTACAAAATCTAAATTTAAGGCAATAGAACCTAAGATAACTCTTTTTACACCAATATTTAATAATTCTTCTATTTGAGCAAGTGTTCTAATACCTCCACCAAGTTCACAATCGATATTGGCATTTTTAATAATTGCTTTAACAGCTTCTAAGTTTAAAGAATGTCCTTCCTTAGCTCCATCTAGATCCACTAAATGTAAAAATTTAGCACCAGCTTCTTTCCACTTTAAAGCAACCTCCACAGGATCTCCATAACCAGTTACTTGGTTATAATCTCCTTTATATAGACGGACAGCCTGTCCATCATGTAAATCTATTGCAGGATATATTCTCATAGGCAACAGAAATTCTTTAATATAGCAAGACCAACCTCACCACTTTTTTCAGGGTGAAACTGAGTTGCATAAAGATTTCCCTTTCTTACGGCACTAGCATATGTAATGCCGGCATATTCTGTAGTTGCAATGACATCTTCCTTATCTGGATTATCTAAATAATAAGAATGTACAAAGTACACTTCCTTATTATCTAGTCCATTTAATAGCTTATTGTCATTCATAACCTTAATTTGATTCCAACCAATTTGAGGAATCTTATAAGTTATATTATCTTTTTCTTGAGGAAATTTAACAATTCTACCCTTAAGTAATCCAAGTCCCTTATGGATACCATATTCTTCAGATTCTTCAAATAATAATTGCATACCAACACATATACCTAAAATAGGTGTATTTTTCTTTATTAGTTCATTTACTACTTCTATAAATCCATAGGATTTAAATGTTTCTATGGCATCATTAAATGCTCCAACTCCAGGTAAGATTACTTTATCAGAAGATAATATTACTTCCTTATCTGATGTAATAATAGAATCAAAACCTAAGTAATCTAGTGCATTTTTAACACTACCTAGATTTCCTATTCCATAATTCATTATAGCAATCATTAAATCACACCCTTTGTAGATAGGCTTCCCTTGATATCGGAATTAATCTTAATTGCATCGCGCAAGCATTTAGCTAAGGATTTAAACATTGCTTCTATGATATGGTGAGAATTTTCACCTCTTAATATTACAAAATGTAGATTAATTTTTGCATTATCAGCAAATGATCTAAAGAATTCATCTACAGTTTCAGTTTCAAAATCGCCAACCTTATCTACATTAAATGTAGCATTAGATTCATAATATGCTCTACCACATAAATCAACTGCACAAAGTACAAGTGCATCATCCATTGGCATAACGAAATTTGCATATCTTTGAATACCATCTTTAGATACTAATGCTTTATTAAAGGCATCACCTAAAACAATTCCAGAATCTTCAACAGAATGATGTGTGTCTACATTTAAATCACCCTTACAAGTGAAATCTAAATTAAATCCACCATGCTTAGCTAAGGTATTTAGCATATGATCAAAAAAACCAATTCCAGTTTCAAGCTTAGCAATACCTTCACCATCTAAAGTAAGGGTGCAAGAAATATCTGTTTCTTTTGTTTTTCTTTTAACAGTAGCTTCTCTCATTATTTTAATACCTCCAATAAGGAATCATTTTCACTCTTTGTGCCTACAGTAATTCTATAAACACCACTTTTAAATTTACGAATATAAATCTTATTTTTAATTAATAATTCATTTTTACTATCATCCATTAATACATATAAGAAATTAGCCTCTGATGGATATATGTTATATCCTCTTTCTTTTAATGTATGATAAATTCTTTCTCTTTCTCTTTTTATTTCTTCAATTTGATTTTTATATAATTCAAAATGATTAATCGCAATTTCACCAACCATCTGTGTAAATGTAGTTACACTATATGGTGCTTTAATTGCATTTAACATATCAATATTATCCTTATTTGAAATGGCATAGCCTAATCGAATAGATGGTAATGCCATAGCTTTAGAGAATGTTTTAAATGCAATTACATTATCATATTCTAAAGCAATTTTTGTATAATCTTCCTTTGCAAAATCAATATAGGCTAAATCAAGACCAATTAATGCATCTGTAGATTCAATGATTCTTCTTACATCACTTTTAGATAAATACTGACCTGTTGGGTTATTTGGGGTACAAATTAAAACTAATTTAGGATTGTATTCCTTAATAGCCTTAATCATATCATCTACATGAAATATCATATTACTATCCCCATATACAGGAATATATTTCGCTCCTACAAGCTCTGTAAATACCTGATACATAGAAAATGATGGGGAAAATCCTAATACTTTATCATTAACCTCTAGGGTTGCACGAAACATTACATCTAATAATTCATCAGAACCAACACCACAGGATACATTATTAGGATTTATACCATAATGCTTAGCAATAGCCTCATTTAGCTTTACCTCATCCATATCAGGGTAGCGGTTAAATTCTATTTTGTTTACTGCCTTTTTAAATTCATCAACTAAGCACTTTGGTGGTGCAATAGGAGATTCGTTTGCGTTTAGGATAATCCCCTCTGGAATTAAGCCAGAGTGGTATGGTTCCATATTCGCAAAGCTCTTTTTCATATACTTCATAGGATTACTCCTTTCTTACTCTTGCAGATAAGGCATGCATACCTAAGCCTTCAGCCTCTGCGAAGCAATCAACATCATCAATTAACTCTTGACAGGCTTCAAAGCTGAATTCTAATAAGGATGATTTTTTAATGAAATCATCTACACCTAAAGGTGAAAAGAATCTAGCTGTACCTACAGTAGGTAAGACATGGTTAGGTCCTGCCATATAATCACCTAGAGCTTCTGCAGCATAGTGACCAATAAATATTGCCCCTGCATTATCAATATCCTTTACAATACTTCTTGCATTATCAAGTGCAAGCTCTAAGTGCTCAGGAGCAAGTCTATTTGTATAATCTATTGCTTCCTTTAAGTCATTTACAACAATAATTTTAGAGCAATTTGTTAAAGATTTTGTTAAAATTTCTCTTCTTGGAGATTCATTATAATATTTGTTTAATTGCTCTTTAATCTCTTTTGCTTTAGCTTCATCTGTAATAAATAGAGTAGATGATGCTTGCTCATCATGCTCAGCTTGACCTAAAAGGTCAGCAGCAACATAATTTGTTTTGCAAGTAGAATCTGCAATAATTGCAATTTCAGATGGGCCTGCAATAGAATCAATTCCAACTAAACCATATACTTCTCTTTTTGCTAGGGCAACAAAGATATTACCAGGACCAACAATTTTATCTACTTTAGGAATACTATTTGTACCATAAGCTAAGCTTGCAATAGCCTGGGCTCCACCAACCTTATATACATGATCCACTTCACATACATATGCTGCAGCAAGTACAAGTGGGTTAATATATCCTTTTGGAGCTGGAGTAACCATAATAATATTCTTTACTCCTGCAACCTTAGCAGGAAGTACATTCATTAATACACTAGATGGGTATGCAGCCTTTCCACCAGGTACATATACACCGACACTTTTAAGTGGAGTAATCTTTTGACCAAGCTTCGCTCCAATAGAATCTGTATATTCCCAGGTTTCTCTTTTTTGGTGCATATGATAAGAATAAATTCTATCTTTACTCTTTAGTAATACATTTTTTAATCTTTCATCTAAGGAATCAAAGGCCAATCTTTGTTCTTCTTTAGAAATTTCTATATTTTTAATATCAAAATTAGCATCATCAAATTTTTTAGTATATTTTTCTAATGCCAAATCGCCATATTCTGCTATATCTGAAACAATTTCTTTAACTACATTTGAAAATTCTCCAGAATTGACAGCTCCTCTTTTTTTAAGGACTTGGAAGTATTCTTCAATATCCTTCTTTTCTTTAATAATCTCTATCATTTATCTTATTTCTCCTTTAAAATGGCTCTAAAGCCTTCTACAACGGCAGAAATTTCATCATATTTTGTTTTAAGTGATGCAGGATTAGCAACCAATCTTGCAGATAAATCATGGATTGTTGTTACATCCTGTAAGCCGTTTTCTCTTAAGGTTCTACCAGATTCAACAATATCAACAATACAATCGGATAAACCAGTGATTGGGGCAAGCTC
Organism: Anaeroplasma bactoclasticum; assembly: GCF_003550015.1. Classification (GTDB taxonomy): domain Bacteria; phylum Bacillota_I; class Bacilli_A; order Acholeplasmatales; family Anaeroplasmataceae; genus Anaeroplasma; species Anaeroplasma bactoclasticum. The sequence goes on from NZ_QXEV01000013.1 coordinate 28,585, forward strand.
AACACTACCATTTAATTTGATGATTGTTGTATTTTGACCCATAGAATCAAAATACGCCTTAGCGATATTTGGATACTTTGTAGCAACCCTTAAATTTACAATATTCTTATAAGAATCTCCATCTTCCTTTGGTGCACAAACACACATACGACATTTACCAAATCCTAAATCTAATAATTCAGCAATATCTCTATGCTCTTCTATAATGGTATCTTTACCAACTACACCTAAATCCGCAACACCATTATCTACAAATGTAGGTACATCAGATGGCTTTGCTAAAAAGAAACGAAATTCACCTTGCTCAATAATTAATCTTCTATCTTCTTCATCGATAGTAATATCTACTAAATTTAATTCCTTTAGCATCTTAAAGATTTTATCTGCAAGTCTTCCTTTAGATAATGCGAAGGTTAGCATTTTTCTACCTCCCATATAGTTTTAACATTATTTTTATATTCTATAACTGCATCAAATCCATTATCCTTAGCATATTCTAATGCTTTATCTTTAGAATCAAAACAAATATCAGAAACAATAATTCCATTATTTCTTAATACTTCATTTTCCTTATATGCATAAACCATAGACTCCTTATCAAATATAGAAATATATTTTTTTCTGTTTACATTAATTAAATTCTTTTCAAGACAGTAGCTTGCTAAAACATCAATATCTAAACCAAAGCCAATGTCTTCTAAATCCTTACCATATTCTTTGAATAGCTTATCGCATCTACCACCAGAAATTACACTCTTTCTTGCACCTTCAACATATACATTAAAGATAATTCCTGTATAGTATTCTGCATAAGAATAAATGGAAAAATCAAATACAATATTCGAAATCCCTAGTTCATTTAGAGTTTCATATACCTTCTTAAGATATAATAATTCCTCTAAAGCCTTTGTTCCCTTAAGATCAGAGATTAATTTATCCATATATCTTAATCTTCCACCCTTAAGCATTAAATCAATTAAGAAGGAAGCTTTTTCCTCATTTAAAGTCTCTTCCAGTAAGCTTCTTAGGGTTACATAATCTTTAGAATCAATTAAAGAATAAATCTTCTTTTGGATATCCTTTTCAATTCCAAAATCAGAAAATAACCTATTTAAAAACTCAGATGAGCCTAAATGGATAGTGAAATCATGAACGTTACAATGTCGCATAGTTAAGTTAGCAAGCGCAATAATAGCTACATCCGCCTCAATTCCACCCTTACCAATGAATTCAACACCAGCCTGTAAGAACTGATGGTTCTTACCCTGGTATAATCTTGGGTAACGGAAGGTATCTGCGATATAGCAATACTTCTTAGGACCATTAGGAAGTGAATTATTAGAGCATACGAAACGAGCGATAGACGCAGTCATATCGTTACATAGCGCTAATACCTCTCCCTGACGATTGATAAGGTTATAAAGATCTGGCTTTTGCATTCCATTTTTAGAATAAACATCAATATATTCTAATGTTGGAGTTTTAATAAGCTCATAGCCAAAGGATGAAAATACATTTAATACCTTCATCTCTATATCCTTTTTGACTAACATTTCGTTTCCGTAGGTGTCCTTAAATCCTTCGGAAACATGCAACTTGTAATTTTTCATGTTATCACTCCATATAAAAAATATTTTAAATATTTTACCATAGGTAAAACTAAAATTCCACCAAAAGTGGCACTTTTGTTTAAAGGTGCACCATTAAAACGCTTTCGTGTGTAGACAATTTCACATATTTTTTATGATTATTTGTGATATAATATCTTTAATGGGAAGTGATATAATGAGGCATAAAAGAAAATTACTTACAGCTATATTAGCCTTAGGTTTTTTAAGCCTAACAAGCTGTAATATTAATTTATTGGCTAAAGAGGAAAATCCAGTTGTAACTACATCCATCATTGAAAACACTACAGCAGACTATACAATACCAAATCCAGAAACTAAAGGGGATTATAAGGTAAGCTATGTATGCAATAATGGATATACCTATACATCCATAACAACTGCTCAAAATAAAATATTAGAACCAGATACTCCAACCAAAACTTGTGCAACATTTAAGGGATGGTATATAGATAAGGAGCTTACCAACCTTTTTGATTTTTCAAAGGCTGTTCATGAGGATACTATTCTTTATGCAAAATGGGATATCGATTTAGTTTCTTTAGTTAATCAGGTTTCAACAGATACAATTAAAGCAAATGTAAGAATCTTTATAACAAATTATGATAAAACAGGCTATGGCCCTATGGCTACTATAAGAAATGCTTCTACTGCCTTAGGTAGCGGAGTCATATTCTATGAATATGGTGCATATTATTATGCCCTAACAAATAATCATGTAGTATATACTACAACGACTTATCAGGATTTAACCTTAGAGGATGCATATGAGGAAAAATATGAATTTGATATTGTAGCAAAAGATAGCCAATATGATTTATCAATTATTCGTTTTAGAAAGTCCAATGAGCTTACGGTATTAAATTTGGCAAAATATGGTTTAGAAAAGAATGAGCTAGTATTTGCGATGGGAGAGCCTAATGGACTATCTAACACAGTTTCTATGGGTTATTCCTTAGGTAGTAAAGTATTTACTCCTGATGAGGCAACAATTGCTATGTCTAATGTAACATTTAGTGTATATATGTCCTCTGCCCCAATTGATTCTGGTTCTTCTGGTGGTGCGTTAATTGATTCAAACCTAAATTTAGTTGGAATTAATTTTGCAAGTGCTATAGATCAAGAAACAAATCAATTTAAATATTCCTATACAATACCTGAAAATAGAGTAAGAGAATTTATTAATTCTCATTTAAGCTTTGACATATAAAAAAATAATCCCAGCATCGCTGGGATATTTTTAATTATTAAAGTTAAAATCCTTTGTAACTCTTAAATAAGTATCTTTATATTTCTTCTCTAAATATTTAAGTGCATCCATAAATTCTACATTTCTTCTATCTAAATCATGACAATCCGAAGCAATAAAATCAATTAAATTGTTTTTTAATAAATATTTCATTTGCTTCTTATATTCTTTATTCAATATAGATTTTGAATTTACCTGTATTTTGGCATATTTATGGATTTCATCATAATCAGAAAGCTTTAAATAAGAATATCTTTCAATATGAGCTAATATGATTTTATAGCCAGTTAAGGATAAATCATATAAGATATCCGATATGTTTTCTTCAATGCGAGTTGAAAACTCGATTAATACATATTTTGAATTATCCATAGTTAAGATTTTATCATTTAATAAATCATTTTTTAATTCAGGATAATAATAGATCTCACAGCCTAAGGCTAATAGGATATTTAAATCCTTAACATCATCCTTAAAGGAATTAAATTTTTCAATTAAGCCATTCTTATCCAAATTATTCTTATTTTGATGAGGAGTTAATATTACTTTAGTAATACCTTGATTTATTTCTTGTAATAATAACCTCCTAGATATATCTAAAGATTTTGATCCATCATCTACATTTGGTAATATATGGGTATGCATATCAAGCATATTATCACCTCGAGAAAAAAGCCCAAGAAGGGCTTTTAATTATTTATCTTCATTATTTCCATAATAATAGTAATATGAATCATGCTTATTGCTTTCAGCCTTAGTAATAGAAATACCAATAATAGATGCATCTACTCCCTTTAAGGCATTTAAGCAATCTAAAATATCCTTCTTCTTTGCCTGATTTAAGGCTAAGGAGAAGATAATACCATCTGCATATTGTGCAACAATTTGAGCATCACTACATGCAAGGCATGGTGGAGTATCAATAATTACATAATCATATTCATTTCTTAATTCTTCAATTAATTCTTTAATCTTTGAAGTTTCAAGTACTGCAACAGGATTAATTACATCCTTACCTACAGTAATAATATCTACACCAGATTCTGTATGCTTAATTAATTCTTCTTTCGTAATATCTCCAGCAATATAATCTACAATACCAGCTTCTTTAGAAACCTTGAATGTTTTATGTAATACTGCCTTACGAATATCTAAATCAACAATAATTACCTTATTTTTATTATTTGCCATACAGAATGCTAAATTAGCAGCTGTTGTGGATTTTAATTCATCTGGTAATGTTGATGTAAATTCAATAACCTTGTAAGGATTTTCTAAATTAGAATACTTAATATTGCTTAATAGCTTATTATATGGCTCAAAGCTTCTAATGGAAGCATCTACTAAGAATACATCCTTATTATCCTTTTGTTCCTTCTTAAGTCTTCTATCTGGGAATACACCAACAATCTTTTCGTCGAAAGATGCTTCAATTTCAGCCTTTGTTTTAAATTTGTTAGACATGAATTCCTTAACAAAAATAACAATAACACCTAAAACTAAACCAATTAAGAAGGCAATAATAATATAAAGCTTCTTATTTGGAGATGCATATTCTCCTTCTTTTGCCTCTGAAGATGCAACCATATTTCCATCAGCAAAGAAGAAAACTCCCTTTGTACCATCTTCTTTTGCCTTTGTAGCCTCTTCAATGCATTTTGTTTGAATAGCATCTGCAAAATATTCACTCACGATTGGGTTTTTGGCAGCTACTGTAATAGTAACCATCATAGAGTTTGTAGTATAGGATACACTAACCATTTCAGAAAGTGACTTAGAAGTCATTTCTTTTAATCCAGTGGATGAAACAGTTTGCCATTTAGATTCATCTAAAGGATATTTTAATTTATAGGAAGGTAATACAAGTGTATTATTTCCATCCTTTAAATCTTCATTATATCTTTCAACAACTGGATCGATAATCGAATTGTTTTTGATAGTGTCTGCAACAGTTACAACTGCACGAATAGAATTTGTGTAATCGTATGTTGTTTGATGTGTACTTTCAGATACATAATCAATAGCAACAGTTATTGCAGCATTTGATTTATATGTTGGCTTAGCAATTGCGAATGTGTAGATTGCACCTATTACAAATACACATCCTGTAATTACTGCTAACAAAATGATATTCTTCCATAATACATGGAAAATATCACCAAGTGTAATTGATTTTTCTTTTTCTTGCATGGCTTTAATACTCCCTTCATGCATAATCCCTATTTTTTTTACAATAGTATTGTTATTATACTATAGATAGTATTATAAATCAAACTTAAATCAAAATTCGATTTAAAATCATACAATTGTATGAAAAATATTGCAATTTTTTGACTTTTTTAGAAGAATAACTTATAATGGTGTTACGAAAAGAGGTGTTAATTTATGGAATTAGTAATTCTAGCGGCTGGTATGGGTAGCCGATTTGGAGGACTAAAGCAAATTGAGCCAATTGATGAATATGGTAATTTCATTATTGATTATTCCGTATATGATGCAATTGAAGCTGGCTTTGATAAGGTTATTTTCATTATCAAAGAAGAAAATTATGAAATATTTAAAGAAACAATAGGAAAAAGAATTGAAGATAAAATTAAAGTGGAATATGTATTCCAAAAATTATCCTTATTACCAGAGGGCTATTCTATCCCAAAGGATAGAGTAAAGCCTTTAGGTACAGCTCAAGCTATTTTAGCTGCAAAGGATAAAATCTCTAATCGCTTTGCGATTATTAATGCAGATGATTTCTATGGCAAAGAATCCTTCTTTGCAGCAGCAAATTTCTTAAAGAATTCTTGTAAGGATAAGGCTTATGGTAATGTTGCATATTTAGTTACAAACACAATGACAGAAAATGGTTCTGTTAAGCGTGGTGTATTAAGTATGGATAAGAATAATCTATTAACTCATATTGAAGAATCTAAGGTAGAAAAAGTTAATGGTAAGGTTATCGCAACTCCACTAGATGAAGCAAAGAAGCCATTTGAAATCCCTAGTGATACATTAGTATCTATGAATATGTTCTGCTTCTCCTCTTCTATTATGGATTATATGTGGGATAGATTCCCTAAATTCTTAGATGAGAATAAGAATAATCTAATGAATTGTGAATACCTATTACCTACAGTAGTTTCTGATTTAATTCAAGAAAATGAAGTTACTGTTGAAATTGTACCATCTCCTGCAGTTTGGTATGGAATCACTTATAAAGAAGATAAGCCTTCTGTAGTTGAATCCATTTCAAAGCTTATGAAGGATGGTAAATATAAAAAAGGCTTATGGTAAGAATAGAGGCTAACTTGGTCGCAAGTTAGCCTTTTCTTTAGAATTTATTTATTATTTTAAATAATTCTTCATTATTCTTATATAGAATACCTTTAATTTTAGTATTCTCTAATACTTTAATATTGGATATATTATCATCAATAAAATAAATTTCATCAAAATTTTGATTAAATCCTTCTACTGCCAGATTATAAAATTTTAAATCTGGCTTTTTTATTTTATAATCACAGGATATAAAGCATTTATCAAAATATAAATTAAAATCTAAGGAAGGAAATAATATATCAAATATACCAATTGCAGCATTAGATAATAATCCTATAGTATTTCTCTTTTTTAATTCTTTAATCTTATCTAATAAAGGTATATTTAATTTGGCATAGGATTTCATTTCAGTAAGTATTTCTTCTTCATTAAATCCTAAATCTATAGCCATATTATGAATGGTTTCTTTAAATGTAAATATGCCTAAATCCGCAGGCTCAAAATATTTATTTTTTAATATAGCTGCATATGTAGAATCCTTAATATGGTTATTAAACCATTTCGGTGCAATTTCAGATGAAATTACACCATAAAAATCAAATAGAATTAATCTATTAGAACATAAGCTCATAGATTTCCCTCATTTCCTTATAAGTTAAAGGAATAACATCTTCTATTACTCTTGTTTTATTCCAAGATACTCTTAAGGATAAATCCTCAAGCTCATCTTTAGATACACCTAAATCAGCCATATTTTGAGGCATTCCTAAATCCTTAAAAAATTCCTGTAATTTTAATATACCGTTATAGCAATCTTCTTCTTTATTATCAGTCTTTTCTATATTAAATACTTCATAGGCTAATCTTAAGAATCTTTTAAATGCAATTTCATTTTTATAAATATATTTCGCATATGCAATCCATACAACAGCAAGCCCTGCACCATGAGCGATATTATCATGAACTGCACTTAATACATGCTCAAACTGATGTGCTCTAAAGCACATAGGGCGCGCAAGCTCCATTAAGCCATTGTGGCTGAATGATGATGCAAGCATGATTTCTCTTCTTGCTTGAAAGTTTTTAGGTTCATTATATGCAACAAGACCCCATTTATATACTGTTTTTAATAATGCAATACAAAAATTATCAGCTAAATCACTCTCATATGGAGTAATAAAGCGCTCTAAAGTATGCATCATTATATCTACAATACCACATGCAGTTTGGTATTTAGGTAGGGTATATGTATTAACTGGATTCATAATTGCAAATTTAGGTCTTACTAAATCCGAATTAAAGCCATTTTTGGCTTCGATACTTAAATTAGATATAACACAGGAATTACTCATTTCAGATCCTGCCGCTGCAATAGTTAATATTACACCTATAGGTAGGGCAGTATTGGGAGTTTCTTTTTTGGAATTAAAATCCCATGGGTCAAAATTAGTATTATAGCTTACTGCAATACTTTTTGCAGTATCTATTACAGAACCTCCACCTACAGCAAGTATGAAATCTATATCATAATTTTTAGATAATACATTTCTTACAAATTCAACCTTAGGGTTTGGTTCTACTCCAGATTCTTCTATAAAATTTAAATCATTATCTTTTAATGATTTTACTACCTTATCATATAATCCATTTTTCTTAATAGAGGATTTACCATAAACAAATAGGATATTTTTATATCCCATCTCTTTTATGATTTCTCCTACTCTTTCTTCTTCACTACCGATATATAGTTTTGTTGGTGCATAATATAAATTGCTCATAAGACTCCTTTATTTAAAAAATCCTGGTATTTCCAGGATTTAAATTTACTTTGTTTGGAAAGAATATTTATGATTTACGTAATTATCAACCATCTTCTTGAACTTTTCTGAATTCTTATCTAATGGCTTAATTCTTACAACCTTATGATCTAAGAGCTTATTACCATTAAATTCATAGATTTCATAGTTTTCTGTAGAACCTTCCTTTACTGGAAGCTTCTCACAAATGATAGCTGCAACATTACTGGATTCTACAATGAATAAATAGATATGGTAATCTACCATTTCATTATTATCATTAATTAGATATGTATCATATCCTTCATATTTTGGTTCACTGACTACAGTGTTAAATGCATGAATATCAAATTTCATTTTTATTCCCTCTTTTCTACAAAATAATTGTATAACAATTATGATAAATCAGCAAGAAAAAAATAAAGAGGATAATTATGTATCCTCTCTATCTTGGGTTTACCCTTTTTTCTTTTTTCTTTTCTATAAGAAAAACAACTCTTCAAATATAAATTACAATGATTAATCAAAAATGTCAATATGGTTTAGATACATTTTTATTAACTTTTGTTACTTAATTGAATGAGTAAGAGAAAAAGGATGCAATAGCATATTGCCTTGCATCCTAAAGCTTATAATTAAGCAACCTTTTCTCCGAATACACTTTCACTAGCGTTATAGTGTACTTTATGATTACCCCAGCTCCATACATCTATTGCATTGGAAGAAACTCCTGATACTGAATTACCTGAATAAGCAACTCCAGATGCAAATCCTGCAAGGCTTCCAATCCATGCATAATCGGATACAGACTTTTGACTTAAGTAACCACCAACAGTATTGCTATACATAGATGTGTTGATTGCTACACCCATTAGTCCACCAGCATTACATTTATATTTATGGCCATCAGTTGTAACGATAGAAACCTGATAGAATGATACATTTGCTCTTACCTGGTTAGAATTAATCCTACAATTAACTGTAAATCCATATCCGCCACCAACTGATCCGTTTCCTGATATACTTAATGTATAACCATTTGTTCTATTACTTTCTGATTTAGTACCTTTGGCATAGCCGATAAATCCACCAGTAAATGCTTTAGAGCCATTCTTAACTTCACCTGTGATTGTTCCACCATTTACATTATTTAATGAAACTGATCCTCCATTGGCATAACCGCAAATTCCACCAACATATGCATCTGTATAACTGCTTGAACTATAAATATTAGTAGTGCTATTAGTTCTTGTATTATTAGTAATTGTTGAGTTTGCACTATATGCAATGATTCCACCAACATAATAATTTCCTGAAACAGTTCCTTGTGCTTCATTATTTGTTATTGAAGCATACTCGGCATATCCTACAATACCACCTGCATATCCTTTTGAACAATTATTAACTATATTTTTAACTGATTTATTTTTAGTAAGAGAACCATTTTTTAATAAATTTCCACAAATACCACCAGCATAACTAAAAGTATTTGAAGAGGAAGTGCTAACTTCAATTTCAACGCTACACTCTCTTATTTTCCATCCATAGCCAGCAACACCACCAGCATAATAGTCACCTTTTACATATGATTGACTTTGAGGTGAATACCATATTGATGAACCCTTGATTTCTCCACTATATTGTTGACCTACCATACCACCAGCGTAGTGTCCTTCAACTCCAACAGAATCTAAAATACAGCTTGTAACAATAGGATAACTATATCCATTTTGACCAGGATTATCAGTGTATTTCATCGATCCTGTAATACCACCTATATATGAATTTCCAGTCGCTTTAATAGTATTTAATGCATTACCTTTAATTCTACCATCATCAATATATGCACTTGCTCCAACTAATTGTCCAGCAATACCACCTACATATCCTGTTGCAGTAGATGCAGTAATATTAATGTTTCCATAGAAATATGCAGTTTTTACGGCACATCTATTATCACCGACAATACCACCTATAAAGTACTGTCCATTTCCACTGATTGTTGCTTTAATGCTTGTATGTACATCAATATACATTAACATTCCATAGTTTAAACCAGCAATTGTTCCAAAACGAGAACTACCAACATTTAAAGTAATTGTATCTAAAATATTGATATTACTTAATGTTCCACTTGATTCTAATGTATTGCAAATAAGTCCATTTTGAGTAATTTTATAATTATTAGTTTTAATACAGTTTGCGAAATATAATCTATCGATGGAACCTTTTATTTGGTTAAATAAAGGATATTCATCAAAATATAAATTTGTTATTTTTTTACTTAAATCATCCCCAGATTTAATTGACGCATTAAAACAAATATTATTTAATGTTGAACTTGTATGAAATCTACTAAGAGTAATATCATTTTCAATAACAAAAACATGATTATTCTTATTGTATTCAGGATAATTCTTTAAGATATAGAACATATTAATGAATTGCTTTTCATTATATATGTGATGGAATGATTTTCCATTATTAACTATTGTCTTTCCAAAGAACCAATCAATTTTAATAGAATCTATAGTAGTTGGTTTAAAAGATAACTCTTCACCAGAAGTAAGACCATCAATATTTGTTTTTACCTCAACTTTTACAATTTCAAATTTACTTTGATTTTCCATGAATGCCTTAAGGTTAGTAGTTCCCTTTAACTCAATTAAATCAAAGGGATGTGATGTAGTATTTCCAGTTTTTTTAGGGTAAGCTAATGTAAATTCTTTAGGACTTGTACAATTAATTGGTCTAATTGTCACATAGATAACATCATTTTGCTTTAATCCTGTCGCATTTAAATTAACTATTACTTTATCAAGATCTTCATTGTAATTAGCAGAAAGTGAGTATGACACTCCAGATTCCTTTGCATTAATAAATACCTTAGTAGGAATCTTAACCTTATCATTTCTTCCAATAGGATTACAAATAATTGTTAAGGTTGTACCTCCAAATGGCTGATCATTTGGAACCACAATTACTTGTTTTGGATTATTTACCTCATCACTATTATCGTCAAAGGTAATATCATATACATTAAATGAATCACTATTTGAAATAGCAACCTTATATGAACCACCTCTTTTTAAAGAATACATATCATTGATTTTTTCAACTTCTTTACCATTTAGATCAACAAGCTTATAAGTAACTAAATCAGTAGTTACAATTGGCTTTGCATTCTTTGTAACCATAAAATATACATATTGGTTCTCTTCATAATAATTACAATGGTATACATTTCCATCTACACTTGCTGAATATCCATAGTCTGCAAAGATAAAGTCTTCTGTTGTTTTAATTCCACTGAAAGAAATACCATAATCATCACTTTCAGAAATCAAATATCCATATATAACTCCGGCCTGTAGTTCAACATCAGAATTCATATTAGTAACTGTAGCTTTTGAAGATACTTCATGACTTAAATTAGATTCATAATTAACTGCAGCGGTAGAAACAATATAATAAGTAGCACCTAATGATAAACGATAGTTTGCTTTACCGTTAGAAACTTTTGAATCATAAACATTGAAATTTTCATCATAAATTACATAATTACTTGGAATAGTAAGTAATCTACCATTAGCTTTAAATTGAGCTATTGATCCAGTAAATGTAAATGTTTGGTTTAAATCTAAATAATTTCCGAAAGATGCTTCATCCATTTTATGAATATTTAATGTTACATTAGATGCAACATCAAGATAATACTTTCCAGAATTTAAATAGTAAACCGCAAAATTTCCATTGACATTTGGAGCTATTTCTACGAAATTAGCATCATAAATTCTTAAATTTGAAACCTTAGATGAATCAACAACATAGTAACCTGATTGATAATTTGGAACATAGAAATAACAAGAAGTATTTAAATTAGAATAGAAATTGTCTATATCAATTCCATAAGATAAATAAGGCTTTATTTCCATATAACCTGAGCGGCTTAAGCTTGCAGGTAAAACAACATTATATTTAGTTCCTTTTGTTAAATAATATCCATTTGCTGTCTTTTCAACACCTTTGATTTTTAAATCAACTTCATTTTCATCTAAAGTAAAATCATAATATCCAGTATGACTAGGTGTGAATGTCATATTCTTTGCCTGGCCCTTAGAAACAGTAATTGTGGTTGACTCATGATCCTTTATAGCAGTTGGCTCAATTACAGCTCCTTCGTCTAAAGTATTTAATACTTTAAAATCATAATGAGTTGTAAGAGCCAGCTCTTCTCCATTGACAGAAACGGATTGAATATCATACAATGATAAAGCGATAAATGGGTTTAATTTTCCCTCATTATTATATACATTATCTAATAAGTAATTTGCTTTCGCATAATTACCGCATAAATCTGTACTTAAAGAATGATTTTCACTTGTCATAATAGCAATATTTCTAACAAGTTCATCGCGGAAACGCATTTGGTCATTTGTTCCGCCTTCGTAAACTAATGCATTCTCTTGATTAGTAATATCTAGTTTAAGTGCATCTATAGCTCCTGTACATAAATCATACGCGCCCATAATAACACTGTATGCTATACCAACATAAGGAATATTTCCTATAGAATTGTCAGCTACAATTCGCATATATATTTTTCCAAATGCTTCATCATCAAAATACATATTTGCACAATATAAATCGTATGTTACTCCAGTAAAGCAAACGTTAGTATCCTTTGTAACATTATATTCATTATCATATGCATTTAGAGAATCTAAGGCAATTAAAACAGAATTGAATGTGATATTATTAAATATAATATTAGTATCATAATACTGAAAACCAGAACCGTCAGTAAAATTCTCACCAATAACTGGAGCTAAAGTTCCTCCAACTGTTAGTATTTGTTCTTCAAAATCTTTAGATGTAAAAAAGGATTGTACGCGTGGAACTACTACAGTATTATCAGTAGATTTGTTAATCGCATAAAAACAACCTTTTGCTTGTCCTGGCATAAGGAAAGTAGGCCAATCTGTACTTAAATTTGTAAAATAATAGTAATCCATGCAGGTATGTGTAATTGTTTCGAATGCCAAATCAGTTAATGTATAATAGCTTTTACTAAATACAATTTCAATTTCTTGCTCTAAGCCATTATAAACTGTACCTGTAGTACTAAAGTTTGCTAATTTAGTACTTGTTCTAAAAACAGTAACATCATTAGTTAAAGTATTTTCATCATTATAGTATTGTGAACAAATATAAAAACCATATTCATCTCCAATATATAATTCTGAACATTCATTATAAAATAATTCCTTTGGAATAATTTTTACAATGTCATCATCGCCATTAATGGTCATAAAGCTTTCTCTAACAAAGTTTGCCATTAAAGTCTTATACTCTACATTTTTTGCATAACCAGTTCTTAAATACTGATCAATTGTTTTTCCCTCATCATAATATATTGATGAAGTATAATCTTGGTAATATTTACCATCTTCAATAACTAGTTCTTCACTATCTTCACTTGCACCATCGGCATATACAACCATGCCTAAAAATACAAATAAAAAAAACGCAAAGAAAACACTAGTTGCGCTAAAAAAAATCTTTTTAATCATATTGTTCTCCTCTCTCCAATTTTATTTAGCAGTGTTGCTACACCCTTGAAAAACAAAAATGTAGTTGTGCCACCTAAACTGCATTGACTCCCAATAATGCAACAACGGTGTAATTATAATAAATAAAAGAACAATAGTCAATAAAATGTTTAAATTTATATAATATCATAGTTTTTGTTTCTTAATGTATATATGTTTATAAAAAAAAATGGTCAATTTGACCATTTATTATTTTTCTTCTTCAGTTAAATGTAAATTTCTATTATTCCATGGTTCACATGGTTCATTATATAAAGATCTAGATAATATAGCATAATTACCAGATAATGAAACTCTGTCTCTAGGGCATTGGTAGGATTCAGCTGTATAGCCATTTACTTTTAAGAATGTTTTAGCGCCAGGGAAGCCTGTTTCTGTATTGAAGATTACTCTCATTCTTCTATAGCCTAAGTCTCTAGCTGTTTCATCTAATAATCTTAATGCTTCAGAACCTAATCCTAATCTTCTATATTTAGGTAATATACCAAACCAACCTAAGAAGCCATCTTCAACATCTGCTCCATAATGAGCTAGTCCAGATACACCGATACATTCATCCCCATTATATACTAAAAAATAGTTATTATCATTTTCCCCATTAACCATTTCTGTATACTTTTTAGTAGCATCATCATATGGGAAAATTTCCCTTTGAACTTCGATAGCAAAAGCTAAATTATCTTGGTTAAGCTTAATATGTTTAATCATAACTCCACCGCCTTATAAAAACGTTTGCATTATATATTTTACTAAAATTTTCCGAAAAATTAAAGTATTATTTTTAAAAATTTCGTATATTTTATTATGATTTAATATAAATTATGCTTTTTTATGAATTCAATTACTCCATTATTATTAAAATCATAATCTGTCATGTATTCTGTTACGCTTTTAAGCTCACCTACAGCATTGATCATTGCAACCCCATAATGAGCTTCTTCTATCATAGAAATATCATTTAATTGATCTCCAAAGGCTAAAGTTTTATCGTTATCAATTTTATAATATTCCTTTAAATATCTTAAGGCATTGCCTTTAGATGCTTTTTTAGAATGAATTTCAATAGAATAAACATCTATATTTAAATCATCCTGGAAATACTTACCCCAATTTCTATAAAAGATATGTTCTTGATATTTATTAATAATTTTTTCAAATTCATTAAAGCATTCCGCTTTTACCCATAAATTACAAATTAATGGTGCATCCATTACAACCTCACAAGGATTTCCATCAACAATAGTTAAATCATTATACTCATTATGAACAATCCAATTAGGAACTAAATTTAAATTATGCGCATACACTCTTTTTGTACCTGTAGTCATATACATATATGCATCCATACCCCTAGTTTCTTCTAAAAAGGATTTAAAAATATTTAGTGGTATTTCAAAGAATTTATCTTTACCATCTAGATTATAAATCGCACAGCCGTTATCTGTAACCATAGGCATATTTAATCCTAAATCTTTAAAAATAGCTAATGCGCCTGTATAGGGGCGCCCTGTACAAATCGCAAATACATTTCCCTTATTTGTAAATTCATTTAAGAATACTTTTGTCTCTTCTGTTATTTTTTTATCCCATGTTAATAAGGTATCATCTAAATCCGATAATACTAAATATTTACTCATAAAATCAGCCCCTTGTTTTGTTTCCTTATAAGTATAACAAAAGTAATCTAAAAAAGAAAGTTATATATAATATAACATTTTTACTATATAAATGAAATTTATAAGCATAATACATTCTATAAATAGAATTTATATGAATTAAAAAGCCTAGGGGGCTTCCTAGGCTTTATATAGAAAGGATGGAAAAAGCTATGGAATACTAACATGTAGTATCAATAGTTTCTTCTTTTGGTTAAGGCATAAGCCTTATAGGATTTGAGATGACCCTAGAGCAGCTAGGCCACCTAGAATTAATATACGCTTTATATAAACACATTTCAATATGATTGAAACACTTTTTCAAATTCGAATTTTTTTATTAAAAAACACTATTATTTTAGACATATGTTCGAAAATTTAATATAAAATAGACACTTAACAACTAAATATAACTATTTAATATTAATAGAATTAATAGATAATAACTAAATTACTGTTTGACAAATTATGGAATACATATACATGTTCATAAAATTTGTTACATATTGAGAGATACCTAACTATCAATCAGAAATATTTTCGTAAATTTACGAAAATGTATGATAAAACTAATGTTTTCAAAATTCTATTTTGTAGATTTATTTTCATTTAGTAATACAAAGTTATTTTCTATTTCTTCAATGATATCCTTCGGTAAAAATGCTTCATAAGCATACTTTTCAAACTGTTTTACTGCACTTCTTACCTCTTCAATTATTCTTTTTATTTTTAGCTCACTAATATTCATATTTTTACCTGCAGAAATAATATCCTCTAAAGTGATATTAGAGCTTTTACCATTAACTAACATTTGATGCTCATTTGTCCATTTGCCTAAAGGATCATACATATAGGTAATATCATATGCAGGAGAAAGTGTCCATTTTCCATTTTTATTCATTAAAAATGAAATATTTTTAACGTGATCATCCTGATTTCTTGCCATTACATTAAACACCATTCTCCTAAAAAACTGTTCAATGTCTTGGGCGCCAATATTCATTTTCTTCATAACTTGAACAGTTTGTTCATATCCAAATATTCTTGTTTTATCAAATGGTAAATGATTAATTGCGCAAAGAGATTGCATATGGATTTTTTTCATACTTCCGTTTTCATCGATATATCTATCAAATCTTTTTGTCATGAAATGATACTTATTATCTCGAATTAATAGTTCTGAATTAGACATATTAATTCCAGCATTTATAGCCATTAAATAGTATGCATATTCTATTCTAGTTGAATAAATAGAATCTATTCTATCCTTATCCTTATTCTTAGTAATTCCATCAAACTTTATAATATAATAATCGTACCCGGTTCCAGCATCTATTTGACCAGATTTAAATTTATCTATACTCCTATTATATGCAACAATCGCCTTTGCTCTTGCGCCACCTGCAGATGTTCCAACCTTTATTAAATTTCTTAAATCCAATTCTTTTGTTCCAAGATGGTTTTTAGAATTTAATACTTCATTACACAAATCAACAATTTTATCTAGATATATATTTGTACTTGTTTCTTTACTTATATAGGATGGATAATATTCAAGTGCCCCTAATCCTCTTTGTCCAATATATAATAATCTTTCAACAGGTCCAAAATCATCAATTGTTTTACCTTGGGTAGCTAACCAATCCGCTAAGATGGATGTTCCAAATTTATCAGGAAGGGAATCTGCTAGCATACCTGGCAAGCCCAAAAAAGTTTTATATGATAAATCTCTAAAAATATATTCATTTTCAGATAATGGCATGAATATAGGTGATATTTGAATATTGGATTTTAAAAATTTTTCATCATAAATAAATTTACAATATCCATCATCTAGCTCTATTACTTCACCTATTTTTGTATTCCACATTTTAACAATTGCTTTTATCATTTATCTTCCCCCCATACCCATTCAGATTCTTTATTTGATTTTTTATACCTTTTTCGCTCAATAGGCTCACGAAGAATTATATTTTCCTTTTCAGGAATTAATACATTAAGATTCGTAATTAGATTTAGTCCATCCAAAATTCTTATTATATTAGAAAAACTACTATCAGAGCCATTTTCAATATTACTAATTGTCCTTAATGAAACTCCTACCTTTTTTGCAAATTCATTTTGTGTAATGGAAAGTCCTATTCTATATTCTCTTATTCTTTTTCCGATTTCTTGTAAAACTAGATCCATATTATATAAACCATCTATTCTCATAGCTATCACCTTCGTATATATTTTACATCATTTTAATATAATATGCAATATCTTGCTTATAATGTAAATACTATAACTATAATATGCAATATTTTACATTTTATATGGAAAATACGGGATAAAATAAAAAGGCGATGGAATCGCCTTAGTATTTGAATATAGCTTATTCAACTGTAAAATATTTATCATATATATTATTAGGATCATTTACCTCTGAATCAGCAAATAAAGCTTCATGGTTTGAATAGAATGGAAGAGGCTCATCATAAGAAAATTCTTGTTCTACTTCATATTCTGTATATCCATCTAAGTACATAGAATCATCTAAAATGCTATCTTTAGATAAATATAATTCATAGAATTGTTCACGCTTTTGTGATTTTGATTCACTAATCAAATAATATGCAGCAAATAATGGCTTTTTAACTCGAATACTCTTATACTGATATTTTGAACTTCCAGAATTAACTATATCATATATATAATTATCTTTAACATAGACCTCACATGAACTATTTAGGTAGTTATTAACCCGATAGCCATCTTTTACTAAGCTAGTAAAAGAAGATAGGTTTTCTTTTGAATCTAGATATGCATTAGATTCCTGTGGATTAACCTTTGTATAAAGCTTTGCAGAACCTGATACACATTTATTTGCTAAAGCATAACTAGACCAATCACCGGCATCTATATTAGAATTATGTACAATTAATCTATCTAGCTTAAAATCAGTTTTTACTATATAGTAGTTATCCTTCAAAACAAATTTTGTTTCTATTTCATTAACAAAATTTAATGGTTTTCCATTATCATCATTATATTTAATAACTGCTTTTTCATAATGCCAACCAATATTAGAATTATAATCATAAACAGTTTTAGAATATACATAATATTCCCCATTATTTGTATCTGAAGTAAATACATTATTATACTGTGATAACATAACTAAAGAATTATAATTTTCTTTATAATCCTTTAATTCTTCATCAGATGTTGCTTGATCTACACAAATATTATCAAAGTATTCCTGTTTTTCTTCAGCCTTCAATAGTTTTGCATCAGAATCTGCTTCTGGTGCTGTAATAGTAAAATCCTTATTTGTATTTAAATTTGATTTTGCATCACCACAGGATGCAAGTGCAATTGTAGCAACTGAAGCTACACTTAAAGTTAATAATAATTTCTTTTTCATTTTTCTCTCTCCTCATATTTTTAAATTATTCTACTTTTGTAACTGTAAAATTAGATTCATATACTTCCCTTGGAATAGAATTTACAACACCACTTGAAATAAAAGCTGTTGAGCTAGTTGCTGTATTTAGAAATGGTAGCATTTTTTGTTTATAATACTCAGTATAATCATATGCATATTCTTTGATATCAGATAGATTTAATGAATCATCTAATAGATTATCCTTCACTAAATAATATTCACTAAAATACTCATTTGTATTCTTATCGTATTCCTTTGTATCATAATTATAATCACTGTTTTCATATTTAGTATAATCATATATATATTCATTATCAGTAATTAGAATGTCCATATTGGAATTTCCATTTGAAATACAATAAGTATAATTATTTAAGGTATATACATCTGCACTTTCATAGTTTATAAATCTATTTCCTTCGGAATAATAATAAAAGCTTTGATTTAAATTCGTTACTTTAGCAAGTAGAATATCTTCAGTGAAGCTTTTAGAAAGGGTAGTATAAAATTCCGCCTTACCATTTACCTTATAGGTATTTTCCTTTGTATAACCAAAATCATCTTCTTTACATTCCCAGTATCTATAATTGTTTAAATTAAGACATGTTTTTGCAATATATTTATTATCCTTTAAAACAAGCTTTGTTTCAATTTCACTAATGTTCTTCTCTTCATTTACTGTTTTAATTTCTTTCTCATAATACCAATAAGTATTATTCTTATAATCTAAAATGAATTTACTCAAGTACTCTAAAGACTCTTCTTTAGTAGTAAAACGTCTCTTACCAACCATTACAATAGAAGAATAATTATCCATATAATCTTTTACTTTATTTGAATCTACTGTATAGGATTTATAATTTTCATAAATTTGTGCTTTTTCTTCTTCTGTTAATAATTTCGCATTAGAATCCCAAGTATCTCTTAACGGCAAATCAAAATCCATAGATGTACTTAAAATACTATCTTGACTAGAGCAAGATGCTAAAGCGATACCTGTTACTACAATACCAAATAAACCAATAAATTTCTTTTTCATAATATTCTCCCTCTTGCATTTTTAAATGCAAATTTATAATAATACCTAAGTATTCAATTGTCAATTATTAATTTATATAAATAATAACAGAGTTCTCTTCCATAATTTAACACTCCTTAAAGCACGTTTTCTCACTTGAACCTCTCATGATTAAAATCATAAGATTCTAACTTCTAATAACGCTAAAGAGACTTTAGCGGCATAGATATAATGCTGATAAAGTTGCCTAAATCCTGTCTAGAAGACACATTATATCTACCTAACATATTAGACTATTAGTTAATAACATTTAATAATACTTTAAATGTATTATATGTTAATTTTGTTCCACTCAAAGCTAAAGAAGCTTTTGTCTCTAGCTTTGACCTTGAACTTTCATCCAAGGGTTTTAATGTCTCTCTTATATAATATCTTGCTGCGATATTATATGATGCACTTAAATCACAATTATATATCTTTCCGCTTACAAATTTGCATATAGAATAATTATCATTATCTCTTTCTACCTCTCCAGATCCATCATATGCATATCTGCTTGTCCCATTTGGATTAACTGTTGATACTCTTATTCCATTTCTATGTGCCATTTCATATGCTTTATTATATATTGCTATCTTTCTCCAACGATGTAATCTTGCTCTAAAAGATCTTTTTGCTCTTTTGAATTTATGTCTTAAATTCTCAAATACTATTACATCTACTCCATATGATAAGCATATTTTTATAATTTGATTTACAGTATGATTAACTATATTTTCATTAATTGAATTTATTTTATTATTAATATGTAGATTCCTTAAATATTTATAATTGCCACTATTCCTTTGTATTTTTCTTTTCTTATTAAGTAAATGATTCATTAGGTCTTTGTTATTAGTATTAATAAAATGTCTTCCTAAAATAGTGCCTTCATAATTCATTATACTTATTGTGGCATCATTATTTACACCTAAGTCTACTCCACATATTATTCTTTTATTTAATTCTTTATCTTGAAGCTTTACATCTTCAATTTCAAATGAGAATTTTATATATATCTTTTTTCCTATAATCT
Source organism: Anaeroplasma bactoclasticum (assembly GCF_003550015.1). GTDB lineage: Bacteria > Bacillota_I > Bacilli_A > Acholeplasmatales > Anaeroplasmataceae > Anaeroplasma > Anaeroplasma bactoclasticum. Next base: position 49,318 of record NZ_QXEV01000013.1, read on the forward strand.
TTATTTCAGGATTATATCTTTTTCCATTTATTTTATTTATATATTTTAAATCATTTTTCTTTAATTTAAATTCTTCATATTTCCAAGTATTATCTTCATATATCTTTAATGCTATTTTATTATCAGATATTACTTTATACATATTATCTTTATAAAATGATGGTAGCATATTACATTTAGATAAGCTTGGTTCTCTTTTTTTAAATTTCTTCCCATTTGATATTTTATTATATCTTTCTTTTTTATAATTATCTAAATTAGATTTATATGAAACAATATGTCCAATAGCTTTTGATTCTATATCTCTTAATAAATAACATGGAAGCTTATAATACATTGAATCAAAATCATATTTTGCAATATTATTCTTTGTGTTATGTATTAAATGTTCTAAATACATTCTTCTTTCTAAATTATTTAATTCTTTTATTTCATCATAATGCATGAGCACTACATCACATACATAATTTAATGCAGAATTATATAAAGATAATGTATTAGCTACTATATGTCTTAATTTATTTGTATTATTTATAACTTCAACATTGTAGCTAACAACTGCCATAATACCCTCCATTTTTAGTGCGATTAAGCTTTAAAAACCATAATAATTCTCCACCACTATTATACCATATTATAGGCTAAATCCGGCTTGGGAAAAATAGGAAAATTTATGTAGTATTATTTAACTTTTTTAGGTTCTTTTTCTCAAAACCAATACAACGAATAAGAGCCTAACTCGTAAATTAATTAACGAGTGTGCGGCCCTATTGTATCAAATAATTTATCAATATATTCTTTCACCAACCGCAAGTTTGGATTAAAATAAACCGCAAGTTTGGATTAAAATGAATATAAGATGGCCAAATTAAATTTTTTTTATTTTTAGACATAATAAAAAGCAACCCCTCCCTGGGTTGCTTAAATATATTAATTACTATTTATATTCTTTTTATTATGTATAAAGCATAATAACATAAAATTTGCCATCATGTAGGTTGGCCAAATAATAAATGATGATATATCATTAATTACTTTAGGCTCTTTTATAGTACTTCTTATTCCAATGAATGTATCTGAGATAAATGCTAGTGTTACTGCTAGTGATAAGAATAGATTAGATATATTTTTATCTTTACTATATCTAATCCAAGAAATAACCATATTTACTATTAATACTTCTGCTAAAGTTATAGTTATAAAGGATTGGAATGTAAATTTATTTAATATGAATAATAAAATAGTTCCTACTGCAAATAATACTACTCTTATAATTATTTCTATATAATGCTTATATAAAAATATCATTATTAAAGAATAAGCTATTAAAAATGTAATAATACCACCTAAGGATATTTTTAATATAGAAAAGAATATATCTGCAATAATAATAGTAAAAAAATAGATAATAATAAGTCCATTTTTGGCTATTATTTTATTTTTATTATTTCTTATATAGAAATATAATCCAAAGATGAAATATAAAACTACAGAGGATATTTTAAGTGTTGTGAATGTTATTTCTATAGGATCATTATATGATCTATCTACATATAGACCATCTTTAATTCTTAAGGATATTAAAAGAATTATACCAAGCATTAATAATGCTTCTATTATGAATGCAATATATAATATATGCCTATTTTTCATTTTTTAATAACCTCTAAGAATTCCTTATGGCTATTTAGTGGTATTGCAGTAAAATTAAAATTCTTGCACCAGGAAGGATAGTTTTCTTCCATAATGGCTTTAGCTTCTTCCATTGAATTTAATTCTCCTGTAAACCAAATGAGCTTCATATGCTCCTTATCCTCTTTTACACTATCCTTTTGTCTTACAGCTAGTAATGCTTTATATTCTTTATTACTTTGTGTTTCCCCATTTTTTAATAAAGGGTAAAAATGATAAAAAAATATCCAGGTAGAAATACCTGGGTTTTGTGTCTTATATAAGTGAAAAAAGACCTCAAAAATGGTATAATTAAATTGGCAAAAATAACTAAATACCAGAGGACTTTTTCCATGAAAAATTATAGCACTTTAAACGATATTTTAAAAGATGAAATTGTTAATTATATAAAGGATATTACAAAAG
>NZ_QXEV01000014.1 GCF_003550015.1 Anaeroplasma bactoclasticum
AATTGTGACTTTATTAGGAGTACTTTATTAGGAGAAATCATGAGTAGACAACAAAAAAAGAATGTATTTTCACTTATATTTTTTTATGGTTTTATTTTTTAATATTACTTTGCTTCTTTTTATTTTTCCTACTATTTTTGTTGATGAATCTAAGGTCGGTATTTATTATTTTTTTGCAATGATATCTCTTGTGTTAGCTGTAATATTTGGATCCATATTGCAGTGGATTGACGGAAGATTGCATTATAAACCTAAGTTTTTTATACCTCCCCTTCCTATAACCTATGGTTATAAAGGGGTTCCTAATAATAAATTTAAAGAATTCTTTGTTTCAAAGGAATTAATAAAAGACGAAATGTTATTTGTTGAAATAAAAAAAATGTATTTGAATATAAAACAAACAATAAATCTTTTATTTTTGAAATGAATGGGTGGGTAAAAAGAATCACATACATAACATGGTTGATTCTTTCTGAATTACAGATCTTTTATACAAGAGGAAATAGAAAACTAATATATAAAAGTATATATGTCACGCACGAAAATTTGATATTGTCTTTTGTATTAATGAATGGTAAGAAGATAGATAGAGTAATAGTTAATAATTATAAAACAAAACTTCCATTTTTGTTAAAAATAGATCTATTTACTAAGACGCAGATAATGCGTTCTTCAAAAATATCTATTAAGCAGTTATATGATTTTAATTATTAATAATTATAGTTATGATAATTTATCCAAAATAGTATCTTATAATAATAACCAACTACATGTATATATAGGGAATAATAATGTATATTTTTATATAAGGGATGTATTAGGTAATATCACGGGATTGTATCTATTATTTTCAAAAAGGTTTTATAAAAAAACGTAGAGAAAAGGTTTCTCTACGCTTAAGCCAATCTATATGGTTGGTTTTTTTATTCTTCTATTGGTACTTCAACTTGGAAATCTCCAAGCTTAGTTAATGTATCTCCGTTAATCTTATATTTATATAAATCTTCTTTAAATAATTCATATTTATCTATATCTAAGCTTCCTGTAATTAATACTTGGTCCGTAAATGAAGTGTCCTCTAATGTGATATAAGGAATTACTTTTAATAAAGTATTATACCCTTGATATGAGGTAATAAGAGAAAATTTTGTTTGAAGCTTAGTATCATATAGTGTTGCAAGCTTTAAGCATTCAGAAACAGAAGAAGAATATGCTCTAACAAGTCCACCTGCTCCAAGTAAGATACCACCAAAGTATCTTGTTACTATAGCTAATATATTGGTCATATTATTTTTCTTTAAAACATCTAGCATTGGGGCTCCTGCAGTTTTTTGAGGCTCACCATCATCGCTTGCTTTTTGTATTTCTTGGTTATCTCCTAATATATATGCATAGCAGTTATGCTTTGCATCATAATGCTTCTTACGTATTTCGGCTAGCTTTTCTTCTACCATAGATATAGAATCCACTCTAAAGATTCTAGTAATGAAGATGGATTTTTGTATGACAATTGTATTTTCATATGTATCTTTAATTCTCATAATAATCCTCCTCGTTTTATTTATATTATATATAATTCTTTAAAAAAAGAAACAATAAATGATATAATGTATATGGTGTTAATATGGATTTAATAGAAACTGGAAAGAAGATATTAAGAAAAATTAATAGCCTTGGTTATGAAGCTTATATTGTTGGTGGAACTGTAAGGGATTTTTTATTATCTAAAGAGATTAATGATTGTGATTTAACTACAAATATGCCAATAGAGCTTTTAAAGGATCATTTTCAGATAATTGATAATGGAAGTGATTATTTAAGTGTGACAATTCTTTATGAAGGATTGTCTTTTGAAATTACCCATTTTAGAAAGGATATTAAATATTTAGATCATCGTCATCCAGAAGTAGAGCTTACAGATAGCTATTATATAGATTCTAAAAGAAGAGACTTTACTATAAACGCTTTAGCAATGAATGAATCTGGCGAAATATTGGATTTTTATGATGGAAAGAAGGATTTATCTAATAAGATTATAAAAACCATTGGAGACCCATTTTTACGCTTTACAGAGGATTCTTTAAGAATACTTAGAGGTTTATATTTTTCATCCAAGCTTGGATTTGAAATTGAATCTAATACCTTATTTGCAATGGTAGATAAAAAGGAATTATTAAGTGGATTATCTGAAGAAAGATTATATCAATATTTTATTAAAATATTATATGCAGAATATGATATGGGAATAAGGTATATTAATGAATTAAATCTATTCCAATATATACCTAAATTTAAAAGATGGCTAAATATAGTAGATAAAGGAATGAAGGAAGAGGATTTAATATATTACTATTATTTAAATAGACATGAATTTCCTATCACTGTTTCTAAAGAGGAATATAGGAATGCAAATCTATTAGAATTATTATTAAAACAAGACGATTCTTATACTTTGTATAAAAATAAAGAAGCATATTTTAAATTTAAGGATATACTTAAGCATTTTGGCTGTGATATAATAGGGCAGGATAAGAAAATAAATAACCTTATCATTAAAAATGATAAAGAGCTTGCCTTAAGCAAAGAAGAGATAGCTTCTTATTTTATAGGCAAAGAAAAATCATTAAAGATTGAAGAAGTACTTAAGGCTATTTTAAATGGCGATTTAAAAAATGATAAAGAAGAGATTAGAAAATTTATTTTGAAGTAAGGATGTGTAACTATGCTAAAAGGAATGAAGGCTTATATCGATTCATTTGAGTTAATTACTATTTTGGTTGAAAAAAGCTTATGTTATCCATTAAAAGTATTTTATTTCATTGATGGAGATATAAAAAGAAAACTAGAGTTTATGGATTTAGCTGAGGATTGTGGAGAATTTTATAAATTCCGTATGAAATTCGATCCTACAATTGAGCTAAATAAGGAATATATTATTGAAGATGAAAGTGGTAATCGCTGCTTCTTAAGAAGTGGTTCTATTATAAGAAGCCCTGAATTTGAAAGAAGATATGCCTATGAAGGACCACTAGGTGCAGAATACCATAAAGAATATACAATCTTCCGTACATGGAGCCCTGTTGCCAAAAAGCTTATTGTAGAGCTATATACACCTAATGGTAAAGAAAGACATAATTTTACTTATGTAAATCAAGGCTTATGGGAATGTGTTGTCGATGGAGATTTAGATGGTGTTGGTTATCTTTTATTTGTTAAAGTAAATGAAAGATTACAAGCATTACTTGACCCATACGCAATAGCTTCAGCTGAAAATGAGAAATATAATTTCGTCATTAACCCAGATAAGCTATATAAAATGAAATATCCAAAGCCAGAATTTTCAGGTAGATATACCGATGCGATTATTTATGAAGCATCCATTAGAGATTTTACAAATCAGCTAAAGAGTGAAAATGCAGGTACCTTCTTAGGTATGGTAGAAAACAATCCTACAAAGGGTGGTCCTACAGGCTTAGATTATATTGCCTCCTTAGGCATTACTCATTTACAGCTACTTCCTACTTACGATTTTGGTGGCGTAGATGATGTTGAAAAGGATTCAAGATATAACTGGGGATATAATCCAGATCAGTATATGGTACCTTGTGGATGGTATTCTAAGCATCCTGAGGATCCATATTCTAGATTAAATGAATTACTTGAATTGATTGATGAATGTCATAAAAGAGGTATGCGTGTTGTAATGGATGTTGTATTTAATCATGTATATCATTGGAAAAACTTCGGCTTTGAAAAGCTAGTTCCAGGATACCCATATAGATTAAATTTTGATTCCACTGTAAATAACGCAACTGGTTGTGGTAATACAATCGCAACAGAAAGATTTATGAATACAAGATTTATTTCAGATACATTAACCTTCTATGCAAAGACATATAATGTTTCTGGATTTAGATTTGATTTAATGGGATTATTAGATATTAATTCATTAAATCAGGCATATAAGGAATTAAAGAAGATTGAACCAAAGATTATTGTATATGGTGAGGGATGGAATATGGATAATCCACTTCCAGATGAATATAGACCTCATATGTATAATCATAAGAAGACTCCAGGTTATGCTTTCTTTAATGATAGATATAGAGATTATGTAAGAGGATCTCAGTGGGATAAATCCTTTGGTTATGCCTTTGGTGTAGGTAAATCCTTATATGATTTAAATAAATTAGTATTAGGCTCTTGCCTAGATTATTATAAATTTGAAGAGCCTACTCAAACAATTAATTATGTAGAATGTCACGATAATTACACCTTCTATGATTTTGGCTTCTATGCTTTAAAGGAAAGTGATAGTAAGGTAAAGGATGCAGCTAGACTTGCATTATCTTTAATTTTATTATCTATTGGTGTTCCATTTATTCATGCAGGACAGGAATTCTTTAGAACAAAGCGTGGAGTTGAAAATGCATATAATGCATCGGATTATATTAATGCGATTGATTATAAGAGAAGAGACGAAAACATTAGTAATGTAAATATGGTTCGTGATTTAATATCTATTCGTAAGGAATATGATTGTTTTAGAATTTCAAGGAAAGAAGAAGTATTAGAAAGAATTCACACACTTGAGGGTGCAACAACACTTCATACTGCAGGTATTATGTGTGAAAACAAAGATTGTAGTCTATACATCTTCTGTAAAAATGATAAGAGTGAGTATAAGGTTGACTTATGCTCATCTGAGATGATTTTTGATGGCTTTAAAAAATGTAGTGTTAAAAAGGATTCATATGTTCTTAAGGAGCCAGGTGTTTATATCATCAGAAAGGATTTATAATGATTTTCATTGGTAAAATTGCAGGTATTAATACCTCCGATGGAAAACTTAATCTATTGGTTTTAGATAAGGATAAGAATCAAATGAACCTAAAAGTAAAAGATGGGGCATCTCTTGAGCTTGGAAAGGTTTACGCTTTTGAATATGATGAGGTAAAAGGAGAAAGAACCTCTTATCATGTAAAAAGCTATAAAGAAGTAAATGAGCTTCCATTAACTTTAATGGATGAAACATTAAGAAACTTCTATAAAGCATCTCCAGTATCTTTAGAGGATAGTGAAAGAGAAATTAACCGCTATATTAGCTTAATTGGTAATGAAAAGATTAAAAAGATTACAGAGTTCTTAATTTTTAATTATCATGATAAGTTCTATACATATCCTGCTGCATCTAAGATGCATCATGCATATGTAGGAGGCTTAGCATATCATTCGATTGGAATGCTACATATGGCAGATGGATTTATTGAAAATTATCCATATTTAGATAAGGATTATATCTATGCAGGTATTATGCTACATGATATTGGTAAGGCTATTGAGCTTACAGGTTGTGTAGATACAGCATATTCTTTAGAAGGACAGCTACTTGGACATTTAGTTATTGGCGCAATGGAAATAGAGAAGGCTGCAGAAAAGCTAGGATATGTAGGAGATAAGGAAGTATTATACTTAGAGCATATGCTAGTGAGCCACCATGGGCTACCTCAGTTTGGGGCTGCCAAAAAACCAATGACTGCAGAAGCATTATGCTTATGGCATATCGATACCATAGATTCTAAGTTTAGAACCTTAGGAGAAGTATTAGAAGAAACAGATAGTGAAACCTATACCGATGCGATAGGTGTATTAGATAGATCTAAGGTTTGGAAAATGTAAATATTCTTTGGGAGAATTATGAAGAGTGAAAAGATAAGGAAGATACAAATTCTATATTTTATTTATATTATTGTGTTTTTTCTTTCAACAGCATTATCTATATTTTTGGCTATAAAGACTCCAGAATTGGTAACCTATATATTTAATGACTTTACAAAGGATGCAGGCGCTGGTGTACTTTTTATGGGGCTTTTCGCACTTTTCCTTGATTTTATCATTATTCTTATAGTTCTTGCGCTTAATTTTGTTATGATGGAATCCTTTATTGTTTCTATTATAGGAATAGTAAAAATATCTAAGGCGACAAGAAAAAGGGATATGATTAAGCTTGCTAAGTGGGAAGTAAAAAATAAAATTTGCAGAATACCAGGCAAGATGACACTTGATACAGAAGATTGTGATTATTCAAAAAATAGTGAATAGAAATGATAAAGATAGGAGGTTTATGCCTCCTTTTATCTTTAATTTCAAAAATTTGTCTTAGAAAAGTCCCCATGGGTTGAATAGATATTTAATATACTTTATTCTAAAAATAACGATGCTATACGAGGTGAGTTATATGAAAAAGACTATGGGGAAGATAATTCTATTATCTTTATTTGCTGTTTTATCTTTTTTATTCTGTAAATTCTATTCATTTAATGTTTTTGCAGAAAATCCATATCAGGCGCCAACCTTAAATGGAGATAATTTTTATGAAATCTCTACAAAGGATGAGCTTTATTGGTTTGCATATGAGGTAAACACGAATAAGCATATTAACTATAATGCGAAGCTTGTGAGTGATATTACTATCAATAGTGAGGATTTATCCACTATAGAAGATAAAAGTGGGCTAGAAGCATGGAATCCTATTGGAGATTACAACAAGAATACTATTATTTATCAAGGTATATTTGATGGTAATCATCACAAAATTAGTGGAATCTATGTTAATGGAACCAGTAGGTATTGTGGATTTTTTGGCCTTGTTAAAAGAACTACGATAACGAATTTGTCTTTAGAAAATATATATTATGAGACTACAGCTACAAGTAATATTTATATTGGAGGATTAGTTGGAAAGGCAGAAACTAAAACTACGATTTCTGATGTTAGTGTTGAAGGAAGCCTATATACATCTTCTAATAATGTTATTCATATGGGAGGAATCGTTGGATATAGTTATGGTTCAGAGATTTCTATTTCTTCATGTGATAGTAATGTAGCTATGGAAATTACATCGAATAAGGAATCCCATATAGGTGGTATTATAGGTTATGCTTATAAAACTACAATTACAGATTCTTATGCATCTCATAGTATAAATATAGAGAATACAACATATAAGCATTATATTGGTGGTATTGCAGGCTATATGATAAAGTCATCGATTAATGACTCCTCAAGTGATGTTAATATTAATGCTCCATATTGTAATGCTGCTGGTATTGCGGGTGTAACATCGACAGAATCAACAATCGTAAATTGTATAAATTATGGTAACATCACAGGAAGAAATGCTTCAGGAATTGTATGTAAAAATTCAAGAGGCGTTATTGTTGACTGTGTTAATTATGGTGAAATGATTGGTGAATACTATGCGGCAGGTATTGCAGCTGGTGTTACCTCTAGAACACCTAGAATTGAAGGCTGTACAAATTATGGTATTTGCCATGCTGGAAAATATTCTGCAGGTATCTTAGCTTATTCAAGCTATGAATCCTCTGTTTCCTATTGTGAAAATTATGGAGATATTTATAGTGGAGAAATTGCATCTGGAATTGTAGGATATACAGAGGCTTTAGTGTTAGCTTGTGAAAACTATGGATATATACATGATGCAACAACTGCTGTTGCTGGTATTGCAGGATATGCAACAAGCATTCGCTATTCCTTCAACCAAGGTGAGCTTGAGGCAGAAAGTGAAGAAGCTACCTTAATAGGTATTGCTTATAGAGTTGATTTAATATCTAATGTATATAATATTGGACAAATAACTAAAAAGGATAATCAAGAAGCATTCGCTATATGTGCAGATAAGGATGCATCTACAGTGATTTATAATGCATTTTATACAAATGATACTATTCCTTCTGCATACTTGAAAATACCTGGTTCTTATGCAAAGCTTGTAAGTGATTCGGATTTCTTAGATGGTAAGATTTGTTATGAATTAAATGATGAGCCTTATTATAAACAAACTCTAGGAGTAGATTTTTATCCAATAATTATTGGTGATTCTAAGAATGTTTATAGAATATGTGATGGTAATACTGTAACTTATAGTAATACATCTGGAAGTGAAAATCACCATTTTGTAAATGGCATCTGTACTTGTGGTGAATATGAGAAGCCTGAAGTTTCCCTAGACGGCACATATTTAATTAAAAATGCAGGTAATTTACTTTATTTTGCAGAAGAAGTAAATAAAGGAAATAATACAATTAATGGTAAATTAGTATCTAATATTGTTCTTAATAATGATATCCTACAAAGATTAAATACAAATGATTACATCTTACAGGGTATGGATAAGGATAGTATTGTAAGATTTACTCCAATTGGTAATTTAGAGTATCCATATAATGGAAAATTTGACGGTAATTATTATTCTATAAATGGATTATTTATGGATGATTATCAAGGCTTTGCGGCCTTATTTGGTGCAATAGGAACAAAGGGCATAGTTAAGAATTTATCTGTAAAGGAATCTTGTATTATTCTAGATGAAACTAAGGTTGTTGTTCAAAGGGGATATTATTCTGGCTTTATTTATGGAGATAGTGTTGGATTTACAGATAATGTATCTGTTTCATCTTCCTATATAGCAATAAAGGATAATACAAGAACAGTTATTTTAGAACATAATCATGTAGAACCTTTGATGCATATGTATTATGGCGGAAACTTTGTAGCTTCCTACGTTCAAGCTGTTAATGACCGTTATATGAGTAGTAAGCAACTAATACAAGAGATGTATCTTTCTATTTATTACGAAGGTACAGGAGTATTAACTTCTGCATTGCCAGATTATGACTATTTCTCTATAACAAATAAAATTGATGGAGCGCTATCACGTCAATATTTTGTAATTCAAGAGATTTATGTTGGAGAAGGAATTACAGAGCTTGCAGAAAGATGCTTTGATTATATTGTTCCACATCATCTATACTTACCTTCTACTTTAAAAAAGCTTAATTATTTATCTATTATGGGTTGCACTGGCAATGTAATTATACTTCCAAGATCTATTGAAAGAATTGAAGAATACGCAATTTATGCAAGTGGGGCAACAATTGTACTTCCGAATACAGTAGAGTATTTAGATCCAAATTGGATTGCTTCTGCGACTAACATTTATTTTGAGGGTACAAAAGACGAATATCTCGCTTTAGGTCAAACGATGTATTCGTGGTTTACTTATGTCTTTGGATACAATCAGGAAACAAACATTAAGGGTACAGTAACAATTACTTTAGAATATAATGGAAAGGTTAATCCATATTCTGGTAATTATTTACAGTTAACCTGTGATGGACAATCTAAAACACTTCCTATAACGAATACGACTAAATTTACCTTCCAAGGTTGTACTTCAAATAAGATTTCTTATTTAGAGATTGTATCTAGCCTTGGTGCTGTAATTAAGGATTTAGGTAGCTTTGTATTAAATGAAGCGAATAGTTATGCTTATTCAGAAAAGATATCTATTTATGAATCTGTCCCAACAATTACTATAACTTTATATGATGAAAATGGAAATGCAGTAACTGGTGGCTATAGAATTGATTTATATAAGGGTGATGGCGTTATAGATTCTAATGAAGCAACAGGAAAATCCTATGTATTTAATGGAATTGAAAGTGGATCATATGAGGCTCATGTTGTACTTCATGATGATCTTGCTAAAAAATATAAGGCAGTTGAGGATATAACTATTGATTTAGGAACAGAAGATGTTAATAAGTCTATTCAGCTATCCTTAATAAAAGAAAAGACTATAACATTTACTGTTATAGATGAAGAAGAGACTCCTATAGAAAATGCATTGATTACTCTAGATGAAATATATACTAGCAGTATCCATAAATTCTATACAGGTTTAACAGATGAAAATGGAAAGGTATCCTTTGATGTACATACTGTACCTATTGAATATACATTAAAGAAGGAAGGCTATATTCCTGAGGGGGATAGTATTTCTGATAGTACAACTAAGGTATCTGTTACTCCATCTGTAATTAGTGGTATTCCAGTTAGATTAAATGTCTTAGCTAAGAGTGGTAATGGATTAATTAAATCTATTACAGATATTGATTCTAAGAATTTAAGAATTTATAACAATACAACGAACGCATACATTTTAGATTACTATTTATATGATAGTAAGGTATATTTACCACTATCTATGGCTTCATATTCTGATTCAATAACATTTACTGTTTATGGAATTAAGAATATGGAAGATGCAAGTGAAGAAATAATTCTTAAAGAGTATGCGATGGTAAATATAACTGTAGTAGAGGAATCTTATTTTACATTTACAAATGTGAATGCATATGTTCTTATTTTTGATAATTCGAATAATCTTGTAGATTCCTTTAGTACAAAGCGTCAGCATACCTCTAGTCATTTACCTCATGGCGAATATAAAATCTTATTAATTGATGATGACTTAGGATGTCATATAAATTCGTTAGATGAATTATCTAAATATCCATTTGTTTTGAATCAGGATTATTATTTAATTAATAAGACATTATCTGATTCAGTTTGTGAAATTAAGGACTATACTGTAGCTTCTAATATTGGTTTAGTATCAAATAATATTATTAATTTAGGTACCTCTGGTACATTACTTAGAAGTAATGGATTATGTGTTGGAGAATTCCAAACAGTAAGAATTTTATTAGATTCTAATAAGGCTTATAATGGTAAGCTTGAAATTATTATTCCAAAGGAATGTACTTTCCAAAATGGTAGTCTAAGAGTGGATAATAAAGAAAGAGACTATACTATTGTTGATGGAAAGGTATTAGTAGATATTACAGATAAGGATACTTCTATAAAATATTCTATTTGCTGTAATCAAGAAGCAAATAATATAGAGGTTAAAGCTAGGATTTTAGCTAATGATACATTCTATCCGATTCTTAGTGCTTATTTCCAAACCTATTTATTAAAATACACACTTGATACAACTAAAGATATAGATACTACTTTAAATGTTGCAGGATTGACAATATCTTTAGCTACTATTGAGCTATATGATAATGGTAATCTTATTGGAAAAACATTATCTGATACAATAGGTGCATTCTCTATTAAAGAAATAGTGGATAAAAGAAGAGAAGTACATGAAATCTATTTAAAGGTTATAAAGGATGGTAAGGTAATTACTACATCCGATAAAAAGGATATTAACCTATCTTATTTTAGTGTGGCTAGCTTAGTAATTTGCCATAATGGTAATAGATACAAGGTAGGCTATAATACAGTTTCAAGTTTCTCCTTTAATCCAAAGAAAACTATTATCGGATTTGAAGCCATCTTAGATGATAATTTGGTGGATAGCTTAGAGCTTATAATAAAATTAACAAATGGTGATACAAAAACATTAGTTATGGAATATAACAGCGAGAAGGGCTTTTGGTATCAAGAGGGAGAATTTACCTCTACAGCACTTCCATCTCATATATCCTTAAGAATTAATGATGGTATGACATCTACTTATCAAGCCTTGACTTATGGTAGTTTAAAGGCGGTACCAGAAAAGAGTAGTACATCGACTCAAACCTTAGATAAGGATACATTTAATGTAACATCTATTGGCCCTACTTTAGTTTCTTCAAATGAAGTAACATTTAGAGTTAATGGAACTATGCTAAGTAAGGCTGTTAGCTTTATAGCTGTTTGTGGTGGCTTAAGATTAGAGCCTATTAAGGAATATTATGTATCCTTAGAAGAGGTTTATGTAACATTTGATTTTTCGAGTGTAAAGAGTGGAGATTACTATTTACATGTAACTTATAATGGATACTTCATAGATAAGAATTTCACTATAGATAATAGCTTACCATTTGGATATACAGGATACGACTTTAATGTTCCTGGATACGGGGCTATAAATACTGTTCAAACAGGTAATATTGTCCTTGAAAATAGAGGCTATACCGATTGTATGACAAAGGTTGTTGTATTATCTGGCGAAGATATAGTATTTGAAAAGAGCGGTAAAAAGGATTTAATTGATATTATTTCTTGTGATGGATTAGCTGGTACATTACTTGCGAAAGAAGATGCAACATATTACTTTACTTATAGAGTGACTGGATCAAATCCAAAGATTACTTGCTGCTTCTTAGATAGAGTAAATGATCGATTATTTGATTCACCAGATATCTCTCAAGTAGGTAAAAACTCTGTAAGAGAGAATGTATATTCTATTATTGGTAATGATTCAACATCTTATCAAAAGGCAATATCTGAAATGGCAAATTACTTATCTACTATTGGATATAATAAGGTAACTATAGAAGACTGCGAAAAGGCAATTGTAACTAAGGCGAAAGGATTCTATGGAACAGAAGCATTATTTGTAGATTCTATTATCACTGAGCCTCATTTCGATTTATATCGTATTTATAATTGTACAACAGAACGTCATCTAGAAGAGGGTATCTTTGGTCGTGGTATTTTTACTAATTTTGAAATAACATTAAAAAAGGAAAATGATGTTTATATCATGTATTTACCAGAAGAAAGAATATACTTTAATGAATATTTAGGTAAGTATTATTCTTATGATGGAAGATATACTCTAACTATCTCCTCAACTAGCGGAACTATTGCAAAAGATGATACTAAGTATATATTTGATGATGGATTACTTATGCAAGTAATAAGTAAGGGTGTAGTTTTATATAATTTATCCTATACAAATAATAAGCTTACATCTATTCAAGGAATATATGATTTAGTTACATTCCATTATAAAAATGGTTATGTAGATGAAGTATATCTAAATGGCAGCTTAAAGGAAACATATATTCAATCGAATGGCTTCTTGATGGGTGTTAGAGGAAATGTAAATTATAACTATAATTATTTATTTAACGAAGTAGGCGCAAGATATGGCCTTATGTCATCTAGTGAAATAAATGATGAAGTTACAACTTATGATTATGATTCTTTAGCTAGATTAACTAAAGTAAATAAGGGTATTTATTCTGTTTCTTATGAATATTTAGATGGTTTAGTTGTTAAAATGGAAGCCTCTGGTAGTGAAACATATTTATATTTTGATTCTTATGGAAATATCATAAAAGAGATATCCTCTTTAGGTATGATTAAGGATATGAAGCAAGAGGGCAATTTGGTTTATAATATGATCAATACTCAAACTCAAGCATCTGGCTATGATGAATATGGAAGAATTAATGTCTTTAATTATGCAGATGGAACATCTATTTGGTATACATATAGTGATACTGAAACTAAGGTAAAGGATGCCAAGGGTAATGAATATATTTATAGATATGATGAAAATAAGACATTAATTGGTATTACTTATCCAGATAATACAAAAGAAGAATATACATATTCCAATGGCTTCTTAGTAGCTAAAAAGGATAGAAAAGGACTTACAACAAGCTATACATATGATACTTTAGGTAGAGTATCTAAAATAACTTATCCTGATTCTTCTTATACAGAATATGAATATAATTCAGATTCTTCTATAAAATCATTAAAAGATTCTACATATACTATGGCATTTACCTATACAAAGGATGGCTTATTAGATACAGTAACCTATAAGGATGGTAAAACTTTACATTATGAATATGATGAAAAGAATAGAGTGGCTGAGGTTACTGACCCACTTGGTCGTATAACTCGCTATGAATATGATGAGAATGATTTAATATCTAAGGTTAAGAATTCTTCTAATTCTGTAATTACAGAATATACATATGATTCTTATGGTAGAGTAATTAAACAAAAGAATTCCAATTCTTCATATACAGAATATACATATAAGGGAAATTATATTGAAAGTGTAATGAATTATGGTAAGAATAAGGAATTATTATCTGGCTTTGTTTATACTTATAATTTATATGGCTTAGTTGAGCGTATAGATACATTAGATGATAGAATATTCTATTATTATGATAGCGTTGGAAGAATTACAAAGATTATGTCTAATAATATGAATGTCACTTATGTTTATGATGCCTTAGGTAATCGTAGAAGTATGGTTGTTGATTCTATCAAAACAGAATATTCTAGTAATGAATTAAATCAATATATAACTATTGGAAATAATAATTTATCTTATGATTTAAATGGTAATTTGATATCTATTAGTGGTTCTGAAACATATAACTTTACATATAATGCGAAAAACCAGCTTGTATCTGTAGAAAATGGTACGGATACATTTACATACACTTATGATTTCTTTGGTAATAGAGATAGTGTTACAGTAAATGGTACTACAACAAATTATTATTATACTCCTTGTGAAAATGGCTCTTTAGTTGCAAGTAAAACTGGCAGCAAAGGAATTAGCTATATCTATGGTAATTCATTAATTGGAGCTTATACAAATAGTAAGATGTATTATTATGATTATGATGGAATTGGTAATGTATGTGAAATAGTTAATTCTAGTGGTGTTGTTCAAAATAGCTATACATATGATGGAAATTATACTGTAGCTACTAAAACAGAAGCGATAGCTAATCCATTCACTTATGGATCTAAGCTTAAATATATGGATGATGGATCTATCCTATATAAGGTTGGTAAAAGATATATCCTAAAGGATACACTTGCCTTCACATCTCCAGAACAAAATGGTGTTGATCTTGGTATTAATTTATATCAATATGCTGGTTCAAACCATATAAATCTACTAGATAAGGGTGGAGATATTGGTGTTGTCGCAACCGCATGTTTAGTTGGTGTTGGTGTGGGTTTTGTAGGACAATTATTCAGTGATACTTTAAATGGCCAAGTATCTTATGCTGGAGATTATGTTGGTAGTATGGTTTCTGGTGCTTTAACTGGTGCGGCAGGAGCTGTAGTAACCTTATCTGGTGGAGCTGGCTTAGCCTTTGGTGCAGGATTGAATGCGGCAGGATCGGTTGTTGGTACTTATGTTTCAGCATTCGTTGACTATGGACTATATGGTAGAGATTTCAAATGGGATCAATTATCTGAAAAAGCATATGCAAATGCTGAATGGGCTGCCGTTTCTGGCATTTTCGGCGGACTATTAGGTAAGGCAACTGGCCTTGATAGTTTATCTGGACTTGTTACAGATGTATCCTTAGGAAAAATAAGAAATATGCTAGAAGCAGAAGGCTATTCTCCTGAGGAGATTGATGAAATATTAGGCTTTAGACTAATGCCATTAATTGACCCTGCAGGCTATGTATGTGAGGGTGTAAGCTCCAATAGAATTGAAGGAGTAAAATGTACTCTATTCTATAGTGAGGTTTCTACAGGAATGGGTGCAGTAGTATATTCCAATGAATATTGGGGCCAAATCAATCCACTGTATTCTGATTCTCTAGGCAAATATGCATGGGATGTACCACAAGGCTATTGGCAGGTTAAATTTGAAAAGGAAGGCTATTTTGTAGCATATAGTGAATGGCTACCTGTACCTCCAATTCAGCTTGATGTCAATGTTAGCCTAGTTGCTATCGCATCTCCAATAGTTACATCCTGTGATATGAAGAAAAATGAAATATTGTTTACTTTTAGTCAGTATATGAAAGTAGATGATATTAACACAACAAATATTAAAATAACTTCTAATGGTAGTGTAATTTCTGGTACATTTACTGCAGTAGATCAAGAAGAATCATTTAATGATTCAAGCATCATGCTTGCAAGAACATTTAAATTTGTACCAAATAAAGAATTTAATTCAGTTATTAAAATTGAAATATCTGATGTATTAAATTATACAGATACTCCACTAGAAGAAGCCTACTTTAAAACATATGATTTTACAAGCACAAATCCAATAGATCCAATAGATCCTTCAGATCCAACAAATCCAGTAAACCCAGGTGAAGGAGAAAGTAGTAATACAAACTCTGCTGGTTTACCTGTTGGTGCAGTAGTTGGTATTTCTATTGGTGCGGTATTACTTGTTGCAGCGGCAGTAGTAGTTGTAATTATTGTAATAAAGAAGAAAAAATCTAGTGTAAGAGAATAACTAGATTTCAAAAGGGCATATCACTGATATGCCTTTTTCCTTTTCTTTAGATAAGATTTGCTTTATAATAGATTTTGAGGTGCAATTTATGAATTTAGTAGATACCATAAGGGCTTATTTAAAGGGAGAAAAATTAAATAATGAATCCTTTGATGAAAGGCTATTAAATCATGCGATTACACAATCCCTAGATACAATTCTTTATCCTGTATATGGAATAAAGGAATATAAGAAGTATTATGTATCATGGGTTTTAAAACAAGAGAAGTATTATGATTTAGATAAGGAAATCACTACCCTTTTTAATAAGAATCATATTAATCATATATATTTTAAAGGAACTGTATTATCTACTCTATATGATGATCCATCGATAAGAACTAGAGGTGATATTGATTTTTATGTTTCTAAGGATGATATGACACTTGCCCATAAATTATTATTAGATAATGGATTTATTGATGATGAGTCATGCCAGGATTGTATGCATCATATTGGTATTAGGAAAAATAATATCGAGGTTGAGCTTCATTTTGTCATGTTTGACCCAGATAACCTAGATTCATGGAAGAATATGTTTAAAGATCCTTTTAGTAAATGTAGCATAAAGGATGGATACTTATATGAATTCTTACCAACATATCATTTCTTATATTGCATGATGCATTTTGCACATCATTTAAGAAGTGGTGCTGGAATTAGATATATCTTAGATTTTTATTACATGCTAAAGAAAACAAATATTGATATGGATTTATTACATAAGGAAATTAAGAATTGTCAGCTTGAAACCTTATATTCTAATATCATTAATGCGATAAGATATTTATCCTATACAGATTTTGATTCAAGTGTTGAAAATATCGATATAGAGTTTTTTATTGATTATATGCTATCCTATGGTATTCATGGATATAGTAATAATGAAACTACCAAACAGGCAGTACATCAAAATAAGGTAAGATATTTCTTTTCTAGAGTATTTGTATGGAATAAGGCATATAGAATATCTCTTTATCCAAAAATGGGTAAGAAGGCTATATGCTATCCATTATGTGTAATTCATCATTTCTTTTATTTAATTACACATAAGCTTAAAAGCTTCTTTTTATTTCTATTTGGAAAGAATAAGAATAAAGAGTTATATAAAAAATTAGGAGTATAGGAGGGTTATTATGTTCATTAGAGTTGCAGGTATTGGTATTTTAATTGATTTAATGCATGAGGATGAATTTAAATCCTTAAGTAAATATGAAACACATTTACCTCCACAATATGTAATCCTAACCAATATGGAATATCCTATACGAATACCTAATATTGAGCCTATTCATACAGAATTTTATGATTTATATCAAATGAATACTACAACACTTCAGATTCAAAAGGAAGATGGGGTTATTACAGGCTATATTCTATATAAGGATAATGAAATTACATTAGTTCCATTAATTGATACATTTAATATGGAATATTTATTAAGCCAATACGCAATTGCCTATATTATGGCTAGGAATAATGCGTTAATCTTACATGGTTCAAGCTTTATCTATAAGGATATGGGTATTATAGTATCTGCAAAAAGTGGTACAGGTAAATCTACACATTCAAGATTATGGCAAAAGTATGAGGATGTTAAAATTATTAATGATGATAAGAATATATTAAAAATAGAAGGAGATAAGCTTATGGCCTATGGTTCTCCTTGGAGTGGTAAGCATATGCTAGATAATAACTGTAAGGCCCAAGTATCTAGTATTGTATTCTTATATCAAAATAAAGAAAATGTAATCGAAAGATTAAAGCCTATGGAGGCCTTTAAGAAATTGATGGGGCAGCTAGTGCTTCCTACAAAGGAAAATCAAGATTTATGGAATAAAATTATGGATATGCTACTAGCATTACCTATATATAATCTTGGCTGCAATATGGAAAAGGAAGCATATTTAACATTAAAGAAGGAGTTGGATTTATTATGCCATTAAAAGATAATTTTATTTTTAAAGAAGTACAAGAAGAATATATGATTGTTCCATTATTTAATGGAAACGTCAATATGAGTAAGGTTTTTAATTTAAATGAAACAGGTGCATTTATTATTAAAAAGCTTAAAGAGAAGGATGACATTGAATATGTTGTTGATGAAATGTTTAAAGAATATGATGCAGATAAAGAATTATTAAGAAGCGATATAAAAGCTTTTATTGAGGAATTAAAGAAAAGAGGCTTCTATGAATAGAATGGAGGATATCTATCCTTTTATTCTAGAAGCATTTTCTAAAGATTTAACTTTTACATTTCCAATTCATGGTACAAGTATGCTACCAATGCTTAAAACAGGAGATTTAGTTACAATTAAGAAAGTGGAATCTTTACAAAAGGGAGATATCGTATTATTTAGAAGATTTGATGAATCCTTTGTTTTACATAGAATTATTAGAGTCAATAATGATTCTTATGATATTGTTGGAGATCATCAAGGTATAGTTGAGAAGAATGTCTTATTTGGTCAAATGATTGGTGTTGTTATTTCTTATAATAAAAATGGCAAAGAGCACCATATGAAAAATTTAAGATATAAGATATATAAAGCTCTTGTTCGTATAACTTTATTAAGAAAAATATTTGGAAGGATTTTTAAATGAGGAATAAGAAATATACCATTATACTATCTATTATCACAGTTATAGAAAGTATATTTGTTCTTGCAATTCCATATTTTACAAATGAACTAGTCGATTATTCTTTAGCTAAGGATAAGAATAATGTAATCATTTATTCTATTTTATTAGCTTCAATTTGTATATTATCGATTCTTTTTCATGTTTTAGATAACATATTATATTCTAAATATTCTTTAAAGCTAGAAGAAGAAATAAAGAAGAATTTATATGATTTAATATCTAAAAAAGCATTCCCTGATTTAAATAAATATCATGCAGCTGAAATTGAATTATTATATACAGAGGATACACAAAATATCATTAGAGATAAATTATCTATAATTCCTACATTAATAAGAAATGCTGTAAGAGTGATACTAGCGGTTATCTTATTAGTATATATTGTTCATTTTGATTGGAAATTAATTACTATTGTATTAGTATCTGGTACTTTAGGTATTGGAATGGCTAAGCTTTATTCTCATTATATGAAGCCACGCCATAAGAAGGTATTAGAATCCTCTGGTAAAGCAAATTCCTTTATTGTAGAATCTAAAAATAATTTAAAAATTATTGAAGCCTATATGGCTAAGGATTATGCAAGAGAATATTATGATTCCTTACTTAAAAAAGAAATTCAGGATAAGAGAAATAGAAATTATCTACTTTATGGAGCAAATTCTATTCTTTATGCATTTTCTGCAATCATTTATGTTGGACCTATTATTTATGGAGCATTTGGTATATTAAATGATTGGTTTACATATGGTGCCCTAATCGCATTAGTAATGCTTGTGCGTCAAATAGAATCTCCATTAATATCCTTATCTCCATTAATGAATCAGCATGCCTTAGGTAAAACGAGTGAAGAAAGAATAAATAAGGTTTTAAGCTTATCTGATATGGAAGAGGTAATAAATATTAAATCCTTTGATTCTATTACCTTTGATCATGTATCCTTCTCTTATGATAAGGACCATCCGGTATTAAAGGATTTATCCTTTGAAATAAAAAAGGGAGAAACTGTATTACTTTTTGGTCCATCTGGTATTGGTAAAACAACTATATTTATGTTAATGATGGGCTTTATTACTCCTTTAGAGGGTAAGATTTATTTAACTATAGATGGGAAAAGAGAAGAATTATCTTCTAAGCATATTTCTTTATTTAGCTATGTACCACAGGAAAATATTTTATTTAGTGGTACAATATTAGATAATTTTAAAATCTTAACTGGAAAAGATGAAGAAGAAATAAAGAATGCATTAAAACTAGCTAATGTATATGATGAGATTACATCTATGAAGGATGGCTTGAATACTATTTTAAAGGATAGAGGAGAAGGCTTATCCTTAGGTCAAATCCAAAGATTACTTATTGCTTGTGCAATATTACATGATAGTGAGATATTATTATTAGATGAGTTTTCAAGTGCCTTAGATATTAATAATGAGGAAGAGATTATAAATAATTTAAAGGGTATGAATAAAACAATTATTTATATTACTCATAGGTCTAAGCACATGGAAGAAAGTAAAATTATTCATTTAAAGGAGAGTTAAAATGAAGCATTACTGTCCAAAATGTATGTCTTATAATTTAAAGGAGCTTGGGTTAAATATTATTTGCTCCGATTGTGGTGAGGTTATTCACCATGATGATATAGAGGCTATATTTGATGCCGAAGAGGAAAACCTAGAAAGAGAAAATAGTGTAGAAAAGTATTTATTACTGGATAAGCTTATTTCTATTTTAAAAATGTTTTTCCTAGATCATGGTGTTGATCGTATTAAGCTTAAGGAATATTTTGATGTTCCTAAGGATATTGAAGAGGATTATTTTTATTATTATAGTGAAGAGGAGCTAGCTTCCTTTAAGCCATATAGAATAAAGCCAGTAGATGATTTATTCTTCAATACGCATTCTATACGTGAACTATATATGACAAATGCCTTAAAGAATGATTTAGATAGATATTTTAATAATTTAAAGGTAGAGGGTCCAGATTTATATAAAGCTTTTGAGGTATTCACAAGAGATAAAATGAATTATGGATTAATTGTAACTTTAGGTAATAATAAAATAACTATTCCAAATTTAAGTGATAAGAGTGCATATAAAACATTATGTGAGGAATTATCATTAAATCTATTTAATAATAAAACTGCAACCTTATATAAATCTATTACTGAAATAAAGAATAAAAATATTCCTATTAAGGCAGAGGCAGAGGAATATTTCTTTAAAGGCTTATTTAAAAAGAAGGAAATTAATCGATTAATTGATTGTGATAAGTTCTTAGATAAGCTTGAGGCAATTGTAAATACCCATGTTGAATTTCCAAATATATCTAAGGTTGTAAATAAATATATTGAGGAATATAAGAATCTATTTAATAAGAAGCTAGATGAATTCTGTAATTATTCTGGAAAGTATTATTCCTATAGATATTATTCAGAGGATATATTCCCTAAGGTAGAGGAGCATTTCTATGATTTCGATTTAATTGTAATTATTTCCTTAATCCTAGATGATTTTACTTATGATTTAGATGAAGCAATAAGAATGCTTGAGGATGAGGAATTTGGAGATTGTCCTATGTATAGTGCAGAGGATCTAGAAATTGCAGTAAGGCTTTTAGGTGTAGCACTAAAGAAGGATAATCCACAAATAGAGGATTATATTTATTCTCTTCATGGGAAAGAATATCGTTAATGAATTAAAGCTTTCCCCACTTGAAAAGGGATACTTAATCGAGTATAATAGCAATGATTATAAAAGTGATGATGAAGGACATGGTAGTAGAAGACCTTTAAGAGAGGATTACAAATGGTGAAAGTAATCTAAGGGGATAAGCTATGAGTTCACCTTCGGAATGGTGCTAATCCCACCCGTAAGCCGCGTTAAGGTAATTGAGTGCAAGGAATATTATATTCTTTGAACTAAGGTGGTACCACGGTCATTCGTCCTTAGAGCGTAAGCTTTAAGGACTTTTTTATTTTTGAAAGGAGAAAAACTATGAGTCAGTTAGAAGAATTAGATAAGGTATTAGATGAAGCTGATAGTGAATTATCTACTGTTAATGATTTACAAACATTACAGCAAAAGAAGGCTAACTTCTTAGGTAAGAAGGGACCTATTGCCCTTATTATGGCTACAATGAAGGATTTATCCGTTGAAGCTAAAAAGGAAATGGGTATGAAATCAAATAAGATTAAGCAGGCGCTTGAGGCTAAATTTGAAGAAAAGAAAAAACAAATTGAAGAAGCTATTATTGCGAAAAAGCTTGCAAGTGAAACAATTGATGTTACACTTCCTGGTGTAAAGATTCCTGTTGGTGGAATTCATCCTTTAATGCAGACAGTTATGGATTTAGAGGATTTATTCGTAGGTATGGGATATACTGTTGCGGAAGGCCCTGAAATTGAAACAGATGAATATTGCTTCGAAAAATTAAATTTACCTAAGGGTCATCCAGCAAGAGATATGCAGGATACCTTCTATATTAATCCTGAATTATTATTAAGAAGCCAGACTTCTCCAGTTCAGGTAAGAGAAATGCTAAAGAAAAAGGGCGAGCCTATTAAGATTATTTGTCCTGGTAAGGTATATAGAAGAGATGCAGATGATGCAACTCACTCTCATCAGTTCATGCAGTGTGAGGGTTTAGTTTTAGGTAAGGATATTACTTTAGGAGATTTAAAGGGTGCCTTACTTGAAATGTTTAGACGTATGCTAGGAGAAGATAGAAATATTCGTCTTCGTCCATCCTTCTTCCCATTCACAGAGCCATCTGTTGAGGTTGATGTTTCCTGCGGTCTTTGTGGTGGTAAGGGCTGTCCTACATGCAAGGGTACTGGTTGGATTGAGGTATTAGGTGCCGGCATGGTAAATGATAATGTATTAAGAATGAGTGGATATGATCCTGCTGAAATCCAAGGCTTCGCATTTGGTATTGGTGTTGAACGTATCACTATGATGAAATATAAGATTGATGACATCCGTAATTTCTATTTGAATGATGTCAGATTCTTAAATCAGTTCAAGGAGGTAAAGTAAGATGAAGGTTTCTAAGAACTGGTTAGGTGAATATTTAGATTTATCTAAGTATACTGATGAAGAATTATTCCAGCTAATCAATTTCCATATTAATGAAATTGAATCCTATAAAAAGATGGTAGAGGCTACAAATTTAAGTGTTGGCTTAGTTAAGGAATGTGTTATGCATCCAGATTCTGACCACCTACATGTATGCCAGGTTGAGGTTAAGCCTGGTGAGGTATCCCAAATCGTTTGTGGTGCACCTAATGTAGAAGCTGGTAAGAAGGTAATTGTTGCACTACCTGGTGCTGTATTACCTGGTGATTTTAAGATTAAGCCATCTAAGATTCGTGGTGTTGAATCTAATGGTATGCTATGTAGCTTACAGGAATTAGGTATTGAAGAAAAATATGTAGATGATGAATTCAAGAATGGTATTTATCTATTTAATGATGATGTAGAAGTAGGCTCTAATCCACTAGAGGCATTAGGATTTGATGATACAGTTATTGATTTAGAATTAACATCCAATAGAAGTGATTTATTATCTATTGAGGGTGTCGCATATGATTTAGGTGCTGTATTAAATCAAAAGGTATTCCCTGTTACAGCTGAATTTGAGGTATCCAAAAAGAAGAATCCTCTAACTGTTAAGGTTGAAACAGATAAGTGCTATAAGTATAATGCTAGATATTTAGCTAATGTTAAGATCGCTCCTTCTCCACAGTGGATGAAGGCAAGATTAATTGCATCTGGTATTCGTCCTATTAATAATGTTGTAGATATTACAAACTTTGTATTAATGGAAATGGGCCAGCCACTTCACGCATTTGATGCAGATAAGCTTGGAAATACAATTGTAGTTCGTCAGGCATATGATAATGAAAAGCTTAAGACATTAGATGATCAGGAAAGAGAATTAAATAGTGAGGATATTGTAATTACGGATGGCAAGAATGCAGTATGTGTTGCCGGTGTAATGGGTGGATTATCTACTGAAGTAGATGATAACACAGTAAATATCGTACTTGAGGCTGCATACTTTGATCCACTATCTATTAGAAGAACATCTACTAAGATTGGTCTTAAGAGTGAATCCTCTACAAGATTTGAGCGTAAGATTGATTATGACAGAGTAGAAAGAGCACTTGATTATGCTGCTCAGCTAATGCAAGAGCTTGCTGGAGCTGAAATTTATGATGGTGTTGCAAGAGATGTTAAGGTTGATATAGAGCCTAAATATGTATCTATTACAACAGAAAAGATTAATAAGGTATTAGGTACAAGCTTAGAGGATAGCTACATTAATGATTTATTCAATCGTTTAGCATATGATTTTACTAAGAAGGATAATACATATACAATTAAATTACCTTCAAGAAGAATGGACTTAGAACCATCTGTACAAGATATTATTGAGGATGTTGCAAGAATGTATGGATATAATAATATTCCAACAACTATTGCAGCAACAAGAGACAAGGGAGCATTAACCTATGCTCAAAAGAGAGCTAGATTAATTCGTCAGATTTTATCTTCACTTGGTTTAAATGAAATTGTTTCTTATTCCTTAATTTCAGAAGCAGAGTTAGGTTATTATTTAGAGCATGTAGAAGAACCAATTCGTCTATTAATGCCAATGACTGAGGATAAGGCAGTCATGAGAGAATCTGTATTAAATGGTGTTGTTGATGCAATAGCTTATAACAAAGCAAGAAAGAATGAGAATTTAGCATTCTTTGAAATTGCAAATGTTCATACTGCGACTACAGAAGACCTACATTTAGGTATTGCCCTAAATGGTTTATTTGAATCTCATTTATGGAAGGGACAAAAGCAAGTAGCTGAATTCTATTTACTTAAGGGTATTGTAGATGATTTATTTGAAAAGCTTAACTTCCATGTAACATATGAGCCATATAGTGGAATTGAAGCATTCCACCCAGGTAGATGCGCTAGGTTAATGCATAATGGTAAGCAAATTGGTGTATTAGGTGAATTACATCCTAAGTTTGCAAAAGCACATGATGTCGCAGGTACTGTTGCATTTGAGATGGATTTAGCAGAATTATTAAATGAGAATAATGGATTAAAATATCATCCAATTAATAAATTCCCATCTGTTACAAGAGATTTAGCTATCGTTGTTAAGAAGGATATTTCTGCAGAACAAATCTTAACTTTAGTTAAGCAAACTGCAAGAAAGTATTTAACAAATATTGATATCTTCGACGTATATACAGGTGAAAATGTAGGTAGTGATGAAAAATCTATCGCCTTCACTATGACATTTGAAGACCCAACTAAGACTTTAGCTACAGAAGAGGTAGATAAAGTTATTAGCCAGGTATTAAACCGTCTTGATCGTGAGATTGGTGCAAAGCTAAGATAATATGAAATGGAACCAAAACGGTTCCATTTTTAAATTCTAAGAGTTATATTTTGATATTTTAACTTTTCTTCTTTTTTCCAATATAATATACTAATACTACGAGGAGGTGTTTCTATGAGGAAGATAGTTTTATTATCTATAATGGGATTAGCAATTGCTTCTTTATCTAGTTGTAATAGTAATATCAAGACAACAACGAACACTATTATAGTTGATACCTCAACTATGGATATAGAAACAATTACAACAACTATAAAAGAATTACCATATACAGCAGCTTTCTATAATTATGATTATGAATTAATCATATCTTTTAAAGTAGAAAAGGAAGAGGATGCTATATATAGTGGAGATGTTCCTATAAAGCCTTCTGATGATGAATTTAATTATGAATTTACAGGATTTGTGAAAGATGATTCTTTAGATGGAGATTTTTCTTTTATTGCAACATTTAAAGAAACACCAAAGAATGATTGGAATCAAGTTACTTGGTTTTAAGGAGGAAAACAATGGAAAAGAAAATATATGAAATACCAAATATAAAAGAAGAAATATTAGAGCTTTTTGATGTAATTGCGATGTCTAATAAAGATATTCTTGGTGAAATATTTGATGATGATGGAGAAAGGATTGGTGGATAATATGAAAAAAATAATACCAATTGCCTTAGGAAGTATCGCTTTAGCTAGCGTATTTACTATTCCTTTTTTTAATAATCATAAAAAAGAAGAAATACTTATAGAAAGTACAGAATCTCATGATGAAATATTTGGCAAATCTCTAGGAGCATTAAGCTTTAAAAATGAAAACAAATTAGTAAGCTTAAGTAATGATTATTATGCCCCTAAGATTGGTTATCAAAGTGCATTAAGCTCTGATGGCACAAAGATTTCTATTCGTTATGTTTGTGCAATAGATTCGCAAGATTATGATTCTGCAGTATGGTCTAGAAGCTTATATGATTCAAGTGGAGATTATCTAAATGTACTTGCAAAGAAGGATTATACTGTAACTACTACCTATACAGGTATTACTAATGGTGGAGTCATTACTTACGCAAATGAGCTTGAAGATGAGGATGGGGATCACCCATATACACGTTTTGTTGTATATACCTTATTAGATATACCTTTAGAGGATTATAGTAGTGCTTATTTAGATGCTCATGTTTCTTTAATAAAGGATGGTAATATAGTAAAACAATCCAAGGTTGGTGCATTAAAGGTAGACCAAGAGGATTATTTTTCTTATACTCTTGCATCTGATTCTTTAGTATTTAATGTAGATACAGAAAATAAATCCTATATAGTTACTTCAGATACATCTAGTGGTTCTATTATTGTTCCAGAATATTATTCGGATGGAGATCATAGATATAATGTTTCAAAAATAGAAGATAATGCATTTAGTGATAAAGAAAATTTAACTTTAGTTTTACCTAAATCTATAGATAGTATTGGATTAAATGCAGTGAATTCTAATGCTACTATATGCTATATGGGGACAAAAGAAGAATGGAATAATATTTCTATTACTAATTCAGGTATCAATTTTACACATATTAAATATTTAGATAAGAGCTTATCAAAATGTAATAGCTTCTATTTAGATTCTAATAATGATATTACATTTAGTAATGAGGATCATGAAGAAGATACACCTAAAGTTGAAAATGTAACTGCAACTTGTACAAATAGTGGAACATATGATTCTGTTACTTATTGTAAGAATTGTGGTATTGAGTTAAATAGAACTACACATTCTATGGAAGCTTTAGGTCATAATTATGATGAATATGAAGAGACAAATTCTTTAGGTCATTCTTATATAGTACATGAATGTCTAGAATGTGGAGATATTTATTATAATTCTTTAGTAACAGATTATACAAAAACTTATGAATATAAAACCTTCACAGAGGATGATTATTATAATTCTTATAATGATGATATAAAGGGCATATTAGATAGCTTATATGAAGGATGTATGGAAATGTTTAATTCTACATCAAATTACACTCCAAATTGGAATGGTAATAGTCAAGTATTAGTTGCAGAAGCACATTATTCTAATAATATATCGGATGAAGTAGCTTGGGGAATTGCAAACTATTTTATAGATAATAATCCACAATTCTATTTTGTATCGGATAGTATATTCTATGGCAATGGAGTTTATTTAGTATTGGATTCTACTTATTATACTTATGCAGCAAGAAAAGATATTAATGATAAGCTAAAGGATATGGAAGAGGATTTCACAAGGGGATATTTATCTAGTAATTTATCTACAGATGTATCTAAAGCAAAATATATTCATGATTATATTGCGAATAATTTATATTATCAGTATGAAGAAGATGGAAAAACTCCATCTGATGAAGCATGGGCACATAATATTGTTGGCTTTATCGATCAAAATCCAAATACTGGTGGTGTTTGTGAATGCTATGCTAAGGTATACTTATACTTATCTCGTTTAGTTGGAATCAATACCATTACTGTAGTTGGATATGCAGGAAGTACTACTATAGGTGGACATGCATGGAATTACACACAAATCGATGGTAAATGGTATGGAGTAGATGTGACATGGGATGACCAAGGAACTATTCTTTATGATTTCTTCTTGGTATCTAAAGGAATAATGGAGGATGCAGGAAATAGCTGGCGTCATGCAACGCATATCCCTTCAGAATCTAATATAGCATCTTATCCAGAAGGTAGTACGCTTCAGGTATTATTACCAGAGCTAGAGGATTCTAGTGCATATATAGCTTAAATTAATTAGGGCTTTAGTCAAACTAAAGCTCTTTTTAAAAATTTGAATTATTGTCTAAGTATTTGCATCTTTTAAAAAAATATGCTTAAGTGTATAATATTTACAGAAATTAGGTGAAATATATGCAGAGTATTTATAACTTTACAGAGGATATGTGGAAGGAATATTTAGTGAATATGGGAGAAAAGCCATTTAGAGCATCTCAAATGATGGAATGGTTTTATCGTCATAATATAGATTCTTTTTCACAAATGACAAATATTAGTAAAAAGTTCATAGCCCATTTAGAGGAGAATTTCGTTATTGATTCTTTAAAATGCGTAACAAGACAAATATCTAATGATGGTACTCAAAAATTTTTATTTGAGTTAGCAGATGGTAATTTAATTGAAACTGTATTAATGAATCATAATTATGGATATTCTGTATGTGTAACAAGCGAAGTAGGCTGTAATATGGGATGCGTATTTTGTGCATCTGGTATGAAAAAGAAATTAAGAAACCTAGAAACATCCGAAATGGTATTACAGGTTATCTCGGTTGCAAAATTAGCTGAGGTTAGAGTATCCCATGTCGTTGTTATGGGAATTGGTGAGCCTTTTGATAATTATGATAATGTTATCAATTTCTTAAAGATTATTAATAATGCCAAAGGAATTGAAATAGGTGCTAGACATATTACTGTTTCTACTTGTGGACTAGTTCCTAAGATTAAGGAATATGCAAGCTTTGATTTACAGGTAAATTTAGCTATAAGCTTACATGCACCTACAAATGAAATAAGAAATCAAATTATGCCAATTAATAAAAGATATCCTTTAGAAGAATTAATGGATGCAGTAAAATATTATATTTCTAAAACAGGTAGAAGAGTTACATTTGAATATATTTTATTAAGAGATATAAATGATACTAAGGAATGTGCAGATTTGCTTGCAGATTTAATTGGTAAAGAAAATATATATGTAAATTTGATACCTTATAATGAGGTATTAGAAAAGCCTTATAAGAGATCTAAAGAGGATACAATGAGAGCATTTTATGATCGCTTATATAAAAGAGGAGTCAATGTACAGCTAAGAAAAGAACAGGGTGGAGACATTGATGCTGCTTGTGGACAATTAAGAAGTAAACATATGAAATAGAAGGTGCTTGATGCAAAAGGGTAGAATCTTAAATTTATGCGGTGGAGTATATAAGGTTTTACTTGAGGATGGCTCTATCATATCTGTTAAGGCAAGAGGAAAGCTTAGATATGAAAAGAAATATATGGTAAATGAAAAATCCTTAAGTAAAAAGGAAGTATTAACCACAGTAAAAAACACACCAAAGGTTGGAGATGTTGGTGTTATAGAAAATGGAATGATTGATCATTATTTAGAAAGAAAGAATGAAATGGTTCGTCCAGATATTGCGAATGTAGATCAAATTCTTTTGGTATTCGCCGCAAAAGAACCAGATTTCTCTTTTTATCTTTTGGATTTATTCTTGGTGAATATTTTAAAACAAAATATTACACCAGTAATTGTTATATCTAAAATAGATAAGCTAAATGATAATGAGTTCTTTGAACTTAAATCTAAGCTATCCTATTATGAGAATATGGGATATAAGGTATTATATGTAGATTCTAAGCATAATAAGGGTATTGATGATGTAAGAGAGGTATTAAGAGGTAAGATTACTGTATTATCTGGTCAAACAGGTGCAGGTAAATCTACTTTAATTAATGCGGTTGTACCAGGCTTCTCCCTTAAAACTCAAGAGATTAGTCAAGCCTTAGGTAGAGGTAAGCATACCACAAGGGAAACAAGCCTATACCCATATTTAGGTGGATTTATTGGAGATACTCCAGGATTTTCTAAATTAGATGTATTAGGTATATCTAAGGATGAACTTGCATCCTTATTCATAGATTTTAATGGTTATACTTGTAAATTTAGAGATTGTAATCATACAGAGGGTATAAAAGGGTGTGGAATACATCTTGCTGTAGATAGTAATAAAATATTAAGATCTAGATATGAATCTTATAATAAAATGTATAAGGAGATATTAAAAAAATGAAAGTATCTTTATCAATATTAACTGCAGATTTTGCAAATATGGAATCATCCTTACATGATGCCTTAGAAATTACAGATTATGTTCATATGGATATTATGGATGGTGAATTTGTGCCAAATATTTCTATTGGACCAGCATTTGTAAAAGCTATTAGAAAAATTACAGATAAGCCATTTGATACTCATTTAATGATTATGCATCCACAAAATTATATTAAGCAATTTGTAGATGCGGGTAGCCAATATATTACATTCCATGTAGAAGCGGATTGTGATATCAAAAAAACAATTGATTTAATTAAATCCTATGGAGTTAAAGCAGGTATTTCAATTAAACCTAAAACAAAAGTAGAAGATATATTAGAATATTTACCTTTAGTAGATATGGTATTAGTTATGAGTGTTGAACCAGGCTTTGGTGGACAATCCTTTATGATGGATTCTATTGATAAGGTTAAAGCTTTAAAGGAATTAAAGGAAAAGAATAATTATTCTTATTTAATTAATATTGATGGTGGTATTAAAGATAGTACAGCACCATTAATTTCCCCTTATGTAGATTTAGCTGTATCTGGTTCTTATGTATGTAATGCAGAGAATCCTAAAGAAAGAATAGATATTTTGCATAATCTATAATAGACAATATCCTATTTGTTTGTATATTGAATAAAAAGTACCTTTTTAATAAAATATTATTGTTTTAAAAAATGTCTAATTTTTAGGCATTTTTTATATGATAGGAGGGATTATTATTAAAACAATAAAGGATATATTTAAAATTGGTAATGGTCCATCCTCAAGCCATACAATGGCACCCAAAAGAGCAGCCTTAGAATTCTTAAGAAGATATCCAAATTTAAGCTATGTTAAGGTTTATCTTTATGGCTCTTTAGCATTAACTGGAAAAGGCCACTTAACAGATTACATAATTAAAGAAACATTTAAAGATATAAAATGTGATATTATCTTTGATTCATTAAAAGAGGTTAAGCATCCAAACACTATGGAATTTTATGGCTATGATTCAAAGGCACAAGAATATTATATGGAAGCTATATCTATTGGTGGTGGCGATGTTATTTTTGATGGAAAAAATAAGATTGAAGAAGAAATATATAAAGAAAATAGCTTTAAAGAGATTAGAGATTATTGCGTTAACCATAATATAGATTTAGCAGAATATGTAGATTCTTATGAGAATGTAGATGAATATTTAAATCTAGTATTAAAGGTAATGCTTGAATCTATAGATAGAGGATTAAAAAAGGAAGGATATCTTCCTGGACCATTAAATATTAAAAGAAAAGCAATGGATTTATATCCTAAAGCAAAATCATCAGATATAAAAAGAAAAAAAGCTATTTCCTATGCTTACGCAGTAAGTGAAGAAAATGCATCGGGTGGAGTAATAGTTACAGCACCTACTTGTGGAGCATCTGGTGTATTACCTGCAGTATTAAAGGTTTCTTTAGATACAAAGAAATATAAAAGAAAAGATATTATTAATGGACTAAAGGTAGCTGCATTAATAGGGAATTTAATACGAACAAATGCATCCATTAGTGGAGCTGTTGCAGGATGTCAAGCAGAGGTTGGTAGTGCATGCTGTATGGCTGCAGCCTTCTTAGCTTATATTAACAAAAGTGATATTGATATTATTCAAAGATCTGCAGAAATTGCTTTAGAGCATCACCTAGGTTTAACCTGTGATCCTGTAAAGGGATATGTACAGATTCCTTGTATTGAAAGAAATGCAGTAGCATCCTTAAGAGCAATGGATGCGTATATGCTTGCATCAGAGCTTTTGGCAAAGGATGCTAAAATATCCTTTGACCATATTTGTAAAACTATGCTAGATACTGGAAAAGATCTAGCCATAGGCTATAGGGAGACATCTAAAGGCGGATTAGCCTTAGATTATAAAGATTAATAAGAGGAGAGTAAACATGAGAAAGAGATTATTTGAAGGTCTAGTTGCTACACTTGCAATAGCAAGCTTAGCATCTTGTGGAGATGCAACCACAACAACAAAAACTAAAGAAACTACAACTATTGAAACCACTACAGAAACTAAGGAGACTACAACAGCTACAACTACTGAAGTTCCTACAACAACAATGCCAGAAACAACAACTGTAGCTCCAACTCCTACAACAACCAATCCAGTAGTAGTAGAGCCACTCGATTTATCTCTTGATTTATCTACAGATAGCTTTAAAGGAGATAAGGATGATAAAACAATTCATTTTTATCATAATTATGGAGATAGATACACTGAAATAATAGATCAAGCTAAAGAAGCATTTAAAGAAAAATATCCATCTTGGGATATTGAATATGAGTTTAAAGGAGATTCATTTGTATCTGATATTATGGATAGTAAGGTAGATTTAGCCTTATTATATAGAGATGATTTATTCAATATTGCATATGATTCAAAGCGTGTTGTAAATATTAATGATTATTTAAATGCTAAGGGTACATTAAATAATAATCCTATTGGATATTCTAGTGAAGATATTTTAGATTTTGTACCTGCATATTTTAATGAAGGTCTTGCAGAAAACTTCTTGGGTTCAGATGAGTTTGGCTTTAAAGATGGGGATAGGCTTTCTATGCCATTCGTAAAGTCTAGTGATGTTTTATTTATGAATTTAACTGCATTAAAGGAAGCAGGTTATGTAGATGAATCTGGCAAAGTAAAGACTCCAACTACATGGGATGAATTATTTGAAGCATGCTCTATCGTTCAAAACTATTATCCATATTCAACTCCTTTAGGAATAGATTCTGAATCTAATTTAGCTTTAAATTTATTAAAACAAAATGGCTTTGATTTTTCTAAAGATGAAGCACCATATGTAGCATTTAATGCAACTGGTGCAGCAGAAGTATTAGAAAAATTACAACCATACTACGATAATTATTTATTGGCAACAATGTCAACCTATGGTGGTTATACATCTAGTCTATTAAAGAAGACACCTGAAAAGGGTGGTGCTTGTTTTGTTATTGGCTCATCTAGTGGTGCATCATATTATGAGACAGAAGATTTCACTTTAGGTATTTCAACATTACCTGGAACAATGAAAAATGGTAACTATAATAGATCTACTTTATATACTGGTTATGAGCTTGTAATGTTTCAAACAGAATTACAAAATAGTGAAGAAAGAAAGCTTATGACTTGGGAATTTATTAAATGCTTAGAGGATTCAGGCTTCCAAGGGACATTCTCTATGGAAAGCGGATTAAATCCAACTAAGGTAAGCACATATTTAATTCCAGAGTATGCTCAATATTTATCTTCAATGACTTACCAATCTACTGCAGCTATGATTTCATCTTTAATGGTTGATGATTTCTATTT
This sequence comes from Anaeroplasma bactoclasticum, assembly GCF_003550015.1. Taxonomy (GTDB): domain Bacteria; phylum Bacillota_I; class Bacilli_A; order Acholeplasmatales; family Anaeroplasmataceae; genus Anaeroplasma; species Anaeroplasma bactoclasticum. The sequence continues at coordinate 33,215 of NZ_QXEV01000014.1, forward strand.
TACAAAAACATTTAAGAATGCTTCTATTTATAAAGCACAGCTTAAAGAAGCAGTAATCCATATTTTAAATGGAGAAAATGGCAAAGATGCCTTAGATAGAGCTGCAACAATAGAAATTCCAGTTTAATATAAAGTTCAGCATTTTTATCCAATTTATGTATTTTCTTATACACATTGTGTAATAAATGATATTATTAATTTCAAAAAATTGTCATTTCGAACAGAAATAATCATTTAATAACAAAATTATTTGTGATTTGATAATAACAAGGGTATAATATAAATATCTAATAAGGAGGATAAATAAAAATGAAGGAATTTAGATTACAATTAGAAAAGGTATTTGATTTTCTAGGCGAGATTATCGCATTTTTAGTTATTGCTATTTGGGCCGTTTATATCATTGATACAAACTTTGTTTTCTTACCAGAAGTTTTAAGAAATATTTTTGCATATGTTAGATATTGGGGCTTATTAGTATTAGTTGCTGTTGAAGGCTTTGAATGTACAATTAAGAGAAATATTATTATTCGTCTAATTTTCTATATTTTATTAGCAGTAGTAGTTATTTTCTCATTCTTCCCTGACACATATAATATGTTAATCGCTTATGTACCAGGTGCAGTTGTACCTACAACATCTACAGCAGGCGCATTTATACATTTCTAAATGATGAAATCCGGGTAACCGGATTTTTTCTTTTTTCTTGTTTCAGCACATTATATGTAATATAATCTAAATAAAGGTAAAATTTGGGGTGGTTAAAATGCGTAATGAATTAGATAATCTTATTCGTAATATGATGAGTATGACTCCTCTTCAGCGTATTACAATGGCTAGAATGGCAAAAACTAGAATTGAAAGATATGCAATGAAGATGGGACTAGATAAGGAAAAGGCAGAGAACTTTGTAATTTATTATTTCCGTTTATTTGTTGCTGCAGATGCAGACTGTGATTATAGAGAAAGAGATCTTTTCAATAGAGCATTTGAAACAAATTTCTCTGAGATTCGTTTCAAAAAGCTTGTTGGTGAAGCATATGATGAGGCTTTTGTTAAAAAGATGGCAACAGTTACTCAAAAAATGCCTGAGGATTTACAGAATGATGTTGCCACTTTAGGCTTAGTAATCATGTGTGTAGATAACGAATTAACATCAAGTGAGGAGAAGCTTTTACATAAGCTTTTAACACCAGAAGAGACATTACTTTCAAGAATTAGTAAAAAATAATTTTAGGTGTTGCAATTTAAAAATCGTTATGTTACAATACTAGGGACTTTCTATGACATTAAGTCAGTCATGGCGGAAGGAGTGTAATGTAGACATGAAGAATAATATTCATCCAAATTATAAGACAGTTACTGTCACTTGTACTACATGCGGCGCAACATTTGAAACAGGATCTGTATTAGATGAGATCCGTGTTGATACTTGCTCAAATTGTCATCCATTCTTTACTGGTAAGCAGGCATTTACTCAGGCAGATGGTAGAGTTGACAAGTTCAATAAGCGCTACGGTTTAGATAAGAAGTAATAGAGTAAATGGAGTCCATAAGGACTCCTTTTTTCTTTCATTTATTTTCAAGGAACCTTTAGGTTCCTTTTATGATATACTTAATGTAATTAAGGAGTATGGCATTATGAATTATTATGAAGGAAAGAAGGGCTGGATTGAAGCAATCGTTGGCCCAATGTTTGCAGGAAAAACAGAAGAGCTTATTAGAAGAGTAAGAAGAATGGATTATGCTCATAAAAATTATATGGTTTTTAAACCAGTTATTGATAATCGTTATTCTTTTACAGATGTTGTAAGCCATAATAAGAAATCTGTTCATGCAGTGGCAATTAGAAATGCGAGCGATTTAAGAGCAAGCCTAAAACCTGAAACACAAGCGATTGTAATTGATGAGGTACAATTTTTTGATCCATCCTTTTTTAATGATATTGTAGCTTTAGCAAATGAAGGATATAGAGTTATTTGTGGAGGATTAGATACAGATTTTAGAGGAGAGCCATTTGGTATTATTGGTTCTATTTTAGCTGTTGCAGAGGATGTAATGAAAATTACAGCTATTTGTGTATGCTGTGGAGAAGAAGCTACAAAGACACAAAGAATCATTAATGGCAAGCCTGCATATTATGATGATCCTATTATTTTAGTTGGAGAAAAGGAATCCTATGAAGCAAGATGTAGATGCTGTCATACGGTACTATACCATGATAAAAAATGATGAATATTATATGAAAGAAGCAATTAAAGAAGCCAAAAAGGCCTATTTAATTGATGAAGTACCAATAGGCTGTGTCATTGTATATCAGGATAAGATTATTGCAAGAGCACATAATGAAAGAGAAAAAAGAGAATCTGCATTAGCTCATGCGGAAATACTTGCAATCTCTAAAGCATGTAAAAAATTAAATTCATGGAGGCTTGAGGACTCGATTATGTATATTACCCTAGAGCCTTGCTGTATGTGTAGTGGTGCAATAATACAATCGAGAATTAAAAAGGTCATTTATGGAGCATATGATTATCGCTTTGGAGCTCATAAATCCATTACATATTTATTTGATGTAAAATTTAATCATCAAGTAGATATTAAAGGCGGATTTATGGAAGAAGAATGTGGTAAGCTAATTACTGATTTTTTTAAGGAACTACGTATGAAAAAATCTTGCAATTCTTAAACCATTATGCTAGAATTATAAGCGTCCTTAACCAAGCATTTAAGGTGAACCAGGTCAGGATCGGAAGGTAGCAGCCTTAAGCTGGCGATGTTGTGGTTAAGGCGCTTTTTTTATTATGGGAGGAGAATATGAAAAGACAACCTGATGGTTTAACCATAGCATTATATTATTTTTGGGCTTTTGTTTTTGCTGTAATCCTATATGCAGGACTACATTATCCTAATGAAATCGTAAGAACTATATTGCTAATATGCCTAGTAGTACCTGCTGTTTTTTTATTTCAGGCTATTTATTTTACAGTAAGAAAGTCTATTTTAGAAAAGCTTGAGTGTGAAGAAAACAAGTCATTTTGCATAGTAGAAGGCTATGGTGTAGCTTGGTCTATTATGTCATTTTATTATGTTATTGTATCCTATAAGGGATTATCTGGAGAAACTCATCAGTTAAAGGTACCTTGTAATTTAGATGATTATGAGAAGCTTAAAAAGGGTACAAAAATACCATGCTTTATTAAAAATGAATTGTGCTATGTATTAAATGAATCAATTAAAGTAAAAGAAGAAGCATAAAAAAGGGACTTGTGTGAGACTGCTGAAAAATCTCACTTGTGTCCCTTATTTTTTTATATTTTCTTTGTGTAATCCTTTAACCATTCTTTTTCTTCTTTACTTAAGAATGGAGAAATCTTTTTAAATACCATTTCATGGTAATCATTTAACCAATCCTTTTCGGCTTGGCTTAATAAATTCTTTTGAATTGCATCTAAATCAATTGGACAATAGGTTATGGTTTCAAATCCTAGGAATGTACCATATTCATTTGTTGATTTTTCAACACAAACCATTTCATTTTCAATACGAATACCATATTTATCTTTAATATAGATACCTGGTTCATTTGTTGTAACCATTCCAGGAATGAATTCATGGGATTTCGCTCTACCAGGTACATCCTTCCAGCGGAAGCTATTAGGTCCTTCATGTACAGAAAGCAAATATCCAACACCATGACCTGTACCACATTTATAATCCATTTCAAGCTGCCAAATAGGTCCTCTAGCTAATACATCTAGGGTTACTCCTGTACAGCCCTTTAAAAATACTGCCATAGAAAGGTTAATATTTGATTTTAATACAGTTGTGAAATGTTTTTTCATTTCATTTGAAATACTTCCAAGTGCGAATGTTCTTGTGATATCTGTTGTACCCTCCAAATAGTGTCCACCAGAATCTACAAGTAAGAAGCCATTTCCTTTAATTTTATAATTGGATTCAGGAGTAGCAGAATAATGCATCATTGCTGCATGTTCTTTAAATCCACAAATTGTATTAAAGGATAAATCTACTAATCCCTTATCGGCTCTTCTTAATTCCTCTAAGTAATCTGATACAGAAATTTCACTCATTTCTTGGCCTTCTTGGAATCCTGTTTTTAAATAATACATAAACTTTGTCATAGCAACACCATCACGGATGTGTGCTTTTTTTATGTTTTCGATTTCTGTAGGATTTTTGATTGCCTTTAATAAGGAAGATGGATCTTCACTATTTATGATTTCATTTAATTGATAGGTTTGTTCATATATTTGATAATTTACTTTATTTAAATTCATTAAAATTTTCTTACCTCTTAATGTTTTTAAAGTGGAATAAATATCAAAATAACCCTTTGTATGAATATCATTTTCATTTAAGTATTTATCTACAGAATAATCAATTTTTGTAGGGTCAACATATAATGTTACACCTTCAAAGGATATGATAGTATAGGCTAAGAATACTGGAGTATGAGTAACATCATTCGCTCTTAGGTTATAAAGCCAAGCTTGATCCTCTAAGGAAGATAGAATATGGTAATCTGCGCCCTTTTCTTTCATTTCCTCACGAATCATTTCAAGCTTTTCTTTATATACTGTACCAGTAAATAGCTTATCTAATTTATAGATTAATGAATAAGGAAGCTTTGGTCTTTCCTTCCATACATTACCAACTAAATCAATGTCTGTAACAAAGGATTTATTTGGAAGCTTTTCCTTTAAGGATATTACTTGGCTTGCAGGTAATACTCTACCATCAAAGGCAAGAGTGCTTTTATCTTTCATGAATTCAATTAAGAATTCCTCTAAGGTTTTATCCTCACCCATTTTCATTAGGGTGATTCCATTTCCTTCAATTTCTTCTTGAGCCTGAATGAAATATCTACCATCTGTCCATAAATAGGCATTATCAATAGTTACAAGAAGAGTACCAGCAGAACCAGTAAAGCCAGATAACCATTCTCTTCCTTTAAAATAATCACTTACATATTCACTATTATGGAAGTCTCCTGTTGGAATGATGTAAGCATCTATATTATATATTTTCATTTGTTGTTGAAATAATTCAAGTTGTTCCATTTTCATCACCATAGATATTATACACTAAAATATTCTTGACAAAAATATGAAAATGCCTTTAAATTTTTATGAACTTATATTATATTATGGTATAATAAGTTCGAAGGAGGTTATGGTATGGATTGGGGTTTTACAGGACTATTAGATGTACTTATTGTAGTTTTTGCCTTAATAAATATTCTTCTTGGTTTCAAGAAGGGATTTATGAATAAAATGCTATCCTTCGTTGGAGTAATTGCAATTCTTATATTTGCATTTTTCTTCTGTACACAGGTTGCAGCTTGGTTCCATGGTGGAAAGTTATTCACACAAATTGAATCTAGTTTTGCAAATAACATTTCTGAAAGATTAGGTGGAACAGAAGGAAAGACCTGTGCGGATGTCATTTCTGCAGCAACAGGAATTCCATCTTGGATGACACAATTATTCGCCAATGCAATGGGTAATCCAGATCCAACTGAAGCAGTAAACACTGTTGCTACAACATTAACAACTTGGATAATGAATGGTATTGCATTCGTAGGTATTGTCGTTGTTGGTCTTTTATTACTTTTAATTTTAAAGATTATCACAAAGAATTTAAGAAGCTATACTGCTATTAAGGTTATTGATGGTGTATTAGGTGTTGTTTTATATGTTGGTATTTATTTTGCAATATTAACTGGATTATTTGCATTAATCAATTTAATTGTAAGTCAAAATTGGGAATGGTTATCTGGTGTTAACAATTGGTTAAGAGTAGATATGCAATTAGATAACCCAGATAAGTTTAGAATTTCAAAGGTTTTATATGAAAATAATTTCTTTGTAAAATTCTTTAGTGCAATATTTGGCTGGAAGTAATAATTTCCGATAACATAGTGGGAAACCATAATTGGTTTTCCACTTTTATTTTGTATTCGTTTATGCTATAATAAATTAGATTTTTTTGAAAGGATATCTAAAAGATATAAGGTGACGTTATGAAAATTAATCCAAAGCTTTATGAGGTCGCAGAAGGAAAAACTCCAGTAGAGGTACAGGATTGCGATGGCCGCTCTGTAGAAGTATTCCTAATGAATGATCTTGAAGGAGTAAAAGATGAGTATGTTTTAGGAAAAGGACAGTTTGCTGTATGGACTTCTGTAGATGGTTCAAACTATAGATTATATATTGAAGAAGGATATTATGAAGCAGTTAAACCATTGTATGGTTCTGCTGTTAATAAGGTATGGCTAGCATTTTGGGATGTTACAGATGCAATTTCTAAGAAATTCTCTCGTTTCATTATTTATCCATTAATGATTTTAGCAGTTGTACTTTGCGTATTATCCTTAGTTTTATCTAAATATTTAGGTGATTGGGGCTCTTGGGTAATCATTGGTGTATTAATTGCATTATTCATTGTAATGATTGTTTCAAATTCAGTAACAAAGAAAAAGATTGCAGAAGAAAATGTAAAGAGCCGTCAGCAGATTGTTGATTTCTTTGGCGAAGAGGAATTCAATTCCTTAATTGATCAGCAAAAGGCTTATATGGATCAGTATTTTGAAAATCTATATCCAGCTGAAGATGCAGAAGAAACTACTGAGAATGAAGCTTTAGATGCTCCTACTGAAGAGGCAGTTGAAGAGCCAGCAGCTGAGGAAGCAGCTGAAGAAGTAGTTGAAGAAAAAGTAGAAGAAGCACCTGCTGTAGAAGCAGTTGAAGAGGCTACTGTTGAAGAGGGTAAAGAAGAAGCTAGCTCAGAAGAAGCTTCTAAAGAAGAATAATATATAGCAGACAAAGGGGTTTTATAATGAAAGCTATAGATACAAAATGCATAAATGCGTTAAGAGTATTTGGTGCAGAGATGATTACAAAGGCAAAGAGTGGTCATCCTGGTATTGTTTTAGGTGCTGCACCAATCGTTCATACATTATATACTAGACATATTAATGTAAATCCAGAGGATGAAAAGTGGTTTAATCGTGACCGTTTCGTATTATCTGCAGGTCATGGTTCTACTTTACTTTATATGACATTACATTTATCTGGCTTTGATATTACAGTAGATGATTTAAAGAATTTCCGTCAGAAGGGAAGCCGTACTCCTGGTCATCCAGAATATGGTTTTACATCTGGTGTTGAAATTACAACTGGTCCATTAGGACAGGGTGTTGCAACGAGTGTTGGTTTAGCAATTGCTGAAAGCTATTTAGCAGCTAAATTTAATAAGCCAAATCTAGATATTGTTAATCACTATACTTATGTACTATGTGGTGATGGTGATTTACAGGAGGGTGTTGCTTATGAAGCAATGTCCTTAGCTGGTCATTTAGGCTTAGGTAAGTTAATTGTTTTATATGATTCTAATGATATTCAATTAGATGGTGAGGTTTCTTTGGCTACATCTGATAATACTCAAATGAAGTTTGAGGCTTTAGGATGGCAGTATTTAAAGGTTAATGATGGCAATGATGTAGATGAAATTGATGAAGCAATCAAAGAAGCAAAGAAGAATACTGGTAAGCCAACAATTATTGAAATTAAGACAACTATTGGTTATGGTGCTCCAAATAGTGGTGAATCCTCTATTCATGGAAAGCCAATGAGTAAAGAAGATATTAATGTATTAAGAAATAATTTAGAATATGAGGATGAGCCTGAATTAACATTCCCTGATGAGGTTAAGGCATATTATTCAGCAAATGTTAAGGAAAGAGGATATCGTGCAGATTCTGATTGGAATGAATTATTATCTATCTATTCACAGGATTACACATCAGAGTATGCGGAATTCTTAAATTTCATGGATGAAACATTTGAAATTGATGATTTCGATACAATGCCTACATGGACTCCAGGAACTAAAGAATCTACTCGTAAGGTAATGGGTAAGGTTATCGATTGGTTATCTACTGAGCTTCCAAATATTGTTGGTGGTTCTGCAGATTTATGCTCCTCCACAATGGTTAAGGGTGCAGATGGTAATTATGGTCCATCCAATCCTTTAGGAAGAAACATCCGTTTTGGTGTTCGTGAATTCTCTATGGCTGCCATTACAAATGGTATTACACTTCATGGTGGATTAAGAGGATATTGTAGTGGATTCTTCGTATTTGCAGATTATTTAAAGCCAGCCGTAAGACTTGCTGCTTTAATGCATTTACCATCCTTATTTTTCTTCTCTCACGATTCTGTATGTGTAGGAGAGGATGGTCCAACTCACCAGCCAATTGAACAGTTAACTATGTTCCGTTCAACTCCAAATCTAAATACAGTTCGTCCTGCAGATTCAGTTGAAATGACAAGTGCATTATTACAGGCATTTGGTAAGAATACATATCCAACAGTTATTACATCCTCTCGTCAGGCTGTATTAAACTTAGATTGTACTAATGCAGAAGAAGCAAAGAAGGGTGCATATGTTGTATATACTCCATCAAAACCAGCAAAGAATGTAATCATTTCTTGTGGTACTGAGCTTGCTGCATGTATTGAAGCTGCTAAAATCTTAGATTCAAAGAAGGTTTATGCAACTGTTGTTTCTATGCCTTCTCAGTTCTTATTTGATAAGCAAAGTGATGAATATAAGGAAGCAATTTTACCAAAGAATTTAAGAAAGGTAGCTGTAGAAATGGGTGCTACTATGTCTTGGTATAAATATGCAGATATCGTTAAGGGTATTGATACATTTGGTGCTTCAATGCCAATTGATGATATTTATGAAACTTATGGCTTTAGAACAGAGGATTTAGTTACTTATCTAAAGGGTGTTTTAAAAGCAAATTAATAATCAAAGCGACTTCGGTCGCTTTTTTTTATTTTTTTATAAAATTGACATCGATTATGTCAAATATATAAATATACTTCCTATGGAGGTGGAGGTATGTATTTATGTATTGATATGAGAAGCTTCTTTGCGTCTGTTGAATGTGAGGTAAGAGGACTAAATCCTTTAACTATTCCTTTAGCTGTTGTAGATGATAGAAGAGGGGATGGCGCTTTAGTTATGGCAGCAACTCCAGCATTAAAGGCTTATGGTGTTAAATCTAGATGTCGCTTATTTGATATTCCAAAGGATATTTTCTTTATTAGGGCTAAGCCTAGAATGAAATATTATATTTTATATGCCAAAAGAATTCATGAAATCTTTTTAAGGTTTGTAAGTGGTGAAGACTGCCTAGTTTATAGTATTGATGAATCCTTCTTAAAAATAGATGATTATGTTAAAAGCTATGGTACGCCTAAGGCTATGGCTTTAAAAATAATGAATACGATTAAAGAAGAGCTTCATTTATATTCTACTTGTGGAGCTGGAGATAACATGTATTTAGCTAAAATCTCTTTAGATATATTAGCTAAGAAAAATAATGGATATTATTATTTAACAGAAGAAGGCTTTAGGAATAAGCTTTGGGATCATAAGCCGATTACGGATTTTTGGATGATTGCGGGTGGAATTAGTAGTCATTTAGCTAGGCTTGGTATTTATACAATGAGAGGGATTGCTGAAGCACCAATAGGATTATTAAAAAAAGAATTTGGCATACTTGGTGAAGAAATGCGTAATCACGCATTTGGTAAAGAGGATGTTAGCTTATCTATGGTTAAGGAATATAAGCCAATAAATAAAAGTATTTCTAAAAGCCAAATATTATTTACTGATTATTCTAAGGAAGAGGCATGGATACCACTTCTTGAAATGACATATTTAATTACAATTCAAATGTGTATGAATAATATCGATGCGAAGGGGTTATCCTTTTATGTTGGATATAACCATAATATGGAGCTTGGAGGAGTAGCTAAAAGTGTTTCCTTTGAATATAGGTTAAGAGATTTTATATCCATTCAGAAGATATTAAAGGAACTATATTTTAAATATGTTTATGAAGGACAAATAAGGTGTGTTGGCATTTCCTTATTTGGAATTGAAGCTATAGGTATAAGACAGTTATCCTTATTCCATATGGAAGATAAGAAATACATAAATTTATCTAAAACAATTGGAGATATTCATAATCGTTTTGGTAATAATTCTATATTACCTGGAACTGCATTATATGAAAAATCCACCTTAATCTATAGAAATCAGTGTATAGGAGGACATAATGGAGAATAAAAAGGCTTCAAGATATTTAGCTTTTGATGCCTTAAAGGGCTTAAAGGAGGCTATTGTATCTACGGATGAATTTATAGCAAGGGAAAAATTTCCAAAAATTTGTGAGGAAGATAGAAGTGAAATGGATGTCATTTTATATAAATCCTATTTACGAAAGGAAGCTATTTATATATCCTATTATTATAAGGGACATATAAAAACTATTTGTGATGTTGTTGTAAGAATTGATTTATCCCATCATAAATTATTTTTAATGGTTCATGGAAGCATTTATATGGCATCGATTACTAATCTTTCTTTAACGGAAGAGGTTACATAAAATCTTTTGTTGTTTATAAAAATGAAAAGTGGTATTATAAATAGGAACTTTGTTAAGGAGTTGTTTAAATATGTATGATGTTATTGTTGTAGGGGCAGGTCATGCAGGCTGTGAGGCTGCAATGGCAGCAGCCAATATGGGGCTTAAAACCTTACTTGCCACTGGAAATTTAAATATGACGGCATCTATGCCATGTAATCCATCCATTGGTGGACCTGCAAAGGGCGTAGTCGTACGTGAGATTGATGCACTTGGTGGATATATGGGTAAAAATGCAGACCTTTGCCAAATCCAAACCAAAATGCTAAATCGTAGTAAGGGTCCTGCAGTTTGGGCTTTAAGATTTCAGTGCGATAAATTACTTTACGCTAGAGAAATGCATAAGCATTTAGAGACTGTTGAAAACCTTGATTTAGTTGAAGGTATTGTAGAAGATATCTTAACGGATGGGGATAGTGTTTCTGGCATTATGCTAGAAAATGGCGATAAGATTATGGCTAAAGCTGTTGTTTTAACGACTGGTACATATTTAGATTCTAGAATTTTAAGAGGTCATTGGACAAGCAAGGAAGGTCCTGATGGCCAAAGAACATCTAAAGGAATTTCAGCTGCCTTAAGAAGAATGGGCTTTACCATTCAAAGATTAAAAACCGGAACTCCAGCTAGAATTAAAGCATCTACTATAGATTTTTCTAAGGTTAGTGTAGAAAATGGTGATGAAATCACTTGGCATTTTAGCTTTGATAAGGGCTATGAATCCTTAACAGGAGTAAAAGCACCATGTTATTTAGCATATACAAATGAAGAAATTCATAATTTAATTCGTGCTAATTTAGATAAATCAGCAATGTATGGTGGAGTTGTTGAGGGTATTGGACCTAGATACTGTCCATCTATTGAGGATAAGGTTGTTAGATTTTCTGATAAAGAAAGACATCAAATATTTTATGAACCAGAATCCTTAGAAATTGACCAAGAGTATATTCAAGGCTTTTCTACATCTATGCCAGTAGAGGTACAAGATCAAATGATCAGATTACTTCCAGGCTTAAAGGATTGTGAGGTTATCCGTTATGCATATGCAATTGAATATGATGCGATTGACCCACTTGAGCTATGGCCAAGTCTTGAAACTAAGCTTGTAAAGGGCTTATTTACTGCTGGACAGATTAATGGTACATCTGGCTATGAGGAGGCTGCAGGTCAAGGACTTATGGCTGGTATTAATGCTGGTTTAAAGGTATTAGGTAAAAAACCATTAATATTAGGTAGAGATGAGGCATACATTGGCTTAATGATTGATGATTTAGTTACGAAGGGAACTAAAGAGCCTTATAGATTACTTACTTCAAGAAGTGAATTCCGATTATTATTAAGACATGATAATGCGGATTTAAGATTAAGAAAGAAAGGCTTTGAGGTTGGTCTTATTTCTAATAAGCAATATGAGAGATTTGAAAAGAAGCTTAAAGCTATTGAAGATACAAAGACCTTCTTTATGGAAAATAAGATTAAGCAGCAATTTGCAGATCCTATTTTAGAGTCTTTAGGCTCTGCACCATTGACAGAAAGCTTACCAGCTTCTGCAATTTTAAAAAGACCAGAGGTTACTTATAAGCATATTTTAACTATGCTTAAGGAGCAAGGGTTAGAATTTAATATAGATTATGATGATATCGATGAGGTATTAGAGCAGGTTGAAATTAGCTTTAAGTATGAAGGCTATATCCGTAAGGCATATGATCAAGCTGCAAGAATGAAAAGCTATGAGGCTAAGCTAATTCCTTCAGATATTGATTATGATTTAGTAGATAATATTGCCCTAGAGGCAAGAGAGAAGCTAAAGAAGGTAAGACCACTTACTATTGGTCAGGCTTCTCGTATTTCTGGTGTTAATCCAGCAGATATTTCTGTATTAGTTGTTTATGTTGAAAAATTAAGGAGAATGTAGATGAACTTTAAAGAGGAGCTTAAAAAATTAAATATTGAATTAACAGAGGAAGCTTCTTTTAAGTTTGATGCTTATTATAAGAGGCTAGTAGCTGTGAATGAGGTTATGAATTTAACTGCAATTACAGAGCATGATGAGGTTTATAATAAGCATTTTTTAGATTCTTTAATGATTGTAAGGGCACTCGATTTATCTAAAGAGTTTACTTTATGTGATGTGGGTAGTGGAGCAGGATTTCCATCTATCCCTTTAGCTATTGTATCTTCTAATGCAAAAGTAACTATAATTGACGCTTTAAATAAGAGAATTAAGTTTTTAAATGATTTAGTTGGTGAACTAGGTTTAACAAATGTTTTAGCACTACATCAAAGAGCTGAGGATTTTGCGAAAGAAAAAAGAGAATCCTTTGATTATGTTACTGCTAGAGCTGTAGCGAGATTAAATGTTTTATCTGAGCTATGCTTACCACTTGTTAGGGTTGGTGGTTCTTTTATTGCGATGAAGGGTCAAGGCGGAAAAGATGAGCTAGAAGAGGCTAAAAAAGCAATCGACACTTTAGGTGGCAAATTAGAAAAGGTAATTTCTTTAGAATTACCAGATAACGCAGGCGCGCGTGATATTTTAATTATTAAAAAGATAAAGGAGACTCCAAAGAAATATCCAAGAGCCTTCGCTAAGATAAAGGAGAGGCCACTATAATGTATGAACTAAATCAAATTGTTAAGACAAAAAAGCCACATGTATGTGGTTCTAATGAATGGAAAATTATTCGTGCTGGTGCAGATTTAAAGCTAGAATGTCAAGGCTGTAAAAGAGTAATTATGCTGGCAAGCTTTGAATTGGATAAGAGAATAAAAAAGTAAAAGAAAGATGCCCAAAGAAAAGGGCATTTTTCAATCCCAAAAAAAGACAAAAAAAATTATAAAATTGTTTGTGTTTCCCCATTTTTTAATAAAGGGTAAAAATGATAAAAAAATATCCAGGTAGAAATACCTGGGTTTTGTGTCTTATATAAGTGAAAAAAGACCTCAAAAATGGTATAATTAAATTGGCAAAAATAACTAAATACCAGAGGACTTTTTCCATGAAAAATTATAGCACTTTAAACGATATTTTAAAAGATGAAATTGTTAATTATATAAAGGATA
>NZ_QXEV01000015.1 GCF_003550015.1 Anaeroplasma bactoclasticum
CTATTATCCTTAATGCCTTCAATATCAATATTCCGGCAAAATTATATAAACCAGCTGAACTTAGAAAGCTTAAAGTAAGCATAAAATTGTGATTGTAGGTACAAATGTAGGTACATAAAAAAACAAAATAAAAAATGGCCTCAACAGGCAAAAAATCCAGTAACCAAGCCAAATGTTACTGGATTTCTTTATATATCAACTGGCAAACTCGGGTTATATCATAAACATTCTTTATATGTATATAAAAAAACGTATTTTACGAATAAATACGTTTTTATAAATCTATTTTTTGTATGCATTACGAATTAAATTCGCATCACATAACGCAATAGCTAGACATGCTTCTAAAACTACCATTGCTCTTAGGATAATTGCAGCATCATGTCTTCCTTCGATTTCTAAGGATTTTACCTTATCGTCTCTAAAATTATATGTCTCTTGCTTTAATCCAATGGATGGAGTAGGCTTTACAAAGACTTTAACAACAATAGGATTTCCATTAGAAATACCACCATTAATACCACCATTGTTATTAGAAAGTGTAGTACCTTTAGAATCTATAATCTTATCATTAAATTCAGAACCCTTTAATCCAACGCCATCAAATCCAATACCAAATTCAATTCCTTTTACTCCACCTACAGAAAACATCAAGTGAGCAATTGTAGATTCTAATGAATCAAAATAAGGTTCACCTAATCCTACAGGTAATCCTGTAGCTGTTAAAGTAACAATACCACCAACAGAATCCTTATTCTCTACTGCTTCTTTTAAAATAGATTGAAATTTAGATTGGTCCTCGCAACCATTTAAATTTGTTAGGCTCGTATGGAATGTAACTCCCTTTAACATCTTTTTAGCTACAACACCTGCAGAAACTAAACCTAAGGTTAATCTTCCAGAAAAATGGCCACCACCTCTATAATCATTATAGCCATCATATTTTATATGTGCTGTGTAATCTGCATGGCTTGGTCTTGGCTGATCTATCAAATTAGAATAATCTTTACTTTTAGTATTTGTATTTACAAAGGATAAAAGAATTGGAGCACCTGTAGTATAGCCATTAAATACGCCACTGATAATATGTACCTCATCTGCCTCAATTCTTGGAGTAGTGCCTAATCCTCCTGCCTTTCTTCTAGATAAGTCTAAAAGAAAATCCTCTTCTGTTAAAGGAATTCCAGGCTTTACTCCATCAAGTAAAATACCAACGCCACCACCATGGGATTCGCCATAGATATTAATTTGAAACAATCTTCCGATATGATTCATATTCTATCCTCCTACTTGTTATTTTTATTTATTAAATCCTTTTGATACTCCTTAGATGCATTTAAAACACCCTCAAAGAAGGTAAGATAATACTTCTCAAGTTGCTTATTGGATAGAGTTTCAAGATTTCTAGATTTAATAGTATCTTCACGAATGGAATCCAATACAGGAATATCATTTTCCATTTTATATTCTGCAACCATGGAAATCGCAGCCATTCTTTTAATGAATAGATAAATCATTTCATTATCTACTTCATTAATAATCTCTCTTGCTTCCTCTAGCTTATTCTTCATATTCTATCTTTCCTCCTAGTCTTTCAAATACTTCCCAAAAGTTAGGGTAGGATTTTGAAACACAACCAGCATTTAATATTTTAATATCGCCTTTAGCCTTAATAGATGCCATCGCAAATGACATAGCTACTCTATGATCATTATGGCTATCAATAACGCCACCAGTGAATGAATCTACTCCAAAAATTTCCATTCCATCCTCATGCTCAATGATATTCGCACCAAGCTTTTCAAGCTCTTCTTTCATACAAGTGATTCTATCGCATTCTTTAATTCTTAATCTTCCAGCATTGATAAATTCCGATTTACCTTCACTTAAGGATGCAAGCACAGTAAGTGCTGGTCCCAAATCAGGGCTTTGACTAAAATCAATAATAGCGCCCTTTGTTTTTATAGAATCTGCATATAATTCATCATTTTCATAATGGATTTTAGAAGAAAAATCTTCAATATCCTTTAATATTTTCTTATCTCCTTGATGAGAATCCATATTCATAGCTTTAAGCTTAATATTTGCCCCTAAGCAATCTGCAACTAAAAAGAATGCAGATTGGGAGAAATCTCCTTCAATTGTATAATCACATGGAGTATAGCTTTGATTTCCTTTAATATAGAATTCCTTATAATCCCTATTTTCAATTTGGATACCAAATTTCTTTAGCATATCTAAGGTTAAATCAATATATCCTTTAGACTCTAAGGTGGTTGTAATTTCTATTTTAGAATCCCCATCTAAGATAGGTAGGGCATAAAGAAGCCCTGTAATAAACTGGCTAGATATATCTCCTCTTACCTTATATACACCACTTTTAATTCCACTCTTTACCTTTAAAGGAAGATAGTCCTCTCCTCTTTCATAAGAAATACCTTGTAAATCAAATATTTCTAAGAATGTATCTAGAGGTCTTTTTACTAAATGATTTTCTCCTCTAAATTCCATAGGAGCATCACATACTAACGCAATTGGAATCATAAAACGAATAGTAGAGCCTGATTCATTTGCGTTAATCATAGATTTTACTCTTTTTACTTTAGAACCATATATCACTAAATAATCATCATATTCTTCTATAATTGCTCCACAAGCCCTCATAGCCTCTATAGTTGCTTTAATATCTTTAGAATATAAAACATTGGAAATAACACTTTTTCCTAAAGCTAAGGATGCAGCAATAATTGCTCTATGAGATAAGCTTTTAGAAGGTGGAATCATTATACTTCCTTCTAGTTTGGATGGCTTAATTGTTACATTCATTTTCCTTCTCCTTTAAATCATCCTCACGAATTGGATATATTACAGCCTCACCTAGCTTTGTAATAAAAATAAAATTAATAGTTCCTGCTATATTCTTTTTATCATAAACAACATCAGCTAAATATTCCTTATAATCATACTCTACCTGTGGGAATCCATATTTATCTAATATACGATTTATAGTGTCTTTAGCTAAAGGATCTGTTACACCTAAATCCACACCCATAGTAAGTGCCATTCTCATACCAATTCCTACCGCAACACCATGCTTATAGCCATATTTTAATTCAATGGCATGACCGAAAGTATGACCAAAGTTTAGCTTCATTCTCTCGCCAGTATCAAATTCATCAATTTCAACAACCTTTTTCTTTACAGATAAAGATTCTTTAATTATTTCCTCATCAACCCCTGGTCTAGTATCTAATAAATCAAATAGCTTTTTATTACCAATCGCACCATGCTTAATTAATTCACCCATACCGCTGATATATTCACTAGGCTCTAGTGTATTTAATACTTTAGGGTCAATTAAAACCATAGATGGCTGCTTAAATGCTCCTAAGATATTCTTTCTTCCAAAGAAATCAATTCCTGTTTTACCTCCAATGGATGAATCCATTTGAGATAATAAGGATGTAGGTATACCAATATATGGAATACCTCTATATAAAGTGGATGCCACAAAGCCAGTTAAATCCCCAATTACTCCACCACCTAGGGCTAATAATAAATGATTTCTTCTTATATCTTTTTTTAATAATTCCTCACAAATATGGGAATATTCTGTTAAGCATTTTGATGCTTCCCCATGAGGAATAACTACAGATTCTACTGTAAAATCCTTTTCTAATACAGTAGTAACCTTTTTTAAATAAAGCTTTGCAACATTATCATCTGTGACAATAAATACTTTATTATTCTTATATATTTGTTTAATATAATCCCCTATATGATCAAATAGTCCATCTTCAATAATGATTCTATAAGAGGTGTGTGTTAAATTTATTTCAAGTTCCTTCATAATTATTTTTCCATCTCTTTCCTAATCTTTGTTGAAGAACGGAATAATTCACATAAAGCATCCTTATCCTCACGGTATAGTGCCATTTTTAATAAATCTAATTCAAATTCAAAGGAGGCAATATGCTCAAGTAAATATTTTCTATTCTCTAAAAAAAGCTCACTCCATAGATTCTCATTAATCATTGCAATTCTAGTTAAATCTCTATAGGAATCTCCAATATAGTATTTCGTATCACTATCATGGTCAGAGTTAACCAAAGAAACTGCAATTGCATGAGTAAGCTGAGAGGTAAAGCCAATCATTCGATTGTGCTTTTCAATATCCATTACAGATATTCTTTTAAATCCTAAATCTGTACCAATTTGTTTTAATAATTCAATTGCTTCTTCCTTTGTATCTTTTGTTGGTGTAATAAGATAATTTGCACCACCAAAAACACATTCTGTAGAATAAGCAATACCAATTTTTTCTCTACCTGCCATAGGATGATGAGAACAATACGTTGCAGGTTTTGATAATTTTGTTGCTTCATATATAAAATCACTCTTTACTCCACAAATATCTGTAATTACTTGACCCTCATGGAAATATTCTTTATATCTTTCAACGAAGGATACAATTGCCTTAGGATATATCGCTAAAACAATTAAATCGGATTCCATAATAAATTCCTCTGGATGAACAGAACCATTAGAAATATATTTCTTTTCTAATGCATAATCAATAGAATCCATATTGATATCCGATCCATAAACTGTATATCCTTTATTGGACAAGCGGTATGCATAAGCACCACCCATTAAGCCTAAACCTACAATTAAAACTTTCATAATCATCTTCCTATCTGTAGTATAAATATACTACACCATAATATAGGATTTTAGCATATAATCCAACACTTTGCAAGAAAATGCACAAAACTGAACAAATAGAAAAAAGAGGCTTATGCCTCTTTGTCATACTTCTCTATATATCCCATCGCAATAGAATATTTACCATATTTTAATACCATCTGTGGTGGCATTTCAAAACATGGTATTTTCAAATCTGGAAAGCTTTTTTCAAGCTCTTTTACAAATGCTTTTGTATATAAGGACCTCTCATTTGTATATAAAACAAATGGAACTACCTTCTTGCCATCCATTTCCAATAATAATACATCTATATATGGATTTATTGTCTTATTTTTTTCCTTTAAGCGGAGGAAGGAGGAATCACTTTTTCTAATAAAATACATTATAGAATTATTACCACTTATTTCAAATCCTTCATCCTCGGAAGAATACTTTTCAATTCTATCGGTTTTATCCTCTAAAGGAGAATATAAAAAGATTGCATTTTTAGAATCATAAAAAGCTAATGCTTTTTCTATTTCCGGAATAGATTTATTATCAAAAAACATCTTTTGAGCTTCCTTAGCCATATAAGCTACTGGTAAGCCTTCGGATTTTACGATGTAATAAAAGTATTGAACATTATGATTTTCTTTTACATATTTTTCTATTAATGGCTTATAATATTCTAGCTTTTTACTCGATAATATAAAATAAAATCTATCATGACCATCTAATACAAAATCCTCTAAAATATCCCTTAATACTTCTTCACTACATCCCTTTATTTCTGGATTTGCGTTACTGTCATATTTCAATCTTAAATCAAAAGCGTAAAAATCCATCTCCGAAGCATTTTTATATATCTCCACAGGAGAAAAGTGAATTTCATCTGGTAAAATTCCAAGAATAGATGGTTCTGGAATAGCTTCAACACCACAATCTGAGGATACGATTACCTTTGTTTTCAAAGTATCACCACCTAACACATAAAGTATATCACAATTTCAATTAACATTCTTCTCTTTTTGATTTTAGATATTTTATTTCTTGCATAAAGCCATCTAAATCATTCGGTGTTTCTAAATAGAATGGAATAGCCTTTAGTAAAGGATGATTGATGATACGTACTAATGTATCCAATCCAATAGTTCCTTCTCCAAGCTTTGCATGCTGATCCTTATGGGAATTAAAGGGAACCTTGGAATCATTTAAATGAATAGCCTTTAATCTATCTAAACCAATTACTTCATCAAAATGCTTTAAAACACCATCTAAATCATTTACAATATCATATCCTGCAGAATATATATGGCATGTATCTATAGTTACACCTATATGCTCCTTATATATTACTCCATCAATTATTTCTTTTATTTCCTCAAATGTAATACCAAGCTCACTACCCTTACCACTCATCGTTTCTAAAAGGATAGTTGTTGTCATATCCTTTGTCATTACTTGATTTAATACATCGATTATTTCTTTTATACCAACACTTCTTTCTTGTTTACCACAAGAACCAGGGTGAAAATTATATAAAGCATTACCAAATTTTTCTAATATAACTAAATCCTCTTTAAAGCAAATTAATGCAAATTCCCTAACATTTTCTTTTTCTGATGCAGGATTTAGAGTATATGGTGCATGACATAGTAACCCTTTAATATTGTTTTCTTTAGCAAATAAAAGAAAATCATCTAAATCCTTTTGGTTAAAGGCTCTAGCCTTACCACCTTGTGGATTTCTAGAAAAATATTGGTAAGTATTTCCACCAATCGATATAATATTTTTAGCAGTTTTATAATATCCATCTACGATAGATAAATGACATCCTATTTGAAACATAAAATACCTCGTCTTAATGAGATTATAACAATAATAAAGAGAGAAAAAAAGAGTCCATTTTGAAATGGACTCTAAAAGTTATATAGTTATTACTTAACGTCAACTAATTCTAACTTCTTGCCAACGATAGTGATGATTGTATCATCAGCTTCAAGCTCTAATGAAGCCTTTGCCTTTGCAACTGCATCTGCAAGCTTACCAACAAGTGGCTGAATACCGAATAAGATAGAAGCTGTACGAGCATCATCAGCATTGTCAAATGCGAAGAATACGTCAGCAGCAGGACGGAACTGAGAAATAGCTAAAGCTAATTCAATGTCGCCCTCAACAGCGATTGCTGGAACTTCGAAGTTGTTAGCTAATGTAGCTGCAGCTAAACCTAAAGCATCTGCCTCATTCTGGTTTTCCTTCATTTCAACTACATTTCTAATCATTAATTCATAATCGATAGAGTCTTCCGCTCTCTCATCAATCTTAGCCATGTAAGATACTGCTTCGAATGGATAATCACCCTGAGCAGACTCACCAGAAAGCATTGTTGCAGATGTACCATCTAATACTGCATTGTGAACGTCAGAAACCTCTGCACGAGTAGGTCTTGGGTTCTGCTGCATAGAGTCTAACATCTGAGTAGCTGTAATAACAATCTTACCAGTAGACTGAGCTAAGAAAATCATCTGCTTCTGGATTTCAGGTAAATCCCAAGCATCAACGTCAACACCTAAGTCACCACGAGCAACCATTACACCATCAGAAAGCTTAACGATTTCTTCCATGTTAGATACACCCTCTTGGTTCTCAATCTTAGAGATAACCTTAATATGAGTGTTGCCCTTAGCAGCTAAAATTTCACGAATCTGACGAATATCATCAGGACGACGAACGAATGAAGCAAAGATGAAATCTAATCCCTGATCACAAGCGAATTCCATATCTGCCTTATCCTTTGGAGAAACATAAGGCATATTTAAGATAACGCCTGGAACATTACAGTTTCTCTTATTCTTGATCTTACGATCGTTCTGAGCCTCACAAACTAATTCATGATTAGCCTCATCCTTCTCTAATACCTTAAGTGTTAAGTTACCATCTTCAATTAAGATTCTTCCACCAACAGAGATATCATCATATAAACCAGCATAAGAAATAGCAATCTTATCCTTATTTCCTAAATAAGAATAATCCATAGTTACACGGATAATATCACCCTTGTGTAACATAACTGGCTCATCATTCTGTAAATAACCAGTACGAATTTCTGGACCCTTAGTATCTAGTGCGATACCTGTGAACCAACCATGCTCCTTATTTAATTCCTTAACGTTCTTAATACGGAATCCCTGCTCTTCATAATCACCATGAGAGAAGTTCATTCTCATAACGTTCATTCCTGCAATTCCGATTAATCTCTCAAGAGATTCCTTCTTTTCAGAAGCAGGTCCAATTGTACAAACAACCTTAGTCTTTTTCATTTCTTTTCTCCTTAAATATTATTTTAATTTTTGAACTAAATTGTGTAACTCCTCGCTTGGAATATTCTTCATATTCAAAGCCTCTTCAATAGGTGTACTGCGGAGTTCATTGTCAATTACACCTACGCAGACTCCTGATACCCCCTGCTTAAGAAGGTCAACCGCAAACCCACCTAATCTAGCAGCAAGTAAACGGTCTTCAGGTGTAGGAGTTCCACCACGCTGAACATATCCTAAAACCGTAGCACGACATTCATATCCAGAATAGTCCTCTACTTCTTTAGCTAACTGGTAAACGTCTGTCATATTTTCAGATATAACAACGATTGCATGACGACGACCGGCAAGTCTATTTTCCTTTAAATCCTTTAAAAGCTTTTCCTTGTCAAGGCCAGTCTCATTTGTAAATATATACTCGGCACCTGTGCATAATCCAGAATATAATGCTAAATCACCACAGTGTCTACCCATTACCTCAATAATAGAGCATCTTTGATGAGATGATGAGGTATCCTTAAGCTTATCGATTGCATCACAAGCTGTATTTAAGGCAGTTGAAAACCCAATAGTATAATCACTAGATGCAATATCATTATCAATTGTACCAGGAATACCAATTGTTTTAATTCCCATATGGTGAAGTGCTAATGCACCAGCATAAGTACCATCGCCACCAATACAGATTAAAGCCTCGATATCATTCTTTTGTAATTGCTTTACGGCAAGCTGTCTTACAGCCTCATACTTGAATTCAGGAAGTCTAGCTGTACCTAAAATAGTACCTCCACGATTTAGAATTTCAGAAACATCGCTTCTAGTAAATTCCTTAAATCTTCCTTCAACAAGACCACGGTATCCATCCGAAACACCGAATACTTTATCTCCGTTAGATAGTGCTGCACGCACAACCGCACGGATAGCTGCGTTCATACCAGGAGAGTCTCCTCCAGATGTTAAAACACCAATTCTCATATTTTCAGCTCCTTATGAAAATATTTACTACCACATAGCATTATATCACATTTTTGTCAGCCTTCAAGGGTTTTTCTTTTTACAAACATAATTAGTAATTATGAAAGTGAAAATAAAGCACTATTTTTCTATAATAAATGACATTTTACCGCCACTTTGGTAAAATGTTTATACAAGGTGTGTGATAAAAATGAAAATTTGTAAGGGTGCTATGATACTAGGTCAATCCGGTGGACCTACTTCTGTTATAAATGCTAGTGCCGCTGGTGTTTTTATAGAAGCATTAAATAATGAAAATATAACTCATGTCTATGCTGCAAGTCATGGAATTAAAGGAATATTAAATGAAGAAATATTTGATATCAACCAAGAAGATATAAAAGAATTAGAATTGTTAAAAACAACTCCATCCTCTTCTATTGGTTCTGTCAGATATAAATTAAAGGATTACAAGGAAGATCCTAGTGAATACTTAAGAATTCTAGAGGTATTCAAAAAATATGATATCCGCTATTTCCTTTATAATGGTGGAAATGATTCTATGGATACTTGTAATAAAATATCTAAATTCTTTAAAGAAAATAGCTATGAATGCTATTGCATAGGAATTCCTAAAACCATCGATAACGATTTAGCATTTACAGACCATACTCCAGGGTTTGCAAGTGTTGCAAAATATATTGCAACAACCATTATGGAAGCTAAACTAGATGCCACCGTTTATGATACTCCAATGATTATCATATTTGAGGCTATGGGAAGAAATGCTGGATGGTGTGCTGCTTCTGCAAAGCTTGCAGAATATAAAGGCTTAGGAGCTGATTTAATTTATGTGCCAGAAATCACCTTTAGCTTTGACAAATTTTGGCAGGATGTCGAAAAAAAGATTAAAGAAAACAATGGTAAGGTTATTATAGTTGCCTCAGAAGGAATTAAAATAGAGGATGGAAGATACGTATCTGAATTAAATGAATCTAGAGGAGAAAAGGACTCCTTTGGTCATGCTCAAATGGGTGGTACTGCTTCTGTTTTAGCAAGCTTCTTAAGAAGCAAAACGAAAATTAAAGTCAGAAGCCTAGAGCCATCATTAATCCAAAGATCAGCCGCTCATCTTGCATCTAAGGTAGATGTTATAGAAGCCTATGAGGCTGGTAGATTTGCAGTAAAATTAGCTTTAAATCAAGAAACCGATTATATGGTAGGATTTAAAAGAAAGCCTAAAGAAATATATTCTATAGAATATATAAAAATACCACTAGAGGATGTTGCGAATGCAGAAAAAAAGCTTCCTTTGGAATGGATTTTAAAGGAAGAATCCAATATAAGTGATGATTTCATTTCTTATTGCTTGCCTCTAATTCAAGGAGATATGAAAGCTCCTTTGGAGGATGGTCTTCCTCGCTTTGCAAAATTAAAGAAAATACTTGTTAATGGAAACTGACGATTGTCAGTTTTTATTATCTTCTTCTCCAAAGATATAGAAACGAAAGGATAATCATGTTATAATTATTCTAATAGAAAGAAAGGAATAAGATTATGAAAAGATTAGTTACTAGAAGTGATTTTGATGGACTTGTATGTGCCATGATTTTGAAAGAATTAAATCTTATTGATGAAATTAAGTTTGTACATCCTAAGGATGTTCAAGATGGAAAAATTGAATTATCAGAAAATGATATCACAACCAATTTACCTTTTGACCCAAGAGTAGGATTATCCTTTGACCATCATGAAAGTGAAATGGATCGTACAAAAGCTTTAAATACTAAGGATAAGCTAATCATTGATCCAAATGCGAAATCTGCAGCTAGAGTAGTATATGAATACTATGGTGGCGAAAAGGTTTTGAAGAAAATTTCTAAAGAATTAATGGAAGCTGTAGATAAGGGTGATTCAGCAGATTTCACAAAGGATGAAATATTAAATCCTACAAGATGGAGCCTATTAAACTTCATTATGGATGCAAGAACTGGTCTTGGTAGATTCCATGATTTTAGAATCTCTAATTATGATTTAATGATGGAATTAATTGATTATTGTCCAAATCATACAATTGAAGAAATTCTACTTCTTCCTGATGTAAAAGAAAGAGTAGATTTATACTTTGAACAAGCAAAGCTATTTGAAGCACAATTAAGAAGAATTGTTAAAGTACATGATAAAGTAATATTGATAGATTTAAGAAATGAAGATGTCATCTATGCAGGTAATAGATTCTTCGTTTATGCATTATACCCTGAATGTGAAATATCTATTCATGTTGCGTGGGGATTTAAAAAGCAAAATACTGCAGTTATGATTGGTAAGAGTATTATTAATCGTAACTCAGATTTTGATATTGGTATGCTATGTTTATCTTATGGTGGTGGAGGACATAAAAATGCCGGAACCTGCCAATTAGATAATGATAAGGTAGATTTAGAATTACCAAAGATTATAGAAAAAATAAATAAGAATAATGGATAAAAAAATAACAGGAAGGCCAACTAGCCTTCCTGTATTTTTTATTACTTAATGTTTGCAACACGTACAGTGTCTCTTGCAATCATAACCTCTTCGTTTGTAGGAATAATCCATACCTGAATCTTTGAATCAGGTGTAGAAATAATTCTTTCATCAGAGAATGTATCATTTAGCTTTTCATCAAGCTTAACACCAAGTGGAGCTAAACGAGCAACAATCTTCTGTCTTAAATGCTTTAAGTTTTCACCCATACCAGCAGTGAAGGCAATTACATCAACCTTACCACCTAAATATAACCAATAAGAAGCAATATAATCTGCAACTCTCTTAGCCTGAACATCGAATGTTAATTTACATCTATGATCTCCATTGTTCATACCTTCAGTTACGTCTCTAGCATCATTAGATCTACCAGATAATCCTAAGTAACCAGACTTCTTATTTAAGATATTAACAACTTCATCAGCAGTCTTGCCTTCCTTATTGCAAATATAAGAAACTACTGTTGGGTCAATATTACCTGTACGAGTACCCATTGGAATACCTTCAAGTGGTGTTAAACCCATAGATGTATCCTTACATTTACCACCTTCAACAGCACTAATAGATGCACCATTACCTAAGTGGCAAACAATTACATTTGTCTCATTTAATGGCTTACCAATTAATTCTGCTGCTCTTTGAGATACATACTTGTGAGATGTACCATGAGCACCATACTTACGAATACCATACTTTGTATACCATTCATAAGGAATTGCATACATATATGCCTCTTCAGGCATTGTCTGATGGAATACAGTATCAAATACTACTACCTCAGGAACCTTTGGTAATGCCTTATAGAATGCTTTAATACCAACAATATGAGCTGGGTTATGAAGTGGAGCTAAATCTGCTAAATCAGCAATCTTATTAACAACAACTCCATCAGGACCATCAACTAAAGTTGAATCCTTAAAATATTCTCCACCCTGGACAATACGATGACCTACACCGTTAATTTCATCAAGGCTCTTTAAAATCTGTTTATCAATTAATGCATCTAATACTAACTGTACACCCTCAGCATGAGTAGGAATAACTGGTGTAGTTTCTTCCTTCTTTCCATTATACTTTAAAGTAACAATACCGTTTAGAGGCTTACCACTACCATCAACAGAACCAATCTTTTCAACAGTTCCTGATGCGATAACCTTTTCCTCTGGCATCTCTAATAACTGGAACTTAATAGAGGATGAGCCAGCATTTACTGCCATAATCTTAGCCATTTTCTTTTTTCTCCTTAATTTCTCTTTTTATTATAATTATTTTTTTCAAACCAAGCTTCAATATCCCTTAATGCATTATTAAAGTCTTCTACATCATCAAAATTAGGTAGCTTTACCATGAAGCACTTGGCATCCTTTAATAGCCTCTTCTGTAAAACAAGAACAAGCTTTGGTCTTCCTGCATTAAACATTGAATCTGGAAGTTCAATAATTCCTAAAATAGACATTGTTTTAAACAATTCCTTTTTAAATTCTTGCTTAGAATCATAATCAAAGAAATCATTTTCTACAATCGCAATCATAGAACCATCCATCTTTAATTCATCTGCAAAATGCAAGATAGCATCATAAGGGAAATACTTTTCATTTTGATATTCCTGATGAGGCATATCAAAGATAATAGAATCCATATTGCTTAAGGATAAGCTCATCGTATCTTGATAGAATACTTCAACAGGATAATCTAATAAATCCGCAGTTAATGCAGTGATTTTTGTCATCCACTCATTATCATCTACTGCATAAAGCTTTGTGTCCTTTTCTAAATAATTGGCAACTGTAAATAATAAATTACCAGTACCACATAAAGGATCCAAAATAGATATTTCTTTTTCCTTATGAACCTTTGTAATTAAATATGCAGCTAAAATACCTAAGGTATCCGGAGTAGTATTTCCATTAGGAATTCTCATCTCCTTAAAGCCTCTTAGTACAATGGATTGCATAGCCTTGCGGACATCTTCAACAGAAAAATCCACATCTTTAATTTTGTCATAAATTTTTTGAAGCTCTTCTTCTTTTTCTTCATCCTCAAATTCGCATAAAACCTCACCTGCAAGTAAATTCTTTACAGTCATTTCTAGTAATTCAAAATAAGGCTTATGGAATGCTTCGTATAAGAAATTATTGGATTCATCCAATATGTCATAAAAAAGCTCCAGGTTGTCCATTTTTACTTCCTGCATAATTTTATCACCTTTAGCATTATACCAAATTAAAAAATCAATGTAAAGAAAAAGCCTAGCATAAAACTTGCTAGACTACTTTTTCTCCTCTTCATTTTTTAAATGAATCTTAGGGAAATTCCATTTATATCTTGCGGCAAAGAATCTTATTGTAACTACAATCAAAACTGTAGTGATAGATGTAAGCCAAATATTATCCACAAATTTAGATAAGAACACAAAATATACAGCACCAATAATTGCAGCTACCGCATAAATATGCTTTCTAAAAATTGCAGGAATTCTCATAACCAATATATCTCTTAGCATAGATCCACCAACACAGGTTAATAGGGAATAGAAAATTAACTGTCCCTCATTTGTAACTCCACACCCCTGTGCTCTTAGGACACCTACGATTACGAATGCACCAAGACCAATTGAATCAATAATTAAGAAAGTTAATCTATATGCTTTAGAATCTTCCCAAGAAAGATCTCTTATAAACCACATAACTGCAAAAACTAAACATGCAACAGCAAACGCGATTAATGGGTACCACCATTCATCAAAAATGACAAATTTCTTTTCTCCCATAATCAAGTCTCTTAAGAAGCCTCCTCCTGTTGCTGTAATTACAGATAAAACAACAACGCCAAACGCATCAAGCTTATTCTCTATTCCGGTTAAAGCACCAGAAATGGCATAAGCTACTGTACCTATTACTGCTATTATTAATAAAATGGTATTTAAAAGCTCCATATCTAAGGTAGTAATATCCATTTTTCTTCTCCTTTAACCTAAAACAAACACCACATATTTCATCCTTATTAAATATATAAATATCTAATGATTAAATATACCTCGTTTATATGCAAGCCTATTATAAAACTAAGAATAAAGAATTTCCACATAAATTTTATGCATTTTTTCACTGCGTACAAGTGTCTTTTTTGAATAATATTCAGTGACAAAATTCACTTATAAATAAAATACTTATTAAAAAGGCTTTCATTGAATAAAATACAGAAATAGAGTTGATTTAATAAATAATTGTGCTAGAATACAAATAAGTCCTAACGGAAGGGATTATAAAAAAGGAAGGTATAAATATATGTTTAGAACAGAATATGTAAAGAAAGTTTATGCTGACTTACAAAAGAACAATGCGAACGAGCCAGAGTTCCTACAGGCAGCACAGGAGATTCTTGAATCTCTAGAATTAATCGTTGAAAAGAGACCTGATATTGAACAGAATCGTATCTTAGAGCGTTTCTTAGAGCCTGAAAGATTCATTCAGTTCAGAGTTGCTTGGTTAAATGACAAAAACGAAGTACAGGTTAACCGTGGTTACCGTGTACAGTACAATAGTGCAATTGGACCTTACAAGGGTGGTATTCGTTTCCATCCATCTGTAAATGCTTCAATTATCAAGTTCTTAGGACTTGAACAGATTTTAAAGAATTCTCTTACAACATTACCTATGGGTGGTGGTAAGGGTGGATCAAACTTCGACCCTAAGGGAAAGAGTGATGCAGAAATTATGAGATTCTGCCAAGCTTTCATGACTGAGTTATATCGTCATATTGGTCCTGATACTGATGTTCCTGCTGGTGATATTGGTGTTGGTGGACGTGAGGTTGGTTACCTATTTGGTCAGTATAAGAGAATCCGTGATGAATTCACTGGTACATTAACTGGTAAGGGATTAGCATTTGGTGGTTCCTTAGCTCGTACTCAGGCTACAGGTTATGGTGTATGCTACTTCACTCAGGAAGCATTAAAGACAATGAAGGGTGAAACTTTCCAGGGTAAGACTGTTGCAGTTTCTGGTGCTGGTAATGTTGCAATTTATGCAATTGAAAAGGCACAGCAGCTAGGTGCAAAGGTTGTTACATGCTCTGATTCTAATGGTTGGATTTATGATCCTGAAGGAATCGATGTTGAATTACTTAAGGAAGTTAAGGAAGTTAAGCGTGCTCGTTTAACTGAATATGCAAAAGAACGCAAGAGTGCTGAATACCATGAAAAGAAAAATGGTGAGCACGGCGTATGGAACTACAAGGTAGATATCGCATTACCTTGTGCTACTCAGAATGAATTAAATCTTGATGACGCTAAGGCTTTAGTTAAGAATGGTGTACAAATCGTTTGTGAAGGTGCAAACATGCCTACTACTCTTGAAGCTGCACACTACTTCATCGACAATGGTATTATCTATGGTCCTGGTAAGGCAGCTAATGCTGGTGGTGTTGCTACTTCTGGTCTTGAAATGTGCCAAAACTCTGCTAGACTTTCTTGGACATTCGAAGAGGTTGATGCAAAGCTTAAAGGTATTATGGAAGGAATCTTCCACAATGCACATGATACTGCAGTAAAATATGGTGTTAAGGAAAATGACCTATTAACTGGTGCTAATATTGCTGGTTTCGAAAAAGTATGTAACGCTATGATTGCTGAAGGTGTATTCTAAAAAAATTGCCCTATAATAAAAATTGCTGGAATTTGGCTCCCAGCAATTTTTTTATTTCTATTTTTTTAATTATTATTTTAATAGTCTGCTTCTGTAGATAATTCTGGCAATTCCACTTGGAAGCTATCCATACTAATATTCACATAAGGTGAGGAATTTCCTGGAGTATGATCTTCAGCCATAACACTCTTGGACGCTAAGAAGAATTTAGTAATCTTTCCACTTTCTTGGTCATCCCATGTTACATCTACACCATACCATTTGCCATCTATATTAGTATAATTCCAACCATGAGGACCACCATTACCAATACCAGATACCATAATTGTATTTACACCTAAGAACTTACATAAATATAAATATGTTTTTGCATAGCATTCACAAACTCCACCAGTTAATGGGTTTTGATCTGCAACGCCCATTATGCTGTGGGCATAATGCTCTTTAGAAGCAATTTGTTCACTCTTATTCTCCCATGCATAATCTATTTTTTCAATAATATAATCATGGATTAATAGAGCTTTTTGTTTTTCCTTGATTGTAGTATCAGCTAGGTATAAATCATATACTTCATGCTCCATCTTCTTTATATTTTCCATTGCTTCTTGTCTTTGAGAATAATTAAAATATTCTTCTGCTAAGGTTACTGAAATGGTATGCTTTTTTCCAAGTAATGTTTGTGAAGTGGATATAATCATAGAGGATGATAAGAAATAGAATTGTGGATTATTACCTAAGAAGGAATTTGTAATTGCATATGCTTCATCAGAAGAAATATCACCATCATTAAATTCATAAGATGTAACTCTTACTGATATTTGATTTCCATTATAAACTAATGCATAATCCTTAGTCTTATCGGCAACATAATTTTCAGTTGAGTCAAAGAATGACATACAGCCTTCATATAATGTTTCATATAAAGCCTTATATGTAGCTCTATGCTCTTCATATATAGGATTTTCTGTAAATTGAACATAATCATAATTCTTATGATAATCCAAAACTACCGTATCTGCCAAAGTGTCATCACATCTAGAGCATTTATGCAATGTATATGATCCACCATAAGAATTTGTTATCTTGGTATGTTTATAATCATGACCTAGTGCAGGAATAACTACTGCACCCTCTGTCTTTTCTCTACATACTCTACAAAACATACCATTGGCAACACCAGGAGTGGTACAGGTTGCAGGAGTTGAATCTCCTTCTGTATTATATATCCATTCATGTGATGCAGGGATAACCTCTTGTTTAACTAGGATTTCACCACATCTTTCGCAGTATGACCCTTCCGTTAATCCATCCGTGGTACAAGTTTTAGCCTTACCTAAAAGTTTTGCTACCTTATGTCCTAGTTTTTGAACGGAATTGCCATATTTTTCTTCACCACATTTTTTACATTTGTATATTGTATATCCATCTGTAGTACAGGTTGCCTCTACTATTGTTTCTTCATAGCTATGAGTACAAGGCGGCTTAATTGTAGGAGCTGGTGTATCAAAGCTACATGAAGCTAGCCCCATAAGGGATGCAAGTCCCATAAATACTAGCATTAATGTCTTTTTCATAGATATCACATCCTTTATTTAATTTTATACTAAATATTCATCTTTAACAAGAAAAAAAGGCTTATTTTAAGCCTAATTTCAAATACCTGTTAAATTGCACAATAATGACTAACAATAATCCAAATACCTAAGCCAACTAAAATGATTCCGCCAATAATTTCTGAAATCATTACCTTGCCTCTTAAAAGCTTTAGAATTTGCTTACCCAAGAATAATCCTACTAAGGATAGCATAAATGTAATGCACATAATGATAACTACATGTAACCAAATGGTTTGATTGGATGAAATTCCTGCATGCATCGCAACACCTGTACCAAGCGCATCAATTGCGGTTGCAAATCCTAAATAGAATACCTCCTTATAGGAAAATAGCTTTTCCTCTTCGGCATCCCTTTTACCTTTTAACTTAAGTATTCCTTCAATAAACATCTTCCCACCAATGAATACAAGTAAGGCAAAAGCCATCCAGGATACGATAGTAGCCATTACATCTCCTGCACTATTACCTCCGGCTTCGCCTACAATTGTGCTAATTCCTTCTACTAGGAAATATCCAATTAAAGGCATTAATGCCTGCATAAAGCCAAAGAGAAATGCAGTAAAAAATATTCTTTTTTTATTAATATCTGTAACAGTTAACCCTAAGGTTATCGATACAGCAAAGGCATCCATAGATAAAGCTATGCCTAAAAGAATTACCTGTAATATTATTTGTGCTGTCATATAAATCCCCTTAAATTCAAAAATGAGACCTATATAGTATAAGCCTCATTTAAAACCAATACAATAAAGAATAGAATTATTGATTAAATAAATAAATTATTAAACCAATAAATGCAGTAAAGAATATAATCAATAAAATAGAAATAATCTTATTGGCATCTAGCTTTTTACCTGTTTTTCTTCTAAACTCCTTAAGTAATGCTTCCATATCCTTTTCATCCTCTAAGGAATCAATCTTTTTAATATACTTTTCAGATAGAGTTTCCATTTCCTCATACTCTGCTTGATAATAGTATTCTCTTGGAATCATATCCATATGCTTTTGAATTTTATCCTGATAATACCATCTACGATAGTTAAGATCCTTCATATTTTCCCTATGAGTCTCTTCTTTAGTCTTTCGATCCATTTCCTTAAGATAGATATAGTTTTCCATCTGGCGCTGTGCCATTTCTGGAATTTGAGTAGTCTCTTCTACACTTTCTTCCTCAAGGTCCTTTTCCTTATTATCTTCCATCGTAATCCTCCTACTTTAAAAGAAGCCCAAATGCCTTATCTAATAAGCTATTATCTAAAGCACCCATAGAATGGAAATCAAAGCCCTTCATATATTCTGTCTTTTCTTTTTCACCCATCTTTGATGTTTCTTCCATAAATTTTCTTCCAACGGCTACTGCATTAATAGAATACTGAGGACAATGGTCCTTATCATCTACTATGATGTAGTTTAAATTAGATAGCTTCTTTTTTAACATATTAGTATTATACTTGAATTTAACCACTTTGTCATTCGTTGAATGAATAATCACAACATTTCCCTTAAAATCAGCTAAAGAGGTAATAGCATTTGCTTTGGAATACTTCTTTGTTTTACCGTATTCAATGATTTTATAAAAAGGAATAATAAACCATAATCCCTTAGGAAGCATTCCTTTCATACAAGAGGATATACTAATAAATGGTGCAAGTGCCAATACACCCTTAATATCTTTATGATAATAAGGAATATTTGTTGCAGCAAAACCACCCCAAGAGTGTCCATATACATAGATTTCTCTTTCTTTAAGTAATGGATTCTCTTTTACGTATTTAATAATTGCATCTGCACATCTTAAAGAATTTGCTAAGCCTCTTAAATTACCGGTAGAATCATTTGTTCCTTCATAATTCATAGCTAAAACCTGATAGCCCTTATGGCAAATATATTCAATATCCTGTACATATGCAGCTACTCCACTCCACATGCCATGAAACACAACAAAGATTTTTGTTTTATCATAATTAGGATAACTATATAAGCCACCCTTTAATATAGAATCTTCCATATTAATTTCAACAGGTGAAAAATCAAGGCCGAACTCTTCTTTAGTATAATAATTTATTCTAGTATCATCATAATAATGCCCAATAAAAAAGGCTTTATGAAGCTTTTTTGCAATGGCATAAGCAACTATTGCAAAAATAAGTAAAAACGCCAAAATCCCCAAAATAATATATAACCAAAGCATATTTATCCTCCTTTTTAAAAAATGGCAGCTGTTATGCTGCCATATTTCTTTTATAAATCTCTAATAAACCATCTAGGGTTAAATTATCCTTTTGTGTAATACTATGCTTACATAAAGGAACAATTAATCTAGATAATCCACCAGTTGCGATAACTGGAATATTTGGATTATGGATTTCTTCCATGATTCTATCAATCATTCCATCCACTTGTGCAGCAGCTCCAAGTACTACTCCAGATTGAATACACGCAATAGTATTTGTACCAATTGCCTTCTTTGGAGTAACTAATTCAACATTAGGTAATAATGCTGCAGAAGATACTAAGGATTTTAATGAAATGGAAACTCCAGGGGCAATACTACAGCCCAAGAAGGTTGCATTCTTCATATAAATATATTTTGTTGCAGTTCCTAAATCCACCAATATTACTTCAGGATAATCCTCTAAGGCACCGGCACAATCACAAATCATGTCGGCACCTACAGTTTTTGGATCATCTACCTTAAGAGAAACTCCAGTTTTAATTCCTGGACCAATAATTTTAGCCTCTATATTATAGTAAGATTGGAATACCTTCTTTAAGGCACTCGTAACAATAGGAACTACTGAGGAAATAATAACATCCTCAATTTCATATGAATTAAGCATGGTTCTAATTAAAAGATAATATTCATCACTTGTTTTATCTGTGAAGGTTTTTAATCTGAATGTATTGCTTATGGATTTTTTATCTGAAAAACCAAACACGATATTTGAATTACCAATATCTACTAATAAAACCATATAATTCTCCTTTTAAATGCTTGCTATGATTTCTTCTTCTAATACTGAATTCTCTTCTTCTTCAAGGAATTCGTCAAAATTATGTGCAAAGCCAAGATTATAATTTCTTGCTAATACCTTAATTAATACTACTAATGCTGGAGATGCAACTGCACTAACTGTGAATTCAATTGCGAAGTTAACAGTTACAACTGTTGCCCATGTTACTGCAAAATCTGCAAAATATGGTAATGAATTAAAGAATAATACTGCACCAACCATGAATAAGCCAGTGTTAATAACTGGAACTAATAATGTTGCTAAAACCACACCAACACCAAATAATGTAATCTTTGTCTTCTTATTCTCATTCTTTCTAGCAATAAAGCTAAATAAATTGAATACTAAACCAGCAACTAAACCAGCAATTCCTGTCTTTAATAAACATAAGATAATAGTTGCTGCTGGATTAACTGGCATAAATAAACCCTGTGTTCCAGGTGCAGTGATTACAATTGCACCCATAACTAATCCTAAGAATCCGCCTGCTAGAGGTCCATATAAAATGGCTCCCACTACAATAGGAATTAAAGCAAGAGTAATTTCTACCTCGCCAAACTTAACATAGTTGCTTAAAAATTGTAAAGCAACTACTAAAGCTGTAAGTGTTGCTAAACCTACAAGCTTCTTAATTAATAAACTGTTTTTCATTATATAAATTTCCTTTCTTTTTAGGCCCATACGGGTCCCATAAGCGAGTTTATTATATTATTATAATAACGAAAAAACAAGAATTATTAGTTTTGTTCTAAAATATCCACAAGTGAAAGCGTAATCCTAATTTCTTTTTCATTTAAGAAAATGGAATTTTCACTAAATTCAATCTTAGTATTTTTAGGAAATACCTGATTTTTTTCTAGACAAGCAAAAACAAAAGTTTTCTCTTGAATCATATCTAATTCCGGACGATATCCATTGGCTATTAAATCCAAATGAATTGGCATTAAAATATCAAAATAAAGCTTATTATTTTTTATATAGATTTTCTTAACCTCATATTCATTAAAATCATAATTCTTTAAAAAGAAATCTAATGTCATAAAATCATCCCCTTTTAAAGAATTATATAAAATTTTAACAAAGAAAAAAAGGGCTTTTGCCCTTAATTCTTACTTATATTTCTTACGAGCTTCCTGTCTCTTCTGCTTACGAACATCAGATGGCTTTAAATAGTACTGACGCTTCTTAGCTTCCTGAAGGTTACCAGATCTTGAAACATCGCGCTTAAATCTACGTAATGCATCTTCAATGCTTTCTTTTTCACGAACTACAATTTTTGGCATGTTAACTCTAGCCTCCTTCCAGGGAAAAACTCCGTGTTTCATTATATCAAATAGTATTTTTTTTGTAAAGTTATATTTTTCTTTTTTTGAAAAAAATTAGTTTTCAAACAAAAATTTCATATAAATTGGAATTCTTTTCTCCCAATCGGCCTCGCAATGCTCACCATTAGGCTCAAAATAAAACATAAATGGAATATCCTTTTTTACAAACTCATCTTGAATCTCATAATGATATTTTTGAATTAAATCTCTATTCCATTCTCTTCCACCATAATCCATATATACTCTTGTATCTTTACTTATATTACTATTTCTAATATCTTCTTTTAATTCATTAGGACATAGCATTATTGCGCTAGATAGACATGCAGCATATTTGAAGATATGATTATATTTAACTATACTATATAAACTCATAAGGCCACCCATAGATGCTCCTGCAATCATTGTATTTGCTCTATCTGGTAGGGTTCTATATTTTTTATCCATTTCTTCTTTAAACTCACCAGTAAGCCAATCCATATAGGTCTTACCTCTTCCATCTATATATTCTTCAATTAAATACATGGGCTTCATATGATAAGGAAAATATTCATAGTATCTCTCATTACCAACATGATTACAATCCACACCTATAATAATCATTTTCTTTTTATAGAAATCCATAAACTCTTGTAAGCCCCAGGACTTTCCATATGTTGCATCCTGATTAAAGAATAGATTGTGTCCATCATACATATATATTACTGGATACCTTTCATTTGACTCATAATAGTTTGGAGGTAAATATACCTCTACTCTTCTAGATAGTCCAAAAGGAGTAATATAAACGTTAAACTTTTCTACCATTGTTCCACCTCAAAATCGAATATTAGTATCTTATATTATAGCATATTCTACCTTTATTTCAAAGTATATAAAAACGTTCTGGCTGAGCAGCACCAGAACGTTTTAAAAAAGGGGATGTATACTGGATTAAATCCATAGTTAGTCTTAACTAACCATTTATTATTATATTCATTTTAAATAAGATGTCAACAGCATTTTAATAAAAAATAAAAGAAATGACAAATTGCCATTTCTCATTTTTGAATGATTAAAGCTTTCCCATTATAATGCTTCGCTTCTACTTTTGATTTTATTTGGATTTTTTCTATGAAATCCTTTGATACTACATTTGCACTTCTAAATGTCATAGATTCTACTTTGTATTCAATGACTGCTATATATTTATCTTTATTAAAACCAAACTTAGAGCTTTTTTGAAATTTATCTACCAATGTAGCCTTAATTACATCCTTTGATTTTTTACAATTTAAATAATTAATTGTAGAAGGTAGTCCTAAAAATATAGGTCCAATAGATAAAGTTATGAATAATACAAATAATACAACATATATATAATATCCACCATTGAATATGGACATCAATAAAAATGAAATTGCTAATAATATTAGTGGAATAGCTAAAATAATGTAGATTACTTCAATATAGACATTATATTTTTTCATCGTAGAAAACATCCTTTTTTTCTGGATTCTCACTAAAGTATTTCACAGCATAGCTACAAGTAATTCTAACCTTATAGCCTTTTTCTTTTATTACCTCATATGTAGCATCCATAAGTTTTTTTGCAATACCCATTCCTCTTAATGTGCCATCTACAAAGGTTCTATTAATATTTACAACACCATCTAAATCTTTAGGAAATGTTACATATGCAATCATATTGCCATCTTTATCCTTGATATAGACACAATCATCCTCTTTAATGATTTCACTTAAATTTTCCATATAGTACCTCTAAAATTTAACATAAACTAATGAATCCGTAGGATGAATAACTACATCCTTCTTCTCATCCTGATTCTCATGGAAGAATATTACATTATCGCCTCTGCATATACCTAAAAGGATATTTTCACCCTTAAAGCATTTATAGAAAGAGGATAATAATTCTGCTTTAGATTTAAAGATTAAGTCTTTATCCATTTCAATGACAGATGATGCAGGATTTACTGCGATATCAAAATCATTTGCATCAAAGGCATGGTCTGTTGTAAGTAGCTTATCAAAGAATTTCTTGGAATCCTGGTTCATCGCAAGCTGTGTAATAAGCAAGCTCATCATCTTATTAGAAATAATTGTATTATGAATATCAAAATCTCTTATAGAAGATAAATTTCTAGAATCTAGGATTTCTGTAATATATGTCAAGTTTTCTCTTTTTGGGAATGCCTTAGATAAAGCAATCAATGTAACAAAGACATTTGCATCATAGGATTCTTCTGCAACAGAATCATCAGATAGTATTAAAACCTTCTTTTCTCCAGTAGCTTCTTTAATATCTTGAATTAATTTATCATTTTCATCCTTATGATAATGCTTAATTGTATATTTAAATTCAGGAGATTCAGCACTTCTATTTAAATTATCTAAAATGAATTCTCTTTTTTGATTATCTCCAATTACAAAGATACTACATGGATCATGTCTTACAGGACCCCTTGGCTTTAAAACAACGTTTGATTCATATGGAGCATTTCTTCTTTTTTGAATTTCCTTTTCATCATTTGCTAAAACAAATAATTTATTTAATGTAACAACAGGAATTGAATTGTCATGTATCTTCATAAAATCAGATACACTCTCTTTTGAATTTAAGGAATAGAATTCTGCACCTTCAAAGGAGAATAATTCTAAATAAACCAAAGCCATTTCTGGATCTACAATGGACTGGGCAATAATTTGTCCAATCTTTTTATTAAAGGATACTGGAATAATACTTTTATTTTTTAATGAATTAACTGTAAAGCTAATATTTTCAATTTGCTTTCTAGTTTCATCTGAATTTGTTTCAACAACAATTTGAGTATTACTCTTAATACCAAAGGAACCTAATCTTAAAATAATCTTAAGATTTAATAAATCAGAATTTAATATATCATCGTCATCATAATCTACCATATCTTCTCTTGCCATAACTACAATTTCAGATGCCTTTTCAATAGATATATCATCTAGATTTCCTCTAAGAAGGGAATCTCCTTCTTTTATAATTAAATTTGCTTTATATTTTTGAGTTACGTCATTCGCAAGAAATAAAGATTTAATTTCAGATTCAATATATTCCTTTGTTTGATTGGATAAAATGACAATATTATTTTTAAAGCCTTTTTGCATTAGATTAAAAATAATATCAGGAACCTTAGAATTCCAATTTAGAATTACAAAATGATTGGATAATACAATTTTACCCTTAGCCTTACTCTTTTTATCAATATAGCTCCTTAGGCTTGTTGTAACCATAGCTACAATAGCACCACTAAATAATACCATTTCAACTACAATGGTAACTGCAGCTAAAACCATCATAGATAAATGATTTGTATCATATTCCAAAATAGAGTTTGGGGCAATCATCCATTTTACTGCAGTAACAAATGCTGCCGCAAATCTGCCCTCAAAAAAATAAGCCTCATATTTATTATTATCTATTCCAAACGCAATTAATGACACAATAAATAAAATAATAAAATTTATGATTAAAAGGGATAACAAAGTAACCAAAAGAGGCTTTTGGTAAGTTTGCATCGTACTTTTCGCTTTTATTTTTAAAAATAAGGATTTTAAAAACTTCATAGTGCTCCTCCTATACTTCAATTATTAGTAATTATAACAAAAGAAAGTAAAAAAAAGAAGCCATTTGAATGGCTTCCATTATTTTTCTATATCCTCTTCTTTAAAATCCTCATTATTTACTTCAAAATCCTTTGGATTTGTTTCAAATTCTTTTTTAAGTTCTTCATATTCATTTGGATTATAGGTATATGGTTCATCCATAGAATGCTTTTTTCTATACTCATCGTATTTTATATCGCCTTCAAAATACTTACCTAAATCATCATTTTTATCTGCTTCATTTATTTTTTCTACAGCGATGATTGTTTTAATCAAACGATAAAAACCAAATATGATAACTCCACCACCAATAATAGATAATACAATTAGCATATAATAGGCTTGAGGGTAGGCAGTATCATATGTAGAAATATCAATACAAATATTATAACCAGTTAATTCATAAAAATGATTCATAGCTTCCTTTAATGAAGTATCATCACCTATAGAATATGTTGTATTATTAATGATTTTGATATCTTTTACATTATTACTATATAAAGGATTGAAATAAAGTAAATCAATACGCTCATTTAATTCCATTAAGGAAGTATTTAAGGCTTCTGCTAAGGATGAAACCTGATATTCATACTTATTTAGATTATTATATAGCTTATTTCCAAAGAAAGAATTTTGATTACCAAACATTTGATCTATAGAATAATCCAAATTATCACCTACAATAGGCATATAATCTAATTCCTTTAAATTATCATAAGCTACTATTTCAACTAAAACATTATATTCATAATTGGAATCCTGTTGATAAACTTCACTATAGCGATTTAAAGAATAGCTTTCTAAAGCATCTTCTGATCCTCTTAAATGAAGAGTACCAATTCCTAAGCCAACAATAAATATACCTACACATATTAATGCGATAATACCACGAATCGCATAATATCCTCTATGTACTCTAGAATATGGTACATAAATACCACTAAAATAAAAGCCCGGTCTTATATAATAGGAATGGTGCTCTTTTCCATATATATCCCTTCTTGGCGCTCTAGGAGCACTAGAGTGACTTCCTCCAGAATGGAATCCACCATGACTAGAAGACCCTCCACCAACATGAGGCATAATATCCCTTCTTTCTATTCTTCAATCTTTTTTCTTTCTTTAGATAATACAAATTTCTGTAGTGGAAATAATACACAAGCTTGTATAAAGCCTGCAGTTAGAGATGCGATAGTTGGGGCAAGTGCCTCAATTGCGCTTCCTACCATCCAAGATACCATAACACCTTGGAACCAAGTCATCACTAAAACTAAAACTGCAATTACAGAAATATATACTATAAAATGCCATAGTGGGGCATCACTTCTGAATGTTTTCTTTTTATTTAAAAAGTAGGCTATTGTATTTGATACAGCATTAGAAATAAAGAATGGTAATACATATCCCCAGTTATCATTACCCTCTCCTACATATCTAGGATCAAATATAGCTTCTAAAAAGCTAGGAAGAGGGGCTTTCCATTCCTTCATCCATAGTAACAATAAATTTACTAATAAAAGCTGAATACCTGTTGTAAAAGTACAAATAATCGTAAATTTTGCAATTTGCCATAATGTTTTTACTGTGCTTCCCTTCGCTTCCGCCTTATCATCTATTTTTTCTAGCCAGGACTTCTTTTTTTCTTCTTTAATTTCATTTTCTTCCATAAGCTCACCAATTTATTTAACTAATTTCAACCCATTATAACACAAGAAAAAATAGAAAAAAAGATGCATAAGCGTTAAGCCTATGCACCATAGATTATTTAAATGCCTTTAAAGCCTCTAACATATCACTTGAAACACCTAATGCAGAAGCATTATTAATGTAATAAGTAACTAATGCTTTAAAACTATAGGAAGATGCATTCATATAATAATAAGTACCATTAATAAGTACATATACTTCTGCAGTATAAACTGTAGAATAATCACTTCCTACGGATATATTTTTAGAAATCACATAAGAATTATTGGACAATGTTGGAGTGATATTATAGTAGCTATAAGAACCACTTCCCTTTTTAATTCTTACTCCATATGAAGCACTATTACCTAAAGAGTTATATAAATCTTTAGAGATTGTGCCTTTAAAATCCATTGAAGCATTACTATATGTATATGTAGTTACTTCTTGAACCTCTCCGATAGAGTATGTAACAGAAATATAATTTACATATAATCTTTGACTAGAGGATGTACCCTTACATGTAAATAATACCTTATTCTTTGCTTGAATGTTATTAACTGTAAGCTTTCCACCAGCTGTAATGGATTGATTTTGACTTGCTGAACCATTATCTATAGAATAAGTAACCTTGGTTGCCATAGATGAGCCTATAGTTACACTAGTAATTGTTGCATTATTTTTACTAGATACAGTAAATACACCACCATTTTGATATACTCTGATAATATTAGAATATACACCTGGATTTGTTGATGCACTACCCTTAGCTGCTAGATATGAAATATTACTATCTAAAGAACCTGATATAGAAGTAAAGCTTGATTTGGATACTGTTTTAGATGTTGTATTGGATGTATTTTGTGTTACTTCTTTGTTGTAACTCAAATTCAAAATAGCCTTTGTATCATTATTCTTAAACTGATTTGTATAAGTAGATAAATCTACTGTTGCTTCTGTACCACCTAATCTAAATAAGGATACATCCTTTTGCGTAGCCTTATAGCCTGCAAAAACCTTGTTTGTCGTATTATATTCCAAATATCTTTGGCTATAACATACATTCTTAATTGTTGTTTTACCAGAAGAAATACTTATTACCCAATCACATTTATTTGACAAAGATGTTGTTGATGTAAGCTTATTAGCATCGGATGGAATAGTTAAATAGCTTCCACTAGATGTTTTAAATCTAAAGGAGCCAGAAGTTGAACCATTTTCTAATGTAACTACTTCTACACTACTTGATGGAGATGAAATCTGATTATTTGAAATAGATACACTAGTATATCCTCTATTGGAAGTATTTTGAGTTTTACTTAATGCTACATTTCCATCCTTATAGGATAAGATTACTTTATCTCCTGCTTTTAAATTAGATGTGCTTGTAACTAAGCTATAATTATTCTCTTCTGGTGTTGGAGTTACACTAGATGCTCCATAAGTAGAATTATAGGTAGATATTACATTATCCCAATAAGTTTTTAAATTTGTAGAGGTTCCAGATTTTGCCTTTACATAATTAAATAATGTAGTGTCATTAGAAACTAAAGCTTTATCTGCAACAGTTAATCTACAATATTTATTGTATGCACTATATACCGTATCCTCACTAGAAGATGATGATAAATTGGATATAGAAGATTTAACATCGCTTAAGGAATATTCTGTTTTTGTTTTAGAATTTGTATAATTATTTGTCCATATTGTATCTACCCATTCTGGGTGGTCAATAAATGGATTACGATTGTTTTGTAATGCATAGGTTGCTTCATTTCTAAGCATTTCCTTATCAGAAACTGGGTCCTCATGAGCCCACTTTGTAAATACCTTAATTGCATTTTGAGTTAAATAAGGATAGCTTGAAGAAAAGACA
The DNA here is from genome assembly GCF_003550015.1 of Anaeroplasma bactoclasticum. Classification (GTDB taxonomy): domain Bacteria; phylum Bacillota_I; class Bacilli_A; order Acholeplasmatales; family Anaeroplasmataceae; genus Anaeroplasma; species Anaeroplasma bactoclasticum. Next base: position 29,286 of record NZ_QXEV01000015.1, read on the forward strand.
TTCTTTACTTCTCCTGCTGACCAAGAAGAAATCTTATCAGAATAACGAATTGCCATATAGAAATATCCTCTTGCGATATCTCCTTTATATTCATCCGCAATTTCAAAAGTAGTTTTAGAGCTATATATAGTACCATTGCCAAGCTTAGAGCCATTACTAAATGTTTTTGATGCACTAGATACATCATCATACATATAGCTTGATCTTTGATTATTTACATATACATCTGTAGGATAGATATGATAAATATCTGAAACCATTGGAGTTGCTTTGGCAAACCAAGATTGTGGAATGGTATGCTCACGATTAAATCCTGCTCCTTCACTAGATGCAGATGAACCAGTATCCTTCTTTAAATCATAAATCTGATTTGAATAAATGTCCCATACCACATTTGTACCTGGTAAGACATCTGTTGTAGGATATGCCTGGGTGTAAAGATTTGAATAACTAATCGCTTTAGTGTTAGAACTAATCAAGCTATGTAAGTTTGATGCTAGAGTTGTTCCACTAGTTGTATTAGTTATACTAGAATAATAGCTTGATTGAGCATTAGCACTAATTGCTATAGAACTAAATGCGAAACAAGCTATAGGTAAAGAAAGTACTACTTTCCATCGTTTCATAAATAATATAACCCTCCTATTTACCATTTTTATTTTTGAACCGCCTAAATAAATTATAATTTATTTAAATAACAATTACAATAACAAGGTTATATACGAATACATAAAAAAGCTCCTAAGATATACTTAGGAGCAATTTCTTATTACTTTAACATACCCTTTTCTAAAGCAAGAGTAACTGTTGTACGGTCGCAAACCTCACTTGGTCCAAAGTACTGAATAGCACCTGGATAAGTATATGCTGTTTCAACAGCCCAAGTAGCTCTACGAGCCTCAAAATACTTGAATGGAGCACCATCAAGCTCAACTAAAGCCTTCTTAATAACTGGCTTGTCTTCACCATGACGTCTTTCCATATTCATCATCTTTGTGATAGGCATACCACCTGCAACCCATTCCTCAGCTGGTCTAGATAGGTTAGATACCTTAGATAGGTAACCATTGAAGCCATACTGAATTAGCATGAATGCATTGTAACCTAAAGAATAGCAGTAATCTGCATCAAAGTTAGATGGGAATGCACATCTTCCTTCATAACCAAAGAAATGATGTAAGGCATTGAACTTACCATTGTAAGTACCAGCCTTCTTTCTTTCAGCTAACTTAGCCTTAACTAAAGCACTGAATAACTTTTCAGACTCAATTAAGGATACCTGAACGTTACCATGAGGGTCACGCTCTAAGAATAACTGCTGCTGAATAGTTTCAGGTAAAATATCAAATACAGCAAATGAAGCAGCTGTTAAGCCCTTCTTAATGAATTCATACTTTTCCTTCCAAGTAGCTAAAGCATTGAAAGCATCAGCCTTAGCACCAGCAAGTAATTCATTAATTTCTGCAATTAATACAGAGAATTCAGGAACGAATTCAACAACACCTTCTGGGATAATAGCAACACCGAAGTTCATACCCTTTGCAGCTCTTGCAGCAACAGAATCAGCGATGTAATCAGCAATTTGAGATAAGCTCATCTTCTTTGCAGCAACCTCTTCAGAAATTAAGCAGATATTAGGCTGAGTCTCAAGAGCACACTCAAGTGCAACGTGAGAAGCACTACGGCCCATTACCTTAACGAAATGCCAATACTTCTTTGCAGAGTTAGCATCTCTTTCAATATTACCGATAACCTCAGAATAAGTCTTAGTAGCTGTATCGAAGCCGAAGGAGCATTCGATATCCTCATTCTTTAAGTCGCCATCGATAGTCTTAGGACAACCAATAACCTGTACGCCAGTATTATTAGCAGCAAAATATTCAGCTAATACTGCAGCATTAGTATTGGAGTCATCTCCACCAATGATTACAATTGCAGTAATACCATGCTTCTTTGCAACTTCAGCTGCAACCTTAAATTGCTCCTTAGTTTCAAGCTTAGTTCTACCAGAACCAATAATATCAAATCCACCAGTATTTCTGTATTCATTTATATATTCATCAGTGAATTCAATATAATCATCATCTAAAAGTCCAGAAGGACCATTCTTAAATCCTAAAAGAACATTATTCTTATCTGTAGCCTTAAGTGCATCATATAAACCACAAATTACATTGTGTCCACCAGGTGCCTGTCCACCAGATAGAATTACACCTACAACTTGCTTTTTAGCTAAAGATGTATTCTTGCCCTTTTCAAATGTAATTTCCTTTTCGCCATATGTATTAGGGAATAAAGCCTTAATCTTTTCCTGATCTGCAACAGACTCAGTAGGTAAGCCTTCCTTAACACAAATTTCAGCAATACCATTTCTTAACATTCCAGGTAGCTTTGGAGTGTACTGGTATCTTGCCTTTTGAAGTGGTGATAAATTCTTCATTTTATTTCTCCTTTAATAAATGTAATTTTTAACCAAATGTATTATAACACTTAATTTCAAAGATAAAAAGCATTAAATACTATGTATTTATTAAATCAAGTATTAAAAGTGTTTTCATCTTTTTAAAAGGACTCTATTTCATAATTTACTACTTATTTTATCTCTCTATTGAATGGAATCGAATAATTATCTCTCCAAGGCTTAATTTCTTCAAAATCCTTAGCTGCCTTTAAGACCATTTTTTCTTCAAATCTCTTACCAATAATTTGCATACCTACAGGTAAATTATGAGATGCCAATCCTGCAGGAATAGAAATCGCTGGATAGCTTACAAAATTAACCAAATAAGTTTGGCACCAGCCAATTAAGGAATCCACACTTTTACCATTGATTTCTTCTGGTCCCTTTGTAAAGCCCTTTGGATTATTTTTTACAGGAAGACAGCAGGTAACCGGTGAAAGAATTAAATCATATCTCTTAAATACATCCTCAAAATTATCTAAAATATCCGTTCGAGCTAAATTGAACTCATATAAATCCTCAATTCCTAGATGATCGCAAACATTCTTATAATAAATGAATTCCTCTGGGAAATCCTCTAAATGATCTTTAAAATAATCAATTCCCTTTTCCTTTTGGTGATTAATATCTAAGGCACAATCAATTGTAATTCCCTTGCTCCAAAGAGAGGAAAATTCATTTGCTGTATGCTTAAAATTAAAATGAACCTCTTCAACGATATAGCCCTTATCTATAAAGCGCTTTGCTGCATCATAAACGATTTTCTTTACTTCTTCATCTACCTCAAATAAATCAAAATCATAGGTAAAACCAATTCTTAAGGCTTGATTACTATTTATATAGCCATCGATATCTTCATTTTGTCTTAATACCATATTGTTATATGGATCCTTAGGCTCTACCTTTGCCATAAGCTTATATAAGGCAATCGCATCACTTACTGTTTTGACTAATCCACCACTAACACAATAGGGATGGGATGCAGAATATGCATCTGGTCTACTGAATAATGGAATAGAGCCAAAGCCTGCCTTAAAGCCTACCAAATTACAGCAAGAAGCAGGCACTCGAATAGACCCTCCGGCATCTCCACCCTCTGAAATAGGTAGTAAGCCATCCGCTACTGCAGCTGCACTACCACCAGAGGATCCACCAGCATTATATAACGGATTAAATGGTGTAGATGTTACACCATACATCTTATTGTCCGTCGTTCCACTAAAGCCATAGGATGGGGCATTCGTTTTACCAACGGCAATACCACCCTCTTGCTCCATCACTTCACAAAATAAGCTATCATATTCATCCATGCTTACTAAGCATTTAACTCCACCATAGGAACGTGTCCAGCCCTTTTTGCTTGGCAAGAAGTCCTTTAAGCCAAAGGGAACACCCGCAAAAACACCTAAGTTTTCCCCATGTTCTAATCTTTCTTCTAATTTTTTTGCTTCTATATAGGCTAAATCAAATCTTGTATAGGTAAATGCGTTAATGGATTTATTTCTTTTCTTTATTCTTTTTTCAAAATACTTTAGCACCTCTGTTGGTGTGATTATCCTTGAATTCACTAATTCACCTATTTCAAGTGCAGATAAATATTCTAATTTTATTTCACTCATAGATTTACCTCTTTATCAAACTCAAATCTTGATGGATCCTTACGTAATTCCATTTCCTTACAATAATCAAAATAATCCTTTCCTACTCCTTCGGATTGCCATTTTTTACAAATTCTATAGCCAATTGGACTAAAGAACACCTCAAAGAATAGTTCGATTAATGCACCTACAAGCGCAATACCAATTAATGTTGGGAAAGTATAAAATTTTGCAAAAACCGCGAATGCTAAAGCGCCAAAAATAAAATTATCAACAAACTGACCAAATATGGTACTTACATAGCTTCTGCAATAAAAAGCAAGCTTACCATCTGGATTCTTCTTAAAGATTTTACCAAATAGACCATTAATAATCGCATTTATAATACCAGATATAATATATGCAATTGTAGATGATATTAGTATTTGCCATGGCTGTGGGGCAGCATTAGCCTCAAAGCCAAATAATGTATCAAAAATATTACTTGCACCTTCAAATGGATATTTTGCTGGAAATAAAGCAATAAGTGCTAAAAATATAACCGCAATAGCATTCACTAAAGCGCCTAAAACCGTTAGCTTAATTGCAGCCTTTGTTCCATATGTCTTTGTTACAATATCCATTACTAAGAAAACTGCCCATGATAGGAATATTCCTCCTGTAATGGACACAAATGGAATGTCATTAATATATATTCCACTCCAAACAATTTTATTTGCAGCTAAATTCATAGTGATTGTCGCCATTATAAATAGCATTGTAACTACACCAGGAATGCTTCTAAGTAGCATCTTCCAATCATGAAAATCAAAGAACCATTCAAGTGTATCTATAAACCATATTTTAATCTTTTTTAAGGGATTCATACTATCACTCCTCACAAAAAATAAAAAGAGTGCAACTAAAAAACACTCTTTTGTTCCCTAGTTTTATTTAAAGATAGGATGGATTACGAACTATCTTATTCAATTACCTCTAAAGTATATATCTTTACGATAAAGAATTCAAGTATAAAGATTTTATAATATTTTCAAATAACAAGATTATTCCTTATGATTATTTAAATAATCTATGAATTCCTTTGTTTTAGACCAATATTTAATTCCCCAATTTTCAAAATTCCATTCTTCCATATATGAATTACATTCATAATCTACATAATATAATAATCCATTGGAAACTACAAAATTGGTTGGGAAATAATCTATATTTAGATTACTATTTTTGGCCAACATTGCCATATTTCTTACCTCATTAATATAGCTTGATACATCTATATCGCTTTTTACCAAATCAATTATAAAATGAAAAAAGATAAAAAAGAAGAAAGTGCCATTTTTTAGGCACTTCCTAGTCTTTATTCTTCATCTTCTAAAATTAAATCCGAATCCTTTTTGGTTATTAGTTTAAATAAATAAAATCCAGAAATAACTATGGTTAATCCAATTCCAATATAAATTGCCGTAACATAAGAAATCCACTTGCCTAAAGCCAAATTAGGCTCTGCCAAAATATAGGTTGTAACGACAGCGGTCATAAACATTGCAGGTATAGCAGTAAATAGGGATATGTATTTTTTCTTCCTAGTCTTATATAAGTATCCACTACTTACCCATAAGCAAATTGCGGCTAACACTTGGTTTGACCAAGCAAACCACCTCCAAAGTATATTAAAATTCGATGGATTAGTAAAATTCCATATACTAATACCTATTACACAAGCGAATAATGGAATGGTTAATAATAACCTATTTTTCAATTTTTTAGGATCTGCGTTTATTGCCTCACCAACAATTAATCTTAAGCTTCTTAAGGCTGTATCCCCACTAGTTATTGGGCATATAACAACACCAACTATAGCTAAGATTGTTCCAAATGTACCAAGCACTCCCTTAGAAATATCATTTACAGAGGATGAGCTTCCACCAATAGTATTTAATAGATTCCATCCTTCTTCTGTATTAACTCTAAAGAATGCCATTGCAGCGGCAGCCCAAATTAATGCAATAATACCTTCAGCTACCATGGCACCATAAAATATTTGTCTTCCTTCCTTTTCACTTTTAATACATTTGGCTATCATTGGAGATTGGGTTGCATGAAATCCACTCACAGCTCCACAAGCCACAGTTGTCATCATAAATGGCCACCAAGGAAGTGAATTATTTGCCTTAGAAAAATCTTTAAAATTATTAAATAATTCTAACATTGGATATTCATTTGAATTTGACATTATACCAATAATTACAGCAATAGCCATAGAAATAAGAACAATACCAAAAATAGGATATAGCTTACCAATCACCTTATCTATTGGTACTATTGTACTAACAAAATAATATATTAGAATAATAATCATCCATATCCAGGCTTTAACATTTCCGCTAGTTAAGGATTCAAGTAATGTAGATGGAGATACTACAAATACTGCAGTAACTAAAATTAATAATATAATGGAAAACACTCTCATAATAATTTCTATCGCTTTCCCTGAATACTTTCCAGCAAGCTTAACAATAGATTCTCCATTATTTCTAGATGAAATCATACCAGAAAAATAATCATGTACTGCTCCACCTAATATACAGCCTAAAACAATCCATATAAATACAATTGGCCCAAAAAGTGCTCCACTAATTGCACCAAAAATAGGTCCTGTACCAGCTATATTCAAAAGTTCAATTAAGAATGACTTCCATTTTGGAAGAGGTGTTATATCTACACCATCAGGGTTTTTAATTGCTGGAGTTTTTCTATCATCTATCTTAAATATCTTTTCACTAACTCTACTATAGATTAAATATCCTCCAACTAAAACAAATAAAGAAATAAAAAAAGTAATCATACATACCTCCTTCTTATAGAATTCATTCATAGCTATCTCTATACTATAAATTATAACAAGGTTATGATATGAATAAAAGTAATATATGATATTTCAAAAAAGATAAGACAAAAATTAAAAATAATGTTTAAAAAAAGAGCTTTAAACCGAAGTTCAAAGCTCTAACTTTATCTTAATGTTTTTAAATATTCTTTATGCTCTTTAGAAACTCTAAAGGATTCAAGGGCCTTTTGAATTGCTTTATTATGTACCCAATCCTCTAATATATGCTTCTCAAAATAAGGAATAGTCTTTTCATATTGTTTTGCAAGAGATGTCGCAAAATACCAAGCAACCATCATTTTTAAATAATAGTCTTCTCCTTTTTTATTTGCTACTATATTTAAGTATTCTTCTTTAAAATCATCCCCTAAAAATTCATTCATTAAAATCCTTATACCAAATCTTGCAGTATAAACATGACTAGAAGAAATCCATTCTTTAATATATGGTAATAGTTTATCATGATTCTTAGCAAATACCTTTGGGCTTGATTGATCCGATACAGGCCAACAATCCACATATGGTAAAAATCTATTAATCTCTTTAATACATGTATCAAAATCTTTGATGAAAGAAATCAGAAAAAAATGAACTAAATTCTCTTCATAATATTCATGAGGAAGCTCATTCAAAAAACCTAAGCCTTCTTTTGTATCTTTCAATTCTTTTGCTAATTTTCTTAAATTTGGGCTTCTTACACCTAAAATTTTATCACTTGCAATATTTGGTACAAGCTTTGCTTGAAAATCCTTATATTTTAAATCAGCAAGAGGAATTAATTTTTCATAAATCCCCATATTAGCCTCCTATAAAACATTATTCTTTATTCCATTATAATAATCTTCAATTGCTTTTTTATGATTCAAAGATGCTATAATGGGTAATTCTTCTTTAGAAAAGAATTTCAATTCTAAAGATTCAGAATCTATAGATAAAGTACCAGAGGTAATATGTGCCTTAAATACAGCACATATCACATGTGCCATATCTCCACTAGGCCATTCCATATCTTTATTATGATATATACCTATTAAATAATCTAATTCTATATCTAAGCCAGTTTCTTCTTTAACTTCTCTTATAGCACCTTCATGGTATGTCTCTCCCATTTCCATAATTCCACCAGGAAGTCCCCATTTTCCATTATCGCTTCTTCTTTGTAATAATATTTTATTATCTCTTTCAATAATAGCACCAGAAGCATTCATAATTATTTTATCATGACCTACTTTACTTCTTATATATTTAACATAATCTTTTTCCATATTCATCTATCCTTAATCCCATTTCAATTCGAATGTTATGATTCTTTATATCACTATTTGAATAAGCAAATAAATCAAATCCAATAATTTCAAAGCCATTCTTTTCATAAAAAGAAATAGCTTTATAATTATAACTTTGAGTTTCTAAAACAACCATTCTAGCACCGCTTTTTTTAGCGTCTATCTTAATTTGATCAAGAAGCATTTTACCAATACCTTTACCTCTTAAATCATTATCAAATATTATAATATTCGATATTCTAAACCTTCTATTCCACTTCTCATAGAATCCCTCAACAAAGCCTTTTAGGGAATCTTTTTCAAAGTATCCATAGGCAATAGGATTATCCAACTAAGAGGATAGCATTTCATCATAAATTGCACCTTTTTGCACGATATGCAAAACAATCTTTCTCTTTTTTTGTATGGATACACACTTTTTTCGATTTTTATAATAAGACGCAATGTAATTTAAATACATTTCACTGACAATACGCAAAGTATATTTTCGATTTTTTGGTAGAATTCTACCTTTTTGTCGATTTCAAAAGATTGAAAGTGCAACGTATTTTTTTACAAATGAGCAACACATTCAGCGATTCACTCATAGATATGCGGATTCGGAAATGATCCACATGTTTTTAATCAAAATTAATCAACATATTTTTTTACTGATTTCCCCCAAATATGCATAATCCATTTTTGAGGTAATAATTTACTCCAAAGATGTTCATACTTCACAAAAAGGGAACAAACAGACATATCCTTTCCTCTTTTTGAATCTTTCATAGCCTTACGTGCTACTTTTTCTGTGGGTACAATTCCATAGTACTTAACTTTCTTACCATTATGTTCTTTTTTAAGCATATCTGTGTCAATCCATCCAGGGCATACTGCAGTAGCGCTTATACCTTTTTCTTTTAGCTCATAATTTAAACTTCTTGTATAAGATCTTAAAAAAACCTTGGTTGCAGAATATAGTGCAATATATGGATTAGGCTGAAATGATGATGCCGAAGATATATTTAATATTTTTGCACCTTTATTCATATAAGGAATAGCATAATTACAAATTATAGCTGGAACCTTACAGTTAATTTCAATTGTTTTAGATATTTCCTCTTGAGTGAAATTTACTATTTTATCCATTTTGGATATGCCTGCATTATTAATTAAATATTTAACATCTGGCTTGTGTTCTTCTAATAAATTACGTATTTTTTTAGCTTCTTCTTCACTAGCTAAATCACATTGTATTGGAAATATCTTATCTAAATACTTATTAGATAATTCTTGAAGCTTTTCGCTATTTCTGCCAATTGCCCAGATTATATCTATATCTTCTTTTAATAATTCCTGTATAAAAGCTTTACCTAAACCACCGGTTGCACCAGTTAGAATTGCAATTTTACTCATATTATTTTCTTCCTGACCTTTTTTCTATTTTTTTACAAGCAAACATACCGCTTCGACGGTCGGATGCGTCATCAACCCTTAATACACGTTAAGAAATATAAATAACAAATAATAACATAACAACATCACCAATAGTTGTTAAATATTCATTAGATGTAGCTTATTCTTAACCACCAAAGGATAAAAATTATTCTAAAATATATTCTACTATTTCTCCATTAGATACTTCACAAACGTCTAAGAAACGTTCCATTAGCAAGCCATGACAAACAATAATAACCTCACCATAATTCTTATATTTTTCTAAAACTAAATATACTCTATCTTTCATAGAATTCGCTGTCTCATAATTATATTTTGGATCATTTGATTTTTCTCCATCATTTTTAAAGAATTCTTTAAGGTTTTCTTTAGCCTCATCATCAGGTATATAATTATAATCTATATTCGCTACCCACTCATGAAGGTTCGTTTCAACAACTAAATCAATCCCTAATTCTTTAGATATAATCGCAGCTGAGTGCATAGCCCTTCCATATGGTGATGTAACAATGATTTTAGCACTTTTTAACCTTTTATCTTTTGCTGTAGCTTTAATTTGTTCTACTCCCTTATTTGAAAGTGGAAGCATATTAAAACCCCAATTCTTATATATCTTTGTATCTGCTAAAGTAAAATCAGTTTCTCCATGACGGATAAAATAAAACTTTGTCATATAGTAACCTCTATTTTCATTTATTTCTATTGTTTTTTTACATAAATACAATTCAAAATCCAATAATCATCCATTACAAGTTCATCTTTTAAAAGCTTTGCAAATGATTCATAGGTAATTTTTCAATATCTATTGCCGTATATCAGTTTAGCTTGCTCTGTATATTTCTTCACGAACTCAGTTTTTGCATTTGTATAAGCATCTCGATTATGTTCGTATTCTTTCCATAACGAAAGTTTTAATTTCTCATATTCTTTTGCAACATCAGGAAACTCGATAAGATAATCTCTAAAATACAATTCATTATTATCGCCTGCATATCTTAAATGCAAATGAAATGTACGTTCTGCAAAACCGTTTTCGGTATATCCTTTATTGAAAGATAATCTATTCTCACTTTGTGACATACAAATATAGCCGTTTTTTATAACCAAATCTTTATAATCAAACAAATTGCCTTCCCTTGGGATTTCTACAAGAATATCAATAATTGGTTTTGCCCATATAGTAGGTATTGCCGTACTTCCAATATGACTGATTCTACACATTTTCGAAAGAGCATTTTTTAAAAGAGTTTCTTCCTCCAAATACCAGTTTTTCCAACATTCTTGGTGTTCTACCAAAACAATAGGAAACAACTGCCACAATTCCTCCAATGTCATTTCTGATAAATTCTTTCTCATTTATCTCACCTACACATTACTATTTATCTGTTTCTTTCATATGAATTATATCATAGAACTTATTATTTTTTCCATTGGCTTACCAATCGTAATATTACTATTTTCTGATGTATTATAATCCCATCATTTCTCTTACTACTCTACTTCAATTTAACCCAAAGCATGTTCAGTGAACTAAAGCATTAGCAACAACTTTAAATAGCGTTTTGCTTTATTATTTTATATTTAATTAAAACCATATTTTAGTAAATCTTTAATCGTAAAACCTAATTCATCTATATCATATCCATTTTCAATTAGTATTTTTTTTACTAATTTTTCATCGAAGCGATCATCAGGCCCCCATGACCCTTTCCATATTTCAAAGGATATTTCCTCAAAAAAATTCATGATTTTTTTATTATGTTTCACCCATTTTTTAACTAAAGCTATTTTGTTTTCTCTTTCTTTCCTTTCGTCTTTAGTTAATCTTTTAAATTTATAAGCTTTAAAAGCACCTTTAATCGTTTTATATCCATAACCTTGGGCATCATCTAAAACTTCACCAGTTTCAGAATCAACTATGATAAATCTAGGATTATTATTTATAATAACTTTCTCACTCTTTAGCTTTTTTCCATCCATATTATTTATATTTCTCCTCATATAGTAAATTAAAAATAATTATCTAGCATATAAATTATAATATGTTTTTAATACATAATCAATCTTTATATGTATTTATTCCTATATCTTAAAGTGCAAAACAAAAGGTGAATAAATTTATATCTAATACTGTGATGGAGACATCACAAGAGGTGTTTGAATTTAATGACTAGATGCCACTATCTAGTCCAGATCTAGTCACTAAGACATGGTTAGGGCCATTCATCTAGTCATTTACCCCTATATCCCCATACATTTCTTCAAGACTTTGGCAGTGACTAGTTCATTTTTAAGACAATAAAAAAAGGCTCAAAATACCAAAAAGTGATAATCTAAATTTCGAATAGTAGCTATACTACCTATAAACGAAAGTAGTAAAATTAATTCTAAATTTCAAGTAGTACATACCTATAAACAATTTGTAGTAAAAATATTAATATATAAAAAGAATCCTCCCCTTATAATATTGATGTCTAGTCATTAATTTAAGAGGAGGATATTTTTTATGGAATTTGATTCCATTAAACACCTTGGAGTTAATCCTGATTTATTTGATTTAGATAAATGTTCAGAGGATTATGATCAAGGTA
>NZ_QXEV01000016.1 GCF_003550015.1 Anaeroplasma bactoclasticum
GATAAAGGTTAGAAGATATAAAAGAATTCAAGTCTTAAATACATTACTAACATATGTAATGTTTTTTAGCAATGTCATAAATATGAAGGCTGTAGGAAAAGCAATAAGAAAAATCAAAAAACAAATAAGAGAAAAGGTACTATTTTGGTTATATAGAATAAGCGATGGAATAAAAGGGGTTATTTCATTTTTTAGCAAGGACTTAATTTCAATAATTTACCCTAAAAGAAATAAGCGAAGACGAGATTTGTGGACTGTAATGGGGGTCAGATTTGACATCTCCTAAAATTGACAAAATTTCGTATGAATTTAAAAATGGGGAAACTCAAATAAAAAATTAAATAATTGTTGACATCATATATCGTTTTTGATAGAATGAGATAGCATGGTTTCTTAAAGAAAGGCAGGTAAATGAGATGAAAAGAACTTATCAACCTAATAAAAGAAAAAGAAAAGTAACTCATGGTTTCCGCGCTAGAATGGCAACTAAGAATGGTAGAAAGATTTTAGCTGCTAGACGTAAAAAGGGCAGAAAACAGTTAACAGTTTAATTTCATATTTTTAATAATTGACATAACTAGTACGACCAGAACAATTATATTAATTCTTTTGGTCGTATTTTTTATTGTTAATTGTGGAGATATTCTATGAAAAAACAATATCGCGTAAAAAAATCAGAAGAAATTGAAAAGATAATTAAGGAAAAGAATTATAAATCTAATCCTTATTTAACATTATATAAAAGGAATAATACAGAAACCGGCCACTTCCGTTATGCGATTAGTGTAGGAAAAAAAATAGGTAATGCTGTTGAAAGAAACCGAATCAAAAGGCTTATAACAGCAGTTATAGATAACCTGAGTATTGATTTGGATTCTTCTACAGATGTTTTTATCATTGCTAGAGTGCAAATTAAGGAATTATCCTATGATGAGCTTAAGAAGCAGCTAGAATATCTATTTAGAAAACAAAAATTAATAAAAGGAGAAAAAAATGGTTAATTTTTTCTATAAGCATAGACATAAATTAATTCTTATTGCTCTTTGTGCATTTTTGGCGGTAGGTTTATCAAGCTGTCGTTGGGATTCATCCACATGGTATGTTAAAGCTTATACTTCCTATGGTCAAGAATGGATTGATCTTTGGGATGGAGGAAAGGGATTTTGGAATACCCTATGGGCATGGCCAATTAACTTACTTTCTTGGCCAATTGCATGGCTTTGTTCTACCATTGGTAAAGGAATTGGAAATTCTTATTTTTGGGGTATCCTATTTACTACATTAATTGTAAGAACTTTAGCATGGCCTATTTACTCAAGACAAAATAGCTCTTCTTTAAAGATGCAGTTGATGCAACCTGAAATGGCTAAGATTCAGGCAAAGTATCAAAACCGCAAGGATCAAAGAAGCCAGCAGATGATGCAACAGGAAATGATGAAATTGTATAAGAAGCATGGTATGAATCCATTAGGATGCTTAGGTACTATGTTCTTACAATTCCCAATATTTATGGCTATGTACGAGGTAGTTCAGAGAATTAATGCTACTACTACTGTAGTTGTAAATAATGCAGTAAGCTACACTTATTCTGGTGCTTTTGCATTAACAAATACTAAAGTATTTGGTTTATTCGAAATGAATACAAGTTTCTTCCAAGCAACAATGTGGTATGATAAGGTATTTGCTGCTGTTGTTGCTGTTTTATTCGTTGCTATGACAATCCTTTCTCAGAAGCTTAGTCAGCGTCCTCAGAAGTATCAAAAGATACATCCACAGGATAAGAATAAGCAAGCAGATCAAGGTAAGCAGATGAAATACATGATGGTTATTATGAATGTTATGTTTGGTTTCATGGCATTATCTAATACATCATTAGGTATTTATTGGTTAATTGGTAGTATTTATCAGTTATTCCAGTCTCAGGTTGGTCGTTGGATTAATGCATATAAGTGGGAAAAGGCTCAGAAGCAAAATAATATTATTGACTAGGTGAAAAAGTATGCAGAAAAAATTTGAATTTATTGCTCCAAGTGCTGATGAAGCTATGGATACCGCAGTTCAGAAATTACATATTGCTAGTGATAAAATTTACGTTAATGTTCTTGGTGAGACTGAAGATGGTGTAAACTGTGAAGCTTTAGTTGATGTTAATTTAACATTAGAAGGTAAAAAATACCTAGAAGGTATTTTAAAAGCTTTAGGAATTGGTTATCAAATTGAAGCTAGAAGCATCAACGGTGAAGAACAAATTTATTATATGATTGATTCTTATGAGAATTCTTTATTAATCGGAGTTAAGGGTAAGACTTTAGAAGCATTACAAATTCTTCTTCGTAATTTAATTTCTACATATACAAAGGATCATGTAATTACTTCCCTAGATATCGGTGGATATAGATCTAATCGTGCTCGTCAGCTTGAAATTTTAGCTACAAAGACAGCTAAGGAAGTTGTAAAAACTAAAGTTCAAGTTAAGCTACAGCCTATGAATTCATATGAACGTAGAATCATCCATGAAAAGCTTGCTGATTGGAGAGATGTTTATACTGAATCTGAAGGCGAAGGCGAAAATAGAGCTATCGTTATTAAGCCAAAAACAAAGTAATATATAATAAGTAGAAAATTGTCAGTTAACTGACAATTTTTTATTTTTCATTTTGCTACAAATTATGATAAAATAGTATTATGAGAAAAATTTTAAAAATTTCTTGGCATATTCTAAGAAGTATTATAATACTTATACTTCTATCCTATACTACTTGTGTTATTGTAGAACATGTTGCTAAAGATGTTCTAGTCAATAATTTCATAAGTAAAGGTGTATACCAAGAAGAACTTTCCACTTCAAATATCAAGTATTATAAAATTGCATATGATGGTGAAAAATCTATGTATTATGAAGAAAGTACACATGATTGTTATCCGGGTGGAAAGGGTGATATTCTTGTTAGTCCGGATCAATTAACAATCGCTCCAATAGTGAATGAAATTGTTAGCTTCTATGCTGGTGGACATGCAGGATATTCTATTGGAAATTATGAAGATTATGAGGTTCAGTCTGATGATTACAATACCTTAGAAATCACTCAAACCTTAGAGGTTCATAATGCAAGACTTTATCATAAAAAGGATTGGGCATCTAACGAATATTTTAATGTTGTTATTGGTCTTAGAGTAGATATGACACAGGAAGAATATGAGAAGGTTACTTCTGTTATTCTATCTTATTATGATGATCCATATAATAGTTCATTTTTATTTAACACGACCAATTCAAAATATTGTACAGACATAATGTCTCAAGCTTTTTCTTATATTGGTAAAAATCTAAACAGAGATTCTTTTAGTACTTCTGTTTATGATTTGATTGTATCTCCAGATACATATATATCTTATTATCATTATTATGATGGTAATGGTGTTAAACATGTTTATTATCTTGGATAAGGAGGAATAATAATGGCATATGTAGCATTATATAGAGCTTATCGTCCACAAAAGTTTTTAGATGTTGTAGGACAAGAGCATATAATTAAAACATTGCAAAACGCAATAAAATTAAATAAGGTGGCTCATGCATATTTATTCTGTGGTCCAAGAGGAACAGGTAAAACTACATTAGCTAAAATCATGGCTAAAGCCATGAATTGTGAAAAAGGACCTACTGTAGAGCCTTGTTGCGAATGTGATATTTGTCAAGGAATTACAAAAGGAACAATATCTGATGTTGTAGAAATTGATGCTGCATCGAACAATGGTGCAGATGATATTAGAGCCTTAAGAAGTACAGTAAAATTCTTACCTTCTCAAGGTAAATATAAGGTTTATATTATCGATGAGGTTCATATGTTATCGGATGCAGCATTTAATGCATTATTAAAAACATTAGAAGAACCACCAGCACATGTAATCTTTATTTTAGCAACAACAGAACCTTATAAGCTTCCAAATACAATTTTATCTCGTTGTCAAAGATTTGATTTCCAATCTATTTCTATTGATGATATTTTAAAGAG
The DNA here is from genome assembly GCF_003550015.1 of Anaeroplasma bactoclasticum. Classification (GTDB taxonomy): domain Bacteria; phylum Bacillota_I; class Bacilli_A; order Acholeplasmatales; family Anaeroplasmataceae; genus Anaeroplasma; species Anaeroplasma bactoclasticum. The sequence continues at coordinate 4,017 of NZ_QXEV01000016.1, forward strand.
ACTTAAAATAGTAGCAAATGAAGAAAATGTAAAAATTACAGAAGAGGCATTACATCAAATTGCAATTTCAGCTGAGGGTGGTATGAGAGATGCATTATCCTTATTTGATCAATGTATATCCTTCTCTCAAAACCCTGAAATTACCTTAGATGATGTATTATCTGTAAGTGGTAATATTTCTTATGTGAAAATCATTGAATTATTAAATGCTTGTATCAGCAAAGATGAAACAAAGGCTATTTCTTTACTTGATAATATTATAAAGGAAGGTAAAGAAGTACCTAGAATTATTAATGATGTTATTCTATTCTTAAGAGACTTATTATTATATAAGAATAATGCAGTATTAGAAGAAAAATTAATGTTTAAAAATCCAGAATTTATGGATTTAGCAAGAAATGTAGAAAAATCCGTAGTTTATCATTGGTTAGATATATTAAATGATGTATCAAATCAAATGAGATTCTCTACTCAAAAAAGAGCCTATATTGAGCTTGCAGTTTTAAAGATGAATGATAATGAACAAAATGATATTGCAAGCTTTAAATCAAGGTTAGAATCCTTAGAGCAAACAATTCAAATGATGAGTCAAAATGGCTTCCAAATGAAGGCGAATGCTCCTGAAAAAAGAGTCGTTAATGTAGCAAATATTCCATCTAGAGAAGAGATGATGGCATATAGAAATCAAAAACAAAACGTTGTAAATACAACAAATGATGATGTTACAAATGACCAAAATGATGTAAATATTGTTGTAAGTACAACAAAAATAGAAGAAAAACCTGTAGTTGTTACTACAAATAATGTTGTAAATACAACAAATAATGGTGGTCCAGAACAGGTAACAATTAAGGATGTTGAGAATATAATTAATAATGCTTCTAAGGCTAAGCGAGATGCATTATTAAAGGTTTGGCCATTAATTTCAAGCAAGTATGATGGAGTTGGAATTCAAATCCTAGTTCATGGTAATTTACAAGCAGTAAGTGAGGATTCATTTATTGTAGAATTAAGTGATGTTTCCTTCTGTAATCGTGCAATGCAATATGAAAATTTTGTAAAAATTATTGAAATTTTAAATGAATATGGTTTAAATATTAAGGATTACATATGTTTACCAACATCTGTATGGAGAAGAATTATTGCAGATTATAAGAGTAAATATAGTAAGGATAATCCTAAGCCTGTATTAGAGGATTTCCCACTTGGTGTTGTAAAAAGAGCTGCCCCAAAGGCAAAGATACAAAATAGTGAATCAAATCTAGTAAATCAGGTATTAGAATTTTTTGATGATAATGAATTAAAAATAGTGGAGGAATAAGAAAATGAATCAGCAACAAATGATGAGATTAAAGAAAATGCAAAAACAGATGATGGAGGCTCAGGAGAAGCTTGAATCTACAGTATTTACTGGTACTGCAGGTGGTGGAGTTGTAACTGTTGAGGTTAAGGGTAGCCACGAGGTAGTAAGTGTTACTGTTGATCCTGAGGCTGCAGCTGATGATTTAGAAATGGTACAGGATATGATTGTTTTAGCATTAAATGATGCAAATAAAAAGATTGAAGCTGAATCACAGAAGCTATTAGGTGGATTCGGCGGAATGGGATTCGGATTTTAATGAATAAATACCCTACTTCATTGGAAAATTTAATTGAATGCTTTTCCAAGCTTCCTTCAGTAGGTAAAAAAACTGCAGAGCGTTATGCTCTATATGCATTTTTCCATATGGATGAGGTAGATTTAATAGATTTTTCTAATGCTTTATTAAGTATAAAGAAGGATATTCATATATGTCCATCCTGTGGAAATATGACAGAAGATAGTCTTTGTAATATTTGTAGTGATGCATCTAGAAATCATAAGCAGGTATTAGTTGTTGAAACAATTAAGGATTTAATTACTATTGAAAGAGTTAATGAATTTAGAGGAATTTACCATGTATTAAATGGTGCAATATCCTTCTCTAAAGGAATTGGCATTAATGATTTAAATATAGAATCCTTAACAGAAAAAATTAAAAATAAAGAAATTGAAGAATTAATTTTAGCAACAAATGCCACTATCGAAGGTGAAACTACCGCAAGATATTTATATGAGCTATATAGAACATATGATGTTAAAATTACAAGAATAGCTCATGGGCTACCTGTAGGATCTGATTTATCCTATGCAGATGAAATGACAATCTTAAAGGCCTTTGAAGGACGGAGGGAATATTAATGGAGCTTTTATTTTATAGTTTAGATAAAGATTCTAATAAAGTCTTTTTCCGTGCAAATTATGAAAAAAAAGATAATTTAATTATCTTCCAAGATAAAAGTATGGAAAATACGATGATTTATTTAACTATAAATAGGGATTCCTTAATATTTGAGCGTAAAGGAAATACCAGTATGACAATGATTCTAAAGGAGAATATAAATACTCCTTTTCATTATGAAAGCTCTACTGGTCTTTTTTTCGATTTTGAGGTTAAAACTAAAGTATTATCTATAAAAGATAACAAATTAGAATTAGAGTATTCTTTATTAGATTTAGGTGATGAAATCCAAAACGTAAAATTATGGATTACTCTAGATAAAGAAAACCGTTTTTCTAATATATAAAAATACTTGCAAATTGCAAGTGTTTTAGGTAAAATATAATAGCATTTTTATTATGGAGGCAAAATTTATGGAAAACATTTCGCAGATGTCATTATTAGAAGTTGCTTTAAAAATTATGAACGAAAAGGGTACTGTAGTTAATATTTATGATTTAATTAACGAGGTTTTAGCTGCAAAAGGCATTGATGACCCTGATAATGTATACGCAACTCAGTTATATGTTGACATCACTACTAGTTCGAAATTTGTATATATGGGCGATGACAATTGGGATTTAAAGTCTCGCCAATCTCTAGATCAGTTCGACAAGGATGGTGCCTTCTTCAATCCTAAGGGCGCAGAAGACGCTTATGATGATGAAGAGGATGAAGAAATCTTTGACGATGAAGATGATGAGGAACTTGATGAAGAAGATGAAGATGAAGAGTCTGACGATGAGGACGAAGACGAGGATGATGAGTCTGAGGAAGACGAAGATGAAGACGAAGAGTCTTATGATGATTTAGATTCTGAGGATGAGGAATCCGATGAGGATGACGATAACTCCATCGACGAGGATAAGTATAACGAATACATGGATGATTACGAGGATTTATACGAAGCATAATCTCATAATTTCCCATAAATTTCGTGGAATTTACCGATTTTGTATGATAAATTAACAATAATGTATTGGTAGACTATAGTTGTCTTAAGAAGACGAATATCTAGTCTCTAAATAGAGGCAGGTACTTTTTCATAAGCAAACTATAACTCTCCCAATTTGCGATAAAGAACATCTGCCCAGATGTTCTTTATTGCTTTTATAGAAAAAATAATGATAAAATATAAGAATAGAAAGGTCGTGTTTTATATGTACAAAATTGGTTTAGTAGAAGACGAAAAGAATTTATCTTCTTTAGTTGAAAAATATTTAATTAACGAAGGGTATGAGGTAGAAGTATTTAATAACGGAGAAGATGCAAGTGCGCATATAAAAGATAACTTTTCCTTATGGATTTTAGATATAATGCTTCCTGGGGTTATCTCAGGATATGATTTAATCAAAAGTATTCGTCAAGAAAATCCAACAATGCCTATTATTTTTACATCCGCAAGAGATCAAGATATTGATAAGGTAATGGGCTTAGAGCTTGGTAGCGATGATTATGTTGCAAAGCCTTATTCTGTAAGAGAATTAATGCTTCGAGTTAAGAATTTATTAAATAGAAGCTATGGAATGGTATCTCCTAAAAAGTCTAATACAGAAGAATTCAATGGATATGAAATAGATTATGATAAGAGAATTGTAATGGAAAATGGTGTTAATATTAATTTAACATCCAAGGAGTATGACCTTTTATTATTCTTATTAAAGAATAAATCTAAGGCATTTTCTAGAGATCAGATATTAGATAATGTCTGGGGAATGGATTATTTTGGCTCAGATAGAGTTGTAGATGACTTAATGAGGCGTTTAAGACAAAAAATGCCAAATCTAAGTGTAGAAACCATCTACGGCTTTGGCTATAGATTACTTGTATGATGAAGAAGTTTTCAATTTCAACCCAGTTATTAGTTTTAGTATTTACTCTTCTTTTATCTACATCCATTATATTTATTATTATTTCTTATTTTTCTATTCAAAGGGTTGCAGAAGGACAAGCAGTCTTAAGAATGTATTCTCTTGATTCACAAATTGTAATAGATCCTACAACAAATGATGCGAAATCCCCTTTCGATGATATGAAGCTTCATTATATTACTTTTGATAAAGATAATACTTTATATAATGAACAATTAGGCTATCATATTTCAAAAACGGCCAATGATTATATTTCCTTAGAAGAATTTCAGGAGTATTTTGAGAATTATTTAAAAAATAAAGTTAATTTTGAATTTTCTAAAGATGACCAAAAGCCACCGAAAAATCCTGAAGAAACGAATCTTTTAGTTGATAATCAAGATTCAATGGAAAATAACAAAATACCAGAAAAAAAATATAAAGGTGCTGACTTTTATAAAACAAAAAATGGATATACACTTTATTATGTGTTTTCATGCAATAGAGAGTTTACAAAGTATTCATTCATTTTTACAGATGATGCATTCACAAGTAATCTTACAAGAGATGTAGCATTAAGAATGTTTTCAACATTCCTTGCAATATTATTTATTGCAATAATGTGTATTTATGTATGGAGTACAAGAATCACTAGAAGATTAAAAAATATTCAATATCATATTATGAATTTACCAAAGAATAAATATGAAAAGGAATATATCGATGATAGTGATGATGAAATAGGTGAATTATCAAAATCTGTTGAGGATATGAGAAAAGAAATTGGTCATAATGAGAAGACAAAGCAAGATATGCTTCAAAATATTTCTCATGATTTTAAAACACCTATTGCAGTTATTAAATCCTATGCCGAGGCACTACAAGATGGTATGGCAGGTCCTGAGGCTTTAGATACTATTATTGAACAGGCAGAATCCTTAAAAAATAAAGTAAATAGATTATTACAATACAATTCACTTGAATACTTAACAAAGGATAAGCCATTTGAAGGAATCAATATGACAGAGCTTGTAAATCGAGTTATATCGAATTACAAATTCCAAACAAAATTGGATTTTAATTTAGATTTAGAGGATAATGTTATCTTTATGGGATACCAAGAAAATTGGTCTACTGTTATTGGAAATATTATTGATAACGCAAAGCGTTATGCAAAAACAGAAATTAAGATTACATTAAGATCTAACTATCTTAAAATTTATAATGATGGTGAGCACATTGATGAGCAATTCTTAAATTCTATATTTAAACCATATGAAAAAGGCTCTAAGGGTCAATTTGGCCTTGGAATGTCTATTGTTAAAAAGACAGTAGATTTCTTTGGAATGAATATGATTGTAAGAAATGAAGAGGGTGGAGGAGTATCCTTCATCATTAAAAAGGACGAAGTGCACGAATAAGAGAGGGTAAAACCTCTCTTTTCTTGTAATATGAGGAATATTATTTTATAATATTTTTGAAATTGGAGGCATGTATGAAAGAACCTATAAAGCTAAATGTTGAGGATTTGGATGCTTTTTCTGTAGAAATTGAATTGATGAGTAATTTCTTTAAAATGCTTGCTGATCCAACAAGATTAAGAATTTTATTATTTTTGGGTGATGAAGAAATCTGTGTAAATGATATTGCATCAGGAATTAATATGACAAAATCAGCAGTATCTCATCAGCTTGCACTTTTAAGAACTGCAAGATTAATTAAAAACCGTAAGGTTGGTAAAGAGGTATATTATTCCTTAGCGGATGAGCATGTTAAGGTATTAATTGAGGCTGCATTTGAGCATGTTAATGAAAAATAAAAATTAGGAGTTGATAAGCATGTTTACAAAGCTTTCTAGAGCTAAGGTTTTCCGTGATCCTTTATATGGATATATTCAAGTCAATTATAAAATCATTAGTGATTTAATTGATTCAAGAGAAGTACAAAGATTAAGAAGAATTCGACAACTTTCTGGAGTTTCTATGGTTTTTCAAACTGCAGAGCATTCTAGATTTACTCATTCTCTAGGTGCATATCAAATGGCAAATTTAGTTATTGATAATGTAGAAGGAATGGATAAAGTTTCTGAATATGAAAGAGTTGTTTTTTTAATTGCGGCTTTATTACATGATATTGGTCATGGACCATATTCTCATGCGTTTGAGCATGTTTTAGAATGCTCTCATGAGGATATGACTGTAAAATTAATATTATCTAAGGAAACTGAAGTAAATAAAATCTTATCGATTCAAGATGGTCTTGCTGAGGATGTTGCAAGTGTAATTAGACATGATAATAAGCATCCATTAATTGAATCCTTAGTATCAAGTCAACTTGATGTTGATCGTATGGATTATTTATCTAGAGATGCTTATATGACAGGCGCAACCTATGGTCATATTGATTATTTCCGTATTTTAAGAAGTATGAAGATTATTGATGGTACTGTGTGTGTTAGAGCCTCTGGTGTACATTCTATTGAAGCTTATTTAATGAGTAGATATCATATGTATTTCCAAGTATATTACCATCCTGTTGCGAGAGCCTATGAGACAATCCTTGAAGGAATATATGAAAGAATTAAGGATTTATCTATGGAAGGTGTAAGAATAGATGCATCTATTGTTTCTTTTTTAAATGTGCTTAAAAACAATGATGATATTGAATCTTATATTGATTTAGATGATACCAATGTTAATGGCTTTATTAAGCAATTAACCTGGTGTAGTGATCCGGTATTAAATAAATTAGCTAACGCTTTTGAAAAGCGTCATTTATATAATTTTGTTGAGCTTGTAAATGAACCAGATGAAAAGTTCTTAGATGACTTAAAAAAGAAATATTCCAATATGGAATATGGTAAATATTTTTATAAGAATGTTAAGGTTTCTGGTGTTGCATATATGCATTCTCCAAAGAGTGATATTAATGCGATTCGTGTATTATTACCAGATGGAAGCTTAAAAATATTAGATCAGTATTCTCCAATTATTAAAGGCTTAAAGTCATCAAGCTATAAGGAAATTGAAAGAATTTTCTATTTTGAGGATTAATATGGATATTATTGTAGTTGAAGGAACCCATGATGAAATCAAGGTAAAAGCGGCATATCCGAATGCGGAATGCATTATTACGAATGGTAGTGAAATTAGTGATGATACCATTGAGCTTATTAAGGAAATGTCTAAAAAGCATAGAATTATTATATTCACAGACCCAGATTCACCAGGGGAAAGAATTAGAAGCATTATTACTAATGCCATACCTAATGCTTCTCAAGCCTTTTTAAGAAAAAAGGAATGTATTTCAAATAATAAGAAAAAGGTTGGAATAGAACATGCATCTATTGAAGCTATAAAAGAAGCATTAGATAGCATTTATACACCAAACAAATTAGAAGATACTATCTCTTTAAGGGATTTATATGATTTAGGCTTAAATGGAAATATAGAATCTAAAAAATTAAGAGATAAAGTATCCGATATATTAAATATTGGTAGGCCAAATGCGAAGACCTTTTTAAAGAGACTTAATTTATTACAAATTACAAGAGAGGAGTTAGAAGATCTTTTATGCAAGGTAAAATAGGAACATCTAGTTATATCAATCAAGCATTAAAGGAAAATGATTTATATGCCAAAAAGAAGTTTGGTCAAAACTTCTTAAATGATCAAAATATTCTATCCTCTATTGTAGAGCATGCACATATTGATAAAGATACTTTAGTTATTGAAGTTGGTCCTGGTCTTGGTAGCTTAACGGAGCATTTAGTTAAGGCTTCGGGCTTTGTTTTGGCTTATGAAATTGATAAGGATTTACTTCCAATATTAGATAAGAATTTTAAAGATTGTAATAATTTAAAGGTAATTAATAAGGATATCTTGGAAGTAGATATCAATAAAGACATTGATGAATATAAAAAGAACTTTAAAAACGTATATTTAGTTGCAAATTTGCCATATTATATTACTACTCCAATAATCTTAGGGTTATTATCTAAAACAGATAAAATCAAAAGATATGTAATGATGATGCAAGAAGAGGTTGCAGAAAGAATATGTGGTAAGCCTAAGACTAAGGATTATAATGCATTAAGCATTGCGATTGGATATAGAGCAAAGGCTAAGCTCGAGCTTAAGGTACCAAGAACTGTATTCATTCCTTCCCCTAATGTAGATAGTGCAGTAATCAGCTTAGATTTATATGATAATCCACCTTATAAGGCTAAAAATGAAGAATTATTTTTTGAATTTATAAGAATTTGTTTTAATCAAAGAAGAAAGACTCTATATAACAATTTAGGTATGGTATATAAAAAGGATTTTGTATTAAAAATGCTAGAGGATTTAAATATAAAAGCTACAGCTAGAAGTGAAGAATTAGACATAGTAGATTTTATTAAAATGAGTGACTATATCGAGGATAATTATGATAAAAATTAAAGCTTACGCAAAGATAAATTTAGCTTTAGAGGTAATGGAAAAAGAGTGTGGCTATCACAGGGTAAATAACTTAATGATACCTATCGATTTATATGATGAAATCACTTTAGAAAAGGATGATAAAATCATCATTTTAAATGATCCATTTCCAGGGGAAAATATCATGGAAAAGGCTGCAAAGCTTTTCTTTTTAAAGACTAAAATTGATGGTGGGGTGTTTATTACAATAAAGAAGAATATTCCGTCAGCGGCCGGGTTAGCTGGAGGTTCTTCAGATGCGGCAGCCATTTTAAAGGGGTTAAACGAATTATATTCAACAAACCTAAAAAAAGAAGAGCTAATCGAAATGTCTGCAGAGCTTGGTAGTGATGTTGGATTTTTTATTGAAACAAAGATTGCCCTATGTACTGGCAGAGGAGAAATTATTCATCCTTTAGATATTGATACACCAAAGCTTAATGTTTTAATTATTAAGCAAGATATTGGACTATCTACAGCTATGATTTATAAGAATTATAGCTATGATGGTAATAGAAAAGAAGATAAAATTAATAATATTATTCAAGCTTTAAGCACAAGAAATATTCCTATGCTAGATTTAAATATTTTTAATGATTTAGAGCCTGTAGCACTTAAGGTATCTAAGGTATTAAATGATGGCTTTAATGCAATAAAAAATATGGGTATTTCTGTACATGTATCCGGTAGTGGACCTACAATGTTTGTCTTAAATCCTACAATGGAAGAAATATTAAAAATAAAAGGTGCCGCTAAGAAGGACACCATTATATTGCTTACAAACACATTCTAAAAGGATGTGTTTTTTTATAGTATTTCTTTGTTGAAATGACCTCTAGTTTCTAATTCCTTATTGAAGGTTTTAGTAGTATCTCCATTAAGCTTATTTTTAAGTGTATTAATAATCTTAACAGATTCATCATAATCCTCAATAGTTAGCTGAATTCTATAGGTATTTATATATGGAATAGAATCTAATTCATCCATTAAATTAAGTGTTTTTCCATTTAAAATAGTAGTAGTACAATCCTTGTGATTAATAATTGGGAATTCTCCAAATTCATCTTTTAAAATGTATTTATTTTCCCTACATTTACCACATTGTCCCTTTACCTTTAATGGACAATAGTGAGTAAACATCATTAGGGAATGACCATAAACAATCATTTCTAAATTTGGATATCCACCAATATTTTTATAATAATCATTTACCAAATCATCGATTTGGTTTTTATTGATTTCTAAGGATAAGCAAACTCTATTTATTCCAAGCTTGTGTAATATATAAACAGACTTATAATTTACCACATTCATTGTGAAATCGGATGTGATTTTGTTTTTGCCTCTATAGTGGTATATTCCACCATAGCCACCAACTAAAACCTCTCCATCCATATCTTTATATGTAACTTCGTTTCTTCTAATATAATTGTTGTAGTAAATAATATCTATTCCTAAATCTTTACAAGCCTTATATTGTTCTTCTGTTGTACAGAAGACAGAGATATTCTTTTCTTGTTTAAAATCAATTTTTTCAAAAGGAATTTCCTTTTTTAAAACAGGGGTTCTTTTAGATAATCTTTCATTATCCATAAGATTTACAATTATTCTTCTTAAATCATTGATTTTACCTACAGGTAAGAAAATATCATAGGCATTAAATTCTAGGCTTGCTAAAGAATAAATAGAATCATTTAATTTCGATAATTGCTTTAAGAAGGAATTATAATCTGTAGGGCGGGATAATGCCTTATCTAGCTTGTAATCTGTAGTATAGGATACTGTTTTTCCTTCACATTCAGCAATTATTGTTAATGGCTCATTTGGATTACCATAAACTGTGATATGAAGAGGGAATCTTTTATATTCCTTTGGATAGGATTTTTCTAATTCTTCAGTAAATAAGATATCCTTTGTTTTATAAACCTTATCACTTGTGAATAGTTTTTCTTTAATTTGAATATAGAACTTTTTATCTGCTTTAGATATTAGATTTTCATTTGCATCAAAGATTTTAGTTAAAGATAAATTAACATCTATACCTAAATGGTCAATTCTTATAATATCTCCTTGAGTTACTGGCATAGATAAGGTTATTTCATAATAACCATTTTTCTTGCCAGAAACATAACCAATTAAGTATCCATAATTATTTGGCTTATCAATATTGGCTATATTCTTTTTATCCTCATGGAAAATATAACCTTTAGTAAATGTACGGTTAAATGTTTTAGTTAAATTGAACTCTTCGCCCTTTAAAAGCTTGCCATCTAAAGCATCTCTATAGGTTTTAATGATATTTGCAACATAGACTGGCTCCTTCATTCTTCCTTCAACCTTAAGGGAGTCTGCAACCTTTAATTCATTGATATTTTCTAGGGTTTTTAGGTCCTTCATAGAAAGAATATAAGAAGTACCTAAGGATTCATTTTGGGTTGTATTTATTAGCTCATATGGCTTTCTACAGGAGCCTACACATCTACCACGATTACCGCTTCTATAGCCAATTAAGCCAGACATATAGCAACCACCGCTATAGGATACACAAAGTGCTCCATGAACAAAGATTTCAAGAGGAATTTTACATTCCTTTTTGATTTCTTTGATTTTTTCTATTGGTACTTCTCTAGATAATACAACTCTTTTAGCTCCTAATTCTTTTAGAAGAAGAGTTCCTTCTTTATCATCAATACCCATTTGAGTAGAAGTATGAGCTTCAAGTAATGGGTAGTTTTCTACTACATAAGAGAATATTGCAAGATCTTGAATGATTAATCCATCTACGCCTAAATTGTATAAAATATCGATTTGCTTATATGCATCCTCAAGCTCATTATCAAAGACGATGGTATTCATAGTTACATATATTTTTACATTTCTTAAGTGGCAATAATGAATAGCTTCTTCAAGCTCTTCAAAGCTAAAATTGTTTGCGTAAGCTCTTGCTCCAAAGCGGTTCATACCCAAATAAATGGCATTTGCACCATTGGAAACTGCAGCAATTAATGCTTCCATATTGCCTGCTGGGGCTAGTAATTCACTCATTTTCTCACATCCTCGGGCATATTATATAATATTTGGGTATAAAAACAAGTAGACAAAAGGCCTATTTTAATAACAATTATTTTGTAAAATCTCCATTTTATAAAATTCTATTTGATAACGAAGTTTTTATGAAAACGTTTTGAAAAATTTGTTGTAATATTGCTCAATATAAATTATAATTTATATTATAGAGAACATCGAGGTGATTATATGTTTTTATTACACGGTTTTAAAACCGTCGACATCTGGTTCTTTGTTATTTGCGCTATAGCTGTTGCAGTTATAGTCATCATTTATTTCTTAATTCCTGTTTTCAAGCGTAAGCAATTTGCTGAAGCAAGAAAAAATTTAGCAAGAAGAGAAATATTATTTAAACAAAACCAGAAAACGACTCAAGCTGAGGAAATCTCTATTGATGATTCCTTAAGTGAGGAGGCTGTAGAAGTTAAGGAAGCTTTAGAAGCTGAACTTGAATCTCCTGAAACTGATTTTACAGCTGAAGAGGTAGTAAGTGCTACCGAACCCCAAATGGAGGACGCTTTAAAGGTAGATGAAGCCACTGCCCAAGAAGCACAAGAAGAAGACGAAAAAGCACCTATAGAAGAATAAATTGTAGGTAAATCAAAAATGAATAAGAAGTTGAAAATTTTTTTAACAATCCTTTATTACATATTTACGATTGGAATTGGTGTTCTAATTGCTTTAGTATCTCCTGGTCTCATAATGACAAAGGATTTACCAAAGCATTTAGAGGAATACTTAAACAATGGTGAATATGCAAGAAGTGTAAATCTATTAGCTGGATATGACGATAAAGAAATTGCATATCAAGAAACTTTCCAAGATGGAACAGGAATTGTACTATTTAGAACACTTTCTGTCATTGATAATAAAGAAGAGGATAAGAAGCAAGAAGAAAATGCTTATAAATCCTATTCTGGTTTCATCTATAACCTTGGTGGTAGATATAAAGCAAACGGCTTAATTAATAACAGAACCTCATTAGTTATAAATTATGACGAAGCAACATATCAGCCTGGCAAGGGAACAGGTGATGGTTTAGTTTCTAATGTCGATATTAGTCTTTTAAATCACGATACTAATGATGATGGAATGTATGATACGGTTGTTACTCTTGTAAATTACAATTATATTTATTTTGAAATTTTAGAAAAGAGAGTAGCAAATATCGAAAACATTACTTTCTTAGATTGTGATGGAAAGGCTTATATTAGCGTAAACACACATTTAGATTTTACAAATGAATTCCATGCATCCTTAACAGAATTCGTTACTGTTTTTAATGAAAATTCAAAGGATTCAAGGCTAGTAGATTTAGAAAAAGAATTCCTTGCAAAAAATGCTAATTATGAAAAGTGTAGCTATCAAAATGAAAAAGCTCTTGCAAATAAATCAGGAGCAATCATTGTTTTAATTTATTTCTTAATTATTTACCTTTTAGGAGACATTCTATTATGGCCACGCTTTATCCCAGCTGTTTGTTATTGGGTTTATAAGAAGATTAGAAGAAAGATGGGCAAGGAAGAAGATAATAATCCAGCCGAACAGGTTAATGTTTATGGCACAGATTATTACACACAGCTTACAGTAACCCTTAAGGTCCCTGAAGATTGTGGTATTAATATTACCGTCCATTATCATAATGAGACGGATGAAATCAACATGATTTTTTCAAAGGAGAATAATTATTCAGTTACACAAAGAACACATGCTGGTGTTTATATGAATGCATGGCTTGAGGCTCCAGGCTATGAATCTGAAAATTTACCAAAATCCTTGGCTGTTAGAGGCTTTAAGATGAATGTTGATGTTAGCTTAAGAAAAGCTTTAAACGAAAATAATCTGGTAGAAGAACCAGACAATAAAAAAGAGGAGTAGTTAAAATGAAGATTACTATTAATAACTTAACAAAAATCTTCCCTGCTAGAAAAAAGACAGACCATGAAGTTACAGCAGTTAACGACATGTGTATCGAAATTCCTAGTGGAAAACTTGTAGGTTTGCTTGGACCTTCTGGATGTGGTAAGTCTACAACACTATTTATGCTATCCGGCCTTGAGGAGCCAACAAGTGGTAGTATTTTCTTTGGTGATGATGACGTTACAGACTTAGCACCAGAAAAAAGAGGTATTGGTTTAGTTTTCCAAAATTATGCACTTTACCCACACATGACTGTTGAGCAGAACATTATGTTCCCATTAACAAATATGAGAATTCCTAAAGAAGAAGCTAAGCAAAGAGCATTAGAGGCTGCAGGCTTAGTTCAAATTGAAGAATTAATGGGAAGAAAGCCATCTGAGCTTTCTGGTGGACAGCAGCAAAGAGTTGCCATCGCAAGAGCATTAGTTAAGATGCCTAATGTATTATTACTTGATGAGCCACTTTCTAATTTGGATGCTAGACTTCGTTTACAAACTCGTGAGGAAATCAAGAGAATTCAGGTTGAAACTGGTATTACAACAGTATTCGTAACCCACGACCAAGAAGAAGCAATGTCTATTTGCGATATCATGGTTATTATGAAGCTTGGTGTTGTACAGCAGATTGGTGAGCCACAGGCCATTTATGATGACCCTGCGAACCTATTCGTTGCAAATTTCTTAGGTACACCTCCAATCAATATTTTTACAGGTACTATCCATGATGGTGGAGTTTATATTGGAGATGAAAAAATCTGCGATACAGATAAGGAATTCAAAGATGATTACAAGGCTAGATTAGTTCTACTTGAGGATGAAGCTGATAGAAAGCATGAAGAATTCTTACAGGCTAAGAATGCATTTGATGAAAGAACTCAGGATTTAACACCTGAAAGAGCAGTTAAGACTCATAAGAAGCTTTATAATGCTGTTAAGCAGTTAGAAACAGAATATGAAGCATTAAAGAATAGAATTAGTCAAATTCAGCAATCTATCGATACGAATTGCTATAAGATTTATGTTGGTATTCGTCCTGAAGGATTTATATATGATCCAAAGGGAGTATTAACATTAAGCTTACAGCATGTTGAAGTAATGGGTAGAGATAAAACCATTGTATCTTCACATATGGATTCAACTAAACCTTCTGTTCGTGCAATTGTAGATGCTGATTTAGCAATTCCTACTGATGCAACTGAACTTAAGTTTAATTTAAAGCCTAATAAGTTCTTCTTATTCGATGGCGATACGGAAGAGAGGTTGAGATAGTGGAAAATGGTATTATTCTTGATGATGAGGCAAGAAAACAAGCAATAGAAGAAGAGAAAAAAAGAAGAAGAAAAAACCACATTAAAAGAGTAGCTAAAGATACTATTGGTGGTTGGTTATTCGTCTTACCAGCAGTAATTTTAATGGCTGTATTTACCTTTTATCCTATTGTAATGTCCTTTATTTCAGCATTCATGGAGCATTATGAAAAAGGTAATATTACACAAAATATAACTATTGGTTTTGATAATTTCCGTGCAGTAATTTTAGATGATACAGGAACAACAGGTATGAAATTTTTAACTGCATTAGATAATACATTGTTCTTTGCGATTGTATCTGTTCCTATTTCTACGCTATTAGCATTATTAATCGCAGTTGCTTTAAATTCGATTAAAGCAGTTCAAAAGGCATATCAAACGGTATTATTCTTACCATATTTAACAAACGCATTATCTATGGGTGCCGTATTTGCTACTTTCTTTGATGTAATTGGAACAAAGAAAGAAAGAGAGGTTCTAGGTACAGCATCCTATGGTTTGGTTAATGATATAATTAGGGCCTTTGGCGGTCAATGGCAGATGTGGCTATCAACAGGAAACCCATGGGGAAATCGACTTGTTGTTGTTATTTATTCTATTTGGGCAGGACTACCATTTAAGATTTTAATTTTGTTTAGTGCCTTACAAAATGTTAATAAGCAGTATTATGATGCTGCAAAAATTGATGGAGCCTCCAAAAATACTACTCTTTGGAGGATTACAGTTCCACTAATTTCACCAATGTTATCTTACTTACTTGTTACAGGTATGATGGGTGGTTTAAAGGTTTATTCTTCTATCATAGGTATTTTTGGCCAAGATATGAATAGTGGTGAAATGGGTACTATGGTTGGTTATGTATATGATTGTATTAATCTACAACAAACGGGTTACGCCGCGGCGGGTTCGTTAATTTTGTTTGGTATTATTATGATATTTACGGCAATTAATATGTACGTAAGTAAAAAGAAAGTTCATTATTAGGAGGGGTAAGATGGAAGCTACAAATGTAAAAGCAAGCCCAGAAAAAACCGGTCTTGATATTGAAAAAGAAAAAAGAAAACAAAAGGCATTAGATATAACTAAAGCAACAGGAGCTTACCTGTTCTTAACTATTTGTGCATTTTTTGCATTCTTGCCATTCTATTGGATGATTATTTCATCCTTAAAGACAGAAGATGAATATAGATTAACAACCCCTACATTCTTCCCTAAAGAATTTAAGTGGCAGAATTATTCTTACATGCTAACAAATGTAAACAATAAATTTGGCCAGGCTTTATTCAATACTGTTTTAATTGGTGTTGTATCAACAATATTTGGTATAGTTGTAATTATTCTTACAGCTTATGCTTTAGCAAGAATCGAATTTAAGGGTAAAGGTATACTATTCTCCTTAATGCTTGGTACAATGATGATTCCTGGTGAATTATACACAATTACAAATTATGTTACTGTTTCTAAGCTTGGTTGGACAAATACATATATTGTTATGATTTTACCGTTCTTAGTAAGTATTTATTACATTTATCTACTGAGAAACACATTTAAATCGATACCTGAATCGCTATATAAAGCGGCAAAGGTGGATGGATGTGGCAATATGAGGTTCTTAGTTAAAGTAATGATTCCTCTTGCTGCACCTACATTAATTTCTATTACACTATTAAAGTTTATCGCAACTTGGAATTCATATATTTGGCCAAGGTTAGTTAATACAGAAGACTATCATTTGATTTCCAACTGGATGACTTCAGGATTCTCAAACGATGGAACTTTATATCCAACTAATTTATGGCCTAAGGGAGATTCTTTAACAACATTACGTATGTGTGCCGCATGCTTAGTTTCATTCCCATTGTTTATATTATTTATGTTCTTCCGTAAATACATCATGCATGGTGTATCTAAGAGTGGAACAAAGGGTTAAAAATTGTTAAAATTTGCGTTAAAAACGTAATTTTAAATAAAGATTAAAAGGAGAAAAATAAAAATATGAAAAAGGTTTATTTAGGAGTTGCAACGCTATTTGGTTTTGCAGCACTAGCATTAGCATCTTGTGGTGGAGATTCTAATGCAACAAAGACAGGAAACACTGAGACAACAACAGACGGTGGTTCAACAACAACTACTGAGGCTCCAATTCCAACTGGACTTCATGAGGACAAAACTTTAGATTTAACTGCCACTTTAAATACTTCTAATTTTAGTGGTTCTAGTGAAGACAAGACTATTGTTTTCTATCACACAATGGGTGATTCCTTACAGGAAACATTACAGGTTGCAATTGATGCATTCAATGCAAAGTATCCTGATTGGACAATTGAGCATTCTCAAATCGGTAGATATAATGATGTACGTTCTAGATGTATCGCTGGTTTAGCTGCAGGTAATCAGCCAGACTTAGCATACTGCTATGCTGACCATGTTGCACAGTATCTAAAGACTGGTAAGGTAGTTGACATGAGCGATTATGTAAATGCAACTGGTACATTAAATGGTGAAAGAATTGGTTATACTGAAGAAGAACTTGCTGACTTCGTTCAGGGTTATTATAAGGAAGGTTTCGCAACAAATTATGGTGCATATGCTGAATATGGATACAAAGATGGCGATATCTTAACATTCCCATTCGTAAAGTCAACAGAGGTTTTATATTATAATAAGGATGCATTAGATGCAGCAGGTCTTACAGTACCTACAACTTGGGATGAGCTTTGGGCTGCTTGTGAGACTTTAAATGAAGTTTACCCTAAGTGTACTCCTTTAGGATATGACTCAGAAGCAAACTGGGTAATTACTATGGCAGAGCAAAATGGTTGGGGTTATACTTCAGCAGCTGAACCTCATTTCTTATTCAATAACAATAATCTTGCTAACTGGCTAGATGATTTATATGAGAAGTATGAAGATTATTATTTCACAACTCAGACTGAAAACGGCGGATATACATCTGGATTATTCGTTAAGGGTCCTGAAAATGGTGGAACAGTATTCTCTATTGGTTCATCTGGTGGAGCATCTCATCAGGCAACAGATGACTTTACATGGGGTGTAGCACCAATGCCAGGTTCTGTACAGGCAGATGGTACTGTTAATTCTTCAGCAATTTCTCAGGGTCCATCTTTAGTTATGTTCCAGTCTGAGGCTAAGAACGAGACTGAAAGACAGTTAATGACTTGGGAATTTGTTAAGTGCTTAGAGGATGCAACATTCCAAGCAGCATTCTCAATGACTTCTGGATATAACCCAACTAGAATTAGCACATTCTCTATTGATGAATATGCAGATTTCTTAGAGGGTGAGTCTATCGTTGCTGTTACTGCAGGTGTTGCTGCAACAATGAGTGACAGATTCTATACATCTCCAGCATTCAGTGGTTCTTCAACAGCCAGAGACCAGATGGAAGCTGCGTTATTATATGTAATTCGTGGTCAGAAGACTGGAGCAGAAGCTTTAGCTGATGCTTACAAGGCTTGTGGCGGTAAGTAAAAGTGAAGAAAAAAGTATTTAAGTTTTTGGCAGTGTCTGCAGCAGCTCTTGCTGCAGGCATAAGCCTTGTTGGCTGTGGAGAATCTAATCCTACTACAACAAAGGAAATAACTCCAACTACAACAGAAACTACAACTGTAACAACTACAGAAACAACAACAGAAGATCCAACTCCTACTACAACAACATTTGTACCAAAGGATAATTATGATGATATAACAAAGACATTGACTCTTACAAAGAGCTATAGTGATACATCAAGCTTCCTTACCGATGGTATAGAAGAGGTTACATTACAAACAGCAACCGATGGCGATACTGCTAATTTTAAGTGTAAGCATAGTGGTGAATCCGTAACTATTCGTTTTTATTCTGTAGATACACCAGAATCTACTGGTGGTGTTGAAAAATGGGGAAAAAGCGCATCTCTTTACACAAAGAAGAAATTAGAAAGTGCTTATGCGCTATTACTTGAAGGATCTCAAACTCCTCCAGTAGTTGATTCTTATGGTTCTAGATACCTTGCATATATTTGGTATAAAGAAACAGCAGATTCAGCATGGAAGAATTTGAATCTTGAAATTGTTGAAAATGGTTATTCTAAATCTAAAGCTTTAGTAGAAGATGCATATTTTGATTATTTTGAAAATGCACAAACATTCGCAAGAAGAGTTCCACTTCATATTTGGAGTAACGATGAAGACCCATATTTCTCTGAAGATTCAGAATACGTTTCTGTAAAAGATCTTCATGATAATTTTGATAATTATTATGATGCTGAAGAAGGAGTAGGTAAAAAGGTTTGTTTCGATGGATATGTTTCAAATGTTCAAATTTCTGGATCTGGAACATATACATGGAAGGTAACGGATTATGATTCAGATGGAAATCAATATACAATAAATGTATATACAGGTTATACAAGCTCTAATGCAACAAAATATATAAAGGTTGGTAGCTTATATACATTTACTGGAACTGTTCAAAAGTACAGTGGTCAATACCAAGTTTCTGGTATAACTTATGTTCCAATGCAAACTGGTGGAGACTACTTAACTCGTAAAGAAAAGAATTATTATATTCAGTTTAATTCTAATCTTGAATATAAGGATTATTTCGAGAAAAAGACATTATATAAGGATGCAACCGTAACTGCAGCAGTAGTCGAAGGAAATACATTAACTATAACTGCAACAGCTGTAAATACTTATGATTTTAATAAAAATGCAGATGATGCTGAAACTGTAACATTTACCTTCTACACTACTGTTGAAGATGGATTTAATGCAACATCTCTTGTTGGAAAGAAATTCTCTACAACAGGTATTCAAGAGGAAGATGGCAGTCAAGTAATTCATGTATTACGCTATTCAAACTTTAATTTTAAATAATAATAATATATATAAAAAGGTTTAGGAGGAAATATTTAAAATGAAGAAATTTTTATCCCGCGCTGCACTAGGAGTTGCAGCTGCAGGTGTATTTGCGCTAGCTTCTTGTGGAAATGATAACCAGACTACAACAACTGACGAAAAGACAACTACTGTACCAGCGCCAACAACTACAACTGATAATAAAGTTAATGAGGCAGCAGAAAAATTATTAGCTAATTTGATTTTCGAACAGGATGGTACTGCTGTTAGTGGTAATGTTTCACTTCCTGCTTACTTAGCAAGTGGCGAAACACAGGTTACTATTGATTGGGAATCTGATAATGAATTAGTTAAAGTTGGTACTACTATCGATGAGACAAAGGGTGTTTTCACTGCAACAGTTGATAGACCAGAAGAGGAAGCAGTAACAGTTACATTAACTGCATCTATTACTTTTGCTGGTGGAGAAGCAAAAAGACAGTTTACAGTATTAGTTAATCCATATACTATTTCTGATGCAATCGATTCATTCAAGTTTGCATATAATAATGGAACAGTTGAAGATGATTTTGAAGTTCCAACTTCATTTGAATTCAATAAGCAAACTGTTACAATTGAATGGAGCATTCCTGATTCTGCAAAGGAGTATTTAAGTGTTGATGAAGATGGAAAGACAATCCATGTAGTTCAGCAGCAAAATAGAGAAAAGGCTCAAATCAAGGCTGAATTTACATATAAGAAAGAGAAGTTATCTCGTAATTATAGATTAAATGTTTACCATGTAAGAACTGCATTAGAATTATTACATACATTCTATGATGAACCAGGTGCAGAAGCATACACATTAAAGGGTTATGTTGCACACAAGGCAGGATTTGATGCTTCTTATGGTAATGGTTATTTATATGTTGTAGACCAGACATTAGAAGGAGGTTACTATGTATATCGTGCATATTGTGACCAAGAAACTTGGGATCAATTAGAAATTGGTACACCAGTTGAAATTCCAGCATGTAAGTCTACAGATTACAATGGCTTAATTGAAGTAGGTCAGAATAAGGAAAATATCGTTAAGGTTTCTACAGAACTTCCTGCACTTACAACAGAGCAATTAGAATTAGTAACAAAGGGTCTTGCTGCTGATCAGTTATTTGTAAAATATAGCCAGGGCGATAAGGAATTAATGTATCATACAGGCCAAAGAGTAAATCTTACTTCTTGGAAGGTTGTTGATATTGATGCAACAACTACAGCTAAGAGCGGTGGTGTATTTGCTACATTAGAAAAGGCTGGCGTACAAGTAAAGGTTCAATTATCTAAATATGCTGCAACATTAGATGGCGATATTGCTAAGGCAGCTGAAACACAGGTTAAGACACTTGCTGTTGGTGATTTCGTTAACGTAACTGGTATTTTATCTAATAATAATGGTTATTGTATTTATGTTTCTGATGAAACAACATTCACTAAGACAACTGATGATGCAAATGCATCTTTAGGCGAATTAAAGAATTTAGTTGATCCGGTATTTGCTGCACTTGCAAAATTCCCAGATGCAATTACTGAAGTATTTACTTTAGATAAGACTACAATTACAACTGCAGATGGTGTTGAACTTACTATTGAGGCATCTAGCTTAGGTGCTTGGGAAGGTAATGTATTAACTATTACTCCAGAAACAACAGAAAAGACAATCAAGGTTACAGTTACTGCAGCTAAGGATGGCGTTTCATTTGCTAAGGAAATTGAAATCTATACAAAGCAAATGACTGCTGCTGATAAGGTTGCTGCAGAAAAGGAAGCATTAGAATTAGATATTGATGATTTAGGAGAATATACTTTACCTACAGCTGGTAAGACATTTGCTGCAGTTCAGATTTCTTATGAATTAGTTGCTTCTGATATTGCTACATTTGATCCAGCTACTTCTAAATTAATTATTGATTCTGTTGATGAAGATACAAAGGTAACTTTAAATGTAACATTCACTTTAGGTGATGAAACAGATACAAAGGTAGTTGAATTAACAATTAAGAATCAGCCAAGATATGTTTCTGATAATGTTGCAGTTACTGCTCCAGAAGAAGATAAGGTTTATTTCTTAGGATTAAATCAGGAAAAGCTTGGTCAAGTATTATATGCAACAGGTGCTATTGCATCTAACAGACTTGCAACTACAACAGCTCCAGCACAGGCTATTACTGTTACAGTTGAGAAGATGGAATCTTCTTATGCAATTAAGCTTGCTAATGGTAAGTACTTATCATTAACATCTGCTGGTAAGCTAGATCTTGCTGATGAGCAGTTTGCTTGGGCATATGATTCTGAGCATGGTGCATGGGTTGGTACTGTAGGTGGAAAGAATTATTTCTTTGGTACTTATAATACATATAATACAATCTCAGCTTCTAGTGATTCTTATATTGGAAATGATGGTCAGTGGAAGGGTGCATTATATTTAGCAACTGGCTTAACTAAGACAAAAGAAGAAAAGCTTGAGTATGAATTTGAAAGAACTGCAGCTGCAATTGCTTCTGAAGTAAAATCTGGTGCTACAGTTGTATTACCTACTTCAGGTACTGTATTCAGTGATGTAAAGGCTACATATGCAAAGAAGACTGAATCTGATAAGGCAACAGTTGATGGTGGCAATATTACATTCGGTATGGTTGGAACAACAACTAGAATTTGGTTCACAGTTACATTAACATGTGGTGATAAGGAATTAGTAGAAGAATTCTATTTTGATGTACAGCCAGTAGAATTTAAGGATGTTACAGAGTGCATAACTGATGTTAAAGTCGGTGATGAAGTATTCATTAAGGGTGTTGTAACTAAGGTTTATACTGAATCAGGTAAAGATCCATATGCAATGATTACAGATGGTATTAATGAATTTGAAGTATTCGGTGCTGTAAAAGAAGGCTCAACATTAGATTATAGCAATCTTACAGTTGGTCAGGTAATTACAGCTTCTGGAGAGTATGCTTTATATGGTGCTACAAAAGAAACTGCAAAAGGAACTGCAGTAATTTATAGTGCTGAAGATGCAACTCCACAAGAAAAGGTAAATGCTACAAGAGTTGAACTTGCAATCGCAGATCAGTTTGCAAATGCTACTGATGTACAGTTAGCTACAGCAGGTACAATCTTTACAGATACAACAATTTCTTGGGCAGTTAAGTCTGGAACAGGTGTAACAATTACAGATAATAAGATGAGTGTAACATTAGGTGAGACTATTTCTACTGTTACAGTTACTGCAACAGTTAAACTTGGAGATGATGTAACAGCTACTAAGGATATTACATTCAAGGTATATGATGCAAATACTGCAAACGCACATTCTACAGTTACTTCAAATACTACAGCAGCTGCAGAGGGTATTAATTTGACAACTACTTTAGGTTTAAATGATGATATTTTTGAAGTAACATATGCTAAGGGCGATGGTTCAAACGATACTGCAATTAGAACTGATGGCGTTCGTTTATATGGTACAAAAGGAAAAGCTAATGGAAATAGCTTAACATTTACAACAGAAACAGGTTATAAGATTGATTGGGTTCTAATTCAATTTGATACTGAATCTGATGGCGCATGTGCAGTAGTTAAGGCTGGCGATACAGTCTTAACTGCCGCTGATGGCGTTTATACAGTTAATGGTACTACATTCACATTAATTGATGATAATTCAAATGTAACTAAAAATACTCAGGTACGTTTCCAGAGAATTGTTATTCATTATTCTGTAGTTGAATAATCAGTTTTTGAGAAAAACTAATTGAGAAAATTAACATTAAGGGTTTCGAGGGTTCGAAACCCTTTTTGTTGTTTACAAAACACATTATTTTTGTGAGTTTTCACATAAAGTTTCCTTTAGATACTTGAATTTTTATAGTATAATATGCTATGTAGTAAAGGAATTGATATCTTTGCTATAGAATAATTAAATAACAGGGAGTGATTTTATGAAGGTTAAAAACCGTTTAGCTGCAGCCATCGCGGCCTTAGCTACAATGGGTCATACCGCAATGTCATCTCTGCGTAATGAAGATAAAGATAAAGCCCAAGGGGCTCAAGAAAGATATTTAGGATTTCAAGAGGGATTAGAATCTGTAGATGAGATTTTATTAAAGAATACCTTAAATTCTATTGAGCTACCTGAAGAGCCAGAGGATACATTTTTACTTGATACATTTATTGATGATATCATTATTAATTGGTCATCCTCTAATGAAAGAATAATATCTATCAATGGTGGTACAGCGAATGTACTTCATCCAAGAGGTGGAGTAGATCAAAAGGTAAAGATAACAGCAAGTGCATTTTTAAGAGATGCAGCTGTATCTAGAGATTTTGAAATTACAGTAGCTGCTTTAGAAGATGATTCTATGACTATTGCGGATGTTTTAAATTCTAAGGTTGGTTCAAGGGTTTCAATGCATGGAATTGTTTCAGCATTCCTATATGCTTCTGGAGATCATCCAGAGTATCGTGCAGGCTTTTATGTTACAGATTCTACAGGTACAGTGTATGTTTATGGTAATATGGCAGAGGATGTTGAGGTTGGTGATGAGGTTTATGTTTCTGGAATTAAGAGCGTAAGATTTAATACCCCTCAGGTATATAATCCTTATAATTTAACGATTATTTCTAGAAATAATACACCATCTTGGGATGCGGTAGACACATCAAAAACTGTAGAAGAAATATATAATTTAGGTAAAGATGCTGTAGGAAATGTATATGAATTTGATGCACATGTATCTAAAAATCAATATGGATTATATACATTAAAGGATATTAATTACAAAGAAAATGGTGCAGCATTTAAATATTATTTTGCTGGTACTATAACACCTGATGCTGAAAATTATGCATCAGAATTAAGAGGAAAAGAAAACCAAATTGTTCGTGTTAAATTTGCTGTAGGAGCAAATCAGGATTGGGATTTACGTGGTGACGTATTAGATATTGTATCTTATGAAAAGGAAGAAGAAAAAGACTCTCAAGAATCCTGAGAGCCTTTTTAAAAGAGTGTATGGAAAAAAAGATTGCAAAGTTTTTAAAGGAACAAAACTTAATAATTGATAAGCCTTTAATTGTTGCAGTTTCTGGTGGTGCAGATTCTGTAGCTCTTTTATATGTATTATATAAATTAGGATATAAGGTTATCTTAGCTCATGTAAACCACCACAAAAGAAAGGAATCAGAAATAGAAGAGGCAGAAATGAAGAAATTTGCAGATTCTTTATCTATTCCTTTTGAGCTTTTAAATTATCATTATGATGGAATGGATAATTTCCATAATGATTCTCATAATGCAAGATATAATTTCTTTAAAGAATTATGTGCTAAATATAATACAAATATGATTGCAACAGCCCATCATATGGATGACCAAATAGAAACTGTATTAATGAAATTAATGGAAGGCTCTAATCTATATGGTTATGGTGGTATTGCAATATTAAATGATGATGGAGAATATAAAATTATAAGACCACTTCTTTGTGTAGATAAAGAAGAAATATATTCTTATGTTAAAAACAATAATTTAGTTTATTTTGAGGATTCTTCTAATCATCAGGATGATTTTTTAAGAAATAGATTAAGACATCATGTAGTTCCTTTATTAAAGGCGGAATGTCCTTCCTTAGGTGAGAAAATTGAGGAATATTCTATTCAAGCACATGAGGCATTTGATTATATTAGAAGACAAAGTAAAGCCTATTTAAAGGAAAATAATGATGAAATAAGCTATGAATCCTTTAATGGTTTAGATATCGCTTTAAGAAAGGATATTATCGCTTTATTATTAGAGAATAATAATATCAGAAAGAATAATGATATTATTCTTAAAATATTAAAAATAATGGAAGAATCTAATGGTTCTAAAGAGATTCATTTAGAAGGAAAATATCTATTTGTAAGAAGCTATAATATAGGAAAAATTGTTTTAAAAACAGAAATAAGCGATGCTTCTTATCTAATGAATCTAGAGGATACCATTACAATTGGAAACTATATGTTTTATTTCACAAAATCACATAATAATATTTTGGCAAAAAGCATTAATTTATGCTATAATGTTTTAGAATTCCCATTTACCATTAGATATATAAAGGAAGGGGATAATATTCACCTTAATGTAGGTACAAAAAAGGTATCTAGAATCTTAATTGATAAGAAGGTTCCTAAGGAGAATAGATCACAAGTTCCTGTAGTAATTAATGGAAATGGAGAAATACTTTGGGTATATGATTATGCCAAAAGTGATTCTGTTTCAAAACAGAAAAATAGTGGAGATATTTATTTAGTTTGTGAGGTTATAAAGCATGATGAATGATGATATTCAGAAGATTAGCGTTTCTGAAGATGAAATTAAACACATTGTTGAAAGACTAGGTACACAAATTTCTAAGGATTATCAAGGAAGAAATCCATTATTTATTGGACTTTTAAAGGGATGTATTCCTTTTATGTCTGATTTATTAAAATATGTGGATATTGATTGTACATTAGAATATATGAAAGTATCATCTTATGATGGAACAAAGTCTACTGGTGTTGTTACAGTTAAGGGAGGATTACCTATAGTTAAAGATAGAGAAGTCATTTTAATTGATGATATCTTAGATACAGGTAGAACATTAGATGCTGTAAGAAAAATGTTAGTAGAAGCAGGAGCTAAAAGTGTTACAATATGTGTTTTATTAGATAAGCCAGAAGGAAGAAAGGTAGATATTACACCTGCTTATGTCGGTGGACTTGTACCTAATGAATTCGTTGTAGGATATGGCTTAGATTATAATGAGCATTATCGTAATTTACCATATATTGGTGTATTAAAAGAAAAGGTTTATTCGAAGTAGGAGGTATTTATGCAGGACAATAACCAAAAAGAGCCTCAGGAAAAGAAGTCAAGAAGAAGATTTGACATTGTCTTTATCCTTGTGGTTGTTATCTTAATTGTTTGTATTTTCTTCTTAATCCGTGGCTTTACTAAGAGTAATCCGGATACATTAGATTATCAAACATTTGTTAATGCTCTTGATTCTGGTAAGGTAACAGGAACAATTAACGCAACTCCAGTTGGTGGAGATAATTATTTAATGTATAACCTAACAGGTACATATATTAATGGAAATGGTGATACTGTTGGATTTACTATTAATGTAACAAATGACATATTATCTTCATTTATTACAAAATATGCAGGATATAAATTCTATTTAGTTCCTGTACAGGATAATATGTGGTTATCTATTCTAATTAGCTTCCTACCATATATTATTATGGCTATCATTTTCTTCTTCTTATTTAGAAGCTTAATGAAGAGCCAGGGTGGTGCTGGTGGAGCATTTGATTTTGCAAAATCCACAGCTAAGCTATCTAGAGGTAAGAGTGTAACATTTAAGGATGTTGCAGGTTGTGATGAAGAGAAGGAAGAAATGGTTGAAATCGTCGACTTCCTTAAAAACCCAAGAAAGTATAATGAAATTGGTGCTAGAGTACCTAAGGGTGTTATCCTTGTAGGTCCTCCAGGAACAGGTAAAACATTAATTGCTAAGGCAGTAGCTGGAGAAGCAGGAGTACCATTCTTCTCTATTTCTGGTTCTGACTTCGTTGAAATGTTTGTTGGTGTTGGTGCTTCCCGTGTACGTGATATGTTTAAAACTGCTAAGGAAAATGCTCCATGTATTATCTTCATCGATGAAATTGATGCGGTAGGTAGACAGCGTGGTGCAGGACTTGGCGGTGGACACGATGAGCGTGAGCAGACATTAAACCAGCTATTAGTTGAAATGGATGGTTTCAATGGTAATACAGGTATTATCATTATGGCTGCAACAAACCGTCCAGATGTACTAGACCCAGCTTTACTTAGACCAGGTCGTTTCGACCGTCAGATTACTATTTCTAATCCAGATGTAAGAGGAAGAGAAGCTATTTTAGCAGTTCATGCTAGAAATAAGCACCTATCTCCAGATGTAAGACTTGGTGATGTAGCTCAAAGAACTCCAGGATTCTCTGGTGCGGATTTGGAAAACCTATTAAATGAAGCAGCATTACTTGCTGCAAGAGATAACCGTAAGGTAATTACTCCAAGAGATATCGATGAAGCAACAGACCGTGTAATGATGGGTCCTGCTAAGAAATCTAAGAAGTATACCGAAAAGGAAAGAAGATTAGTTGCATACCATGAAGCTGGTCATGCAGTTGTTGGTATTAAGCTTGAAAACGCAAGCCAGGTACAAAAGATTACAATTGTACCAAGAGGTCAGGCTGGTGGATATAACCTAATGATGCCAAAGGAAGAAACTTATTTCCACACTAAAACTCAGATGCTAGAAACAATTACTGGCTTCTTAGGTGGTAGAGTTGCTGAAGAATTAGTATTTAATGAGGTTTCAACCGGTGCATCTAATGACTTCCAAAATGCTACAAACCTAGCTAGAAGCATGGTTACACAATTTGGTATGTCTGAGCTTGGTCCTGTTCAATATGAACAGCAGGGTGGTTCTGTATTCTTAGGTAGAGATTACCTAAAGGAAAAGAATTTCTCTGATCAGGTTGCATTAGAAATTGACCGTGAACAAAGAAGAATTATTGAAGAGTGCTATGAAAGAGCTCGTAAGGTAATTTCTGAAAACATGGATTTATTAACAAATATCGCTGAATATCTACTTAAGATTGAAACAATTAACAAAAGAGATATTGATGAGATTGTCGCAACAGGTCACTTACAGTGGTGTGATGAAAAATACACTAAGGGTGTAGCACCAAAGGAAGTTAATTCTCCTGTAGAGACTATAGATACTCCAACAGAGCCTAAAACTGAAGCTTTAGATGAAAAGCCTGAAGAGAATAAGACAGAAGCTTTAGAAGAAAAAGAATTCAACGTAGACGATAATCTAGTTGAAACAAATAACGATAATAAAGAGAGCGAATAAGATGCGTTTAGATAAGTATCTTAAGGTTTCTAGATTAATTAAAAGAAGAACCTTAGCTAAAGAGGTTGCTGAAGCAGAAAGAATCTTAGTAAATGATAAGCCTGCCAAGCCATCTAAAGAGCTAAAGGTTGGAGATTTAATTACTATCGAATTTGGAAATAAGATTGTAACTGTTAGAGTTAAGTCTTTAGAAGCTACTGTAAAAAAGAGCGAAGCTTTAGAGCTATATGAGTTCGTAAGTGAGGTTAAAAAGTAAAATCTGCAATTTTTTTGCAGATTTTTTCTTTTTTTGTCAATTTTTTTATCTTTTCTGACTATTTATTTAATGAAAGGGAAAAAAGGTGATAAAAATGAAAAAGAAGATTCTTTCACTTATTACAGCAATTATGCTATTTTTTGGAATATTTATGATTCCATCTTCCGCAAGTATTGTATCTTGTGGAAATTATGACAATGTATCTAGATTAAATTCCTTTAATGTGGTAAAGGGAATGTATTATGTTGATTCTACGTTATTTGATAAATTATATTATGATTTAGGCAGAAATGTAGAAACTGGAAAAGTATCCTCTTATTTATATGGAATGATTGATGAGGATAGTCATTATTTATTAGAAAATCAATACTATGAAAATGATTTATTAAAAAGAATAGAATATTTCTTTGATGAGGAAATGTTTTATAGTATTGATTTTCAAGATGAATTTTCCTATACCATATTGGTAGATAAAGAATTTAATATTGGAGAATATGTAAATGATTATAGAAAGGTCTTTGTAAAGGAAGATACTCCTATTTATATAGCAGTAAATGATGAAGATTTATTGGAGGATTATTTATCCGTTGCTCAAGCATATTCCTTCTCATTTTTAATGGGATTAACTTATACCTATAACGAAAGCTATATTGATAATGATTTACATATTGTAATGAGCTATAAGAATAAGAAAACAATGGATGAGATATTAGATGGTTTATCTATTATAGATGCAACGAATACATCTTATGAAATATTAGATAATACTTATGATTATGAAACCTCATCCATTGGTGTTTATTCCTTTATGCTAGTTGTTTATGACGAAGCTAAAAATGTTACAATTCAAAAGGTATTTATCGATGTAGTTGATTTAGTAATACCTGAAATTCATCAAACAAAATCTATAATAACTAAATATGATGAAGTCTTAACAGAAGAGGATATTTTAGCTTGTTTTTCCGTTTTTGATGATTCAGGGGTAGATATTACTTTAGATATAACTGACTACCTAAATAGCCCAAATATTGTTGGTGATTATGAATCTAAAATAACTGCAGTAGATAAATCCAATTATCATAATGTGAATACATTTGATTTCATAATTACTGTAGAGGATAAGATTCCTCCAATCTTAGCTTATAGTAAAGTAATTCATACAGATTATCATACAAGATATACTATAGATGAAATAAAGGCATTATTTACTGCAAGAGATGATTATGATGGTGATGTATCTAATTCTATAGAGGTTTCTGATTTAGATGATTATGAGAATAATTATATGAATCTAGGTGCATATGCATTCTTGGTTTCTGCAAGTGATTCTATAGGAAATAAAGTATCTGTTAATTTTTATGTATATGTAGAAGATCATACATCTCCAGTATTAACTATAGATCAATATGTCATATTAACAGAAAGAGGAGAACCACTAAAAAAGGAAGAGATTGTAGCACTATTCCAATCCCTAGGCTATGATATTGATGGTTCTAATTTATCTAGCGAAGCATTTAATTTAGATGCCTTAGATGGGGAATATGATTTATATATCGATTTAGGAGATGATGGTATTGAATATGATATTGTCACAACAGAAAAGAAAAATGATATTTCCTTTGATATTCCAAAAGTTATTGAAGAAGAAAATCATTTACCATTAATTCTATCCTTATCTATAGGTTCTACATTATTAATTGCGATTGGAATTATGGGTATTATTGTTTATAAAAAACGTCATTAAATTGAAATATACCCCCAAATTTTGTATAATGAATATGCAAAAAAGGAGGGGACAATTATGGTGGATAATATTTGTGCAATCGCAACCCCATATGGTATTGGTGCTATATCAGTAATTCGTGCATCTGGGCCTGAAGCAATTACCCTAGTAAATAAAATATTTAAGGGTAAGGATTTAACTAAAGTAAAATCACACACCATTCATTATGGTCATATTATGGATAATGAAGAAGAAATAGATGAGGTATTAGCCTTAGTATATTTAGCCCCAAAATCCTTTGATGGTGAAAACATGGTAGAGATTTCTTGCCATGGTGGTATTTATGTTACAAACCAGGTTTTAAATACATTATTAAAGAATGGGTTCCGTCTAGCAGAAAGAGGAGAATTCTCTAAAAGAGCATTCTTAAATCACAAAATGGATTTAACTCAAGCAGAATCCATTATGGATATTATTTCTTCATCAAATAAGATTGCTTTAAAATCATCTAATGCTTCCTTAAGAAGTCAAACATCGAAATTAATAAAAAGCTTTAGAGATAAAATTTTAGATATATTAGCAAAAATAGAAGTAAATATTGATTATCCTGAATATGAGGATGCAGTAGATGTTACTCATGAATATTTAAAGCCTATTGTTGATGATTTAATTATAGGAATGCAACAAATATTAAAGAATTCTTTAATAACTACAGTTGCAATCCATGGTATTAAAACTGCGATTATTGGTAAGCCTAATGTAGGTAAAAGTTCCTTATTAAATATGCTATTAGATGAGGATAAGGCTATTGTATCTAGCTATGCAGGTACAACAAGAGATATCGTAGAAGGTACATTAACCTTAGGTAATGTAACCTTACATTTAATAGATACTGCAGGTATTCATGAATCTGTTGATTATGTTGAATCTATTGGTATTGAAAGAAGTAAAAAGGCAATGGATGAGGCAGATTTAGTTTTACTTGTTGTTGATGCTTCAAAGGAATTAGATGAAACAGATAAAAAGCTTCTTGAAATGACTAAGGACAAGAATCGTATTCTTATTGGAAATAAGATGGATTTAAAAGAAGAAATATCCTTACCAGGAATGATTTATATTTCTGCAAAGAACAAGGAAGGATTAGATGCTCTAGCCTTAAGAATTGAAGAAGTAACTAAAATAGATTCTATTGATTCTATGAATGGTAATTATTTAAATAATACACGTCAAACAAGCTTAATGGAAAAAGCAATGGAATCCTTAAATTCCGCAAAGAACGCAATGGATTTAGGATATGATATTTCTTTAATTGAAATAGATATTAAAAATGCTTTTGATTACTTAGGAGAAATAACAGGAGAAGCTAATCCAGATGAGCTTATTACTGCTTTATTTACTAAGTTTTGCTTGGGAAAATAAAAAATAGAACTGTAAATTGTAATTTTCAACAATTTACAGTTTTTTATTTTATACAATCTATTGTATAATTGTTTCGTAAAGGAGAGTTTTTTCCATGAAAAAAAGATATATAATCCCACTATTCATGTTAGGGTTTGGAGTATATTTAGTATCTTGTAATGGAGGTGCTAATACTTCAACTGCAACAACTACAGTTACTACTACAGTAGAAACAACTACTAGTGTAGAAACTACAACTAAGACAACAACAGAAACAGTAACTACTGAAACAATAACTACAACAGAAACCACTACAGAAACTCAAACGGAGACAACAACTGAGACAACTACAGCTCCAGTAGAAACCTCTAGTGGTCAAGCGGATTTACCTTGGGTATAGGAGGTGTTTTATGAGATTACAAAAACCATTACTTGCGCTTGGATTTTTAGGGCTTGGCGCATTATTATTAAATGTTCATTCCTATGCATCAAATTCATACTATTTAATGAGCTGTACTGCTCAAAATATTCCAACAGGATATTATGATAGTATTGATACAACAGTAGATGAAGCTACATTTAGAGAAACTCTTCACGATGTTATTTCTGCAAATTATGTAAAAAATCCTTATACTGCTGCATGGAATATTGATTCTTATGCAGATGCAGATCCATATAATGAAGGACATATACAGTGCTTATATACGGGCTTATCTATAGAAAATGGAAGCCATCAGTCAAGTGCTGATAAGCTATATTGGAATAGAGAGCACACATGGCCAAAATCTCATGGATTTAATAAAGAGAC
The DNA here is from genome assembly GCF_003550015.1 of Anaeroplasma bactoclasticum. Lineage (GTDB taxonomy): Bacteria > Bacillota_I > Bacilli_A > Acholeplasmatales > Anaeroplasmataceae > Anaeroplasma > Anaeroplasma bactoclasticum. Next base: position 36,932 of record NZ_QXEV01000016.1, read on the forward strand.
CTGTGAACCATATTCAGATTGTCATCATTTAAGAGCGTCTGAAGGAAAACTAAATATAGGAAAAAGTAATAATGATTTTGGAATTGTTACTGGAGACTATATAGAAAATTATGGTAACAAATACGGAAATGGCGTATTTGAACCTAATGATGAAGTAAAAGGCGATGTAGCCAGAATGCTTCTTTATATGATGATTCGATATGGTGAATATGATGACACTACAATGTCTTGGGAAGAAAATGTTTTAGATGAACAAGGAAACGTTGTAAAGGATGAAAATAATAAAAATGTAACAGAAACAAAAACAGCGAATATTAATTTAATGCTTGTTGATGATTCTGATACTACATCTATATCTAATGGAAATGGTAGACTTGCAAAGCTTTCTACTATATTAGCTTGGCATTATCAGGATCCTGTTTCTGATAGGGAAATCTATAGAAATAATGTAGTATATATGTTCCAAAAGAATAGAAATCCATTTATTGATCATCCAGAATATGTAGAATATGCATTTGAAAATTCTGGTAATTATCAAGGAGTAGATCCTACAGAACCTGAATCACCTGATACAGAAGTAAGAACGAATGAATTCTTAGTTGATTCTACAGGCTTTGAGGCAGCAGAAGGCTTTACAGCAACTACCGCTTCCAATGATTATTATAAACAATACTCTCATAAAACTAATTTTATGTGGAGTGGGTATCAAGCAGTTGCATCAACAGTAAGTGCAATTTCAGACTCTCAGTCTATGAGATTAACTGTGGCAAAGAATTCCTTACAACAAGCTCAGTTTTTCATGTTAGAAGATGTATACAACTTATCTAGAATAACCTTTAAAGCTAAAGCTAGCCAAGCAGGAAGTGTATTACATGTTATGTATTCCACAGATTCTGGTTTAAGCTGGCAGGAAGGACAATCCTTTAATTTAACTACATCTGCAAAATCATATTCTTTTGAATTAAGCTCAAATGGTGGATATGATAAGGCAAGAATTGGATTCTTCTTTGAAAAACTAAATACAAGTGGTTTATCTTATGTAAATATTGATGACTTAAATATTTATAGATATAAAACAAATGCTCCAACAGAGTTTATTAGAGAAGATACTAAGGCTAGTTTAATGTATAATTACTCCAATAATTATTATGATGAAGAAGATACATATTATGAAAAAGTAACAAGTCTTGATGATTTATCTATTGGTAATGAAATAATTATTGGATCTTTAGAAGAAGATTATACAATGGGTGCCTTTAAAACAAGTAATTTTGGCGTTGTAGGGCTTGCTGCAGATAATGGAATTATATCTGATCCATTAACTTCAACAGTTATAACTATTGGTGCAGGCGCAACAGAAGGGACAATTTCTTTAAGAGTTGATAATAAGTATTTAGGCAATGATAAAGAATCTGGTACAGGATTTAAGGCATTAGATGAATTAACAACAAAATCCTCTTTTACTGTCTCCATTGATGATAACACAAATGCAGTTTCTTTTGTTATTGTTGATACGAAAGTGGCTAGTAATCAAATTGGATTTAATACTACGAATAAATTATTTAATTGCTATACAGCATCATCATCTTATAGAAAAGATATTGTTGTATATGTAAAGAGAGTTGGAGTTGTTAATAAAGTAGATATTGAAATCAGTAATATGCATATTCGCTTTGGTGCAATTATTGATAAAGAAATATTTGATGCTTTATTAGAATTAGATGAAAATGCATCCTTTGGTGTTGCATTATCTAAAGATGGTTTAGAGTTTACTAAATATGAATGTAATCCAGCAATAGTATCTTATGTTGATGGTAAAACTCAAGCTGACCCTAACGGTAATTTTGCGCAGTGGGCAGCAGTAATTCCTGTTACTGAAGACAAATTTAATACGGTTGTTTATGCTAAGGCATATGTTACCATTAATGGTGTTGATTATTATATGAATAGTTCAAGCTATAGTGTAAGAGATCTTGTAAGATATTATAAAGATAATGCTTCTAGCTTAGGTATTCAAGGAGAAGACTTAGTATCCCTTGGTGGAATCATTGAATAAAAGAGGTATAAAATGATACATATTCAAATGGCAGGTATTAGAAATAAAGAAGACGCACTTATGTGTGTCAATGAAGGTGTAGATATTATAGGCTTATTGGTAGGTCAAATGCATACATCTGATGATTTTCTTACCAAAGAAAAAGCAAAAGAAATAAAAGATTATCTACCAAAAGATATTAAAACTACATTAATTACTCATCTAGAGGATGGAGATAAAATTATTGAAATTGCTAAATATATTGATGTAGATTATATTCAGCTTCATTCTCATTTAGATGAGAGTGAAGTAGAAAAAATACATAATGCATTACCAAATAAAAAATTATTAAGATTAATTCATATTGATTCAGATGGAAATCTTTTAAATGATATTTCTAAAATGAAATATGTAGATTTCTATTTTACAGATAGTATTAATTTAAAAACAAACCAATTTGGTGGTACTGGATTATCCCATAATCTAGATACAGATAAAAGATTAGTTGAAACATTAGATAAGCCTGTATTTATTGCAGGTGGATTAAATCCAGATAACGTATATGATGCAGTAAAATATTGTAATCCTTATGGCGTTGATGTGAATACAGGCTGTAGGGGAAAAGATGGTTTAAGAGACAAAGAAAAAACAAAGGCATTTGTTCATAATGCTAGAAAGAACTAAAGGCTTCAGCGGAAGCCTTTTATTCTTTCAATTTGAAATTGCTTTTGTATTATGCTAAAATTTTTATTGAATTGTTATATATAACGAGGAGGAGAGAGTTATGAAAAACACATTACCAATAGGAAATTATGGTATTCGACTTGAAGAGTTTATAAAGAAGCTAGATCAAAGTAGTATTCCATATAAAAGAGAAGGCTCAAAGGTATTTATTAATGAAGAAAGATATAGTGCAATAGTTGCTGCACTTATGGGCTATGTTAAGGATATTACTATTGAATATAAGAATTTATCTGATGTAGAAATAAAAGCACTTAAAAAAGAATTATCAGATACATGTAGGATTAAGCACCTTCACACAGAAGAAAATACAATTACATATCATAAATATGATGCAAAAGCAGTATTTGATAAAGATAAAACCACTGTAACTTTTTCATATGGCTTTAATACAATGAATAAAGCAGTGTATACTGATCCTAAAGTTCTTACTGAACAAAAATTAAGAAGAACAGATCATATTTTTGAAGGCGTAAATCTTATATTAGATATTTTAGATGATTTGCTTTAATAAGAATAGCAGGCGATGCCTGCATTTTTTATTTATTAGGAAATTGTATATTAAGCTTAATTTTATATTTATAACGACAAAGAGCCTAGGGTTACCTAGGCTTTAAAACAAATTAATTCGATTTAGTATTTCTTATATTTGTTTTTCTTTTTCCAAATATCTAAAGGTACATAATGTGGTTTACCACATTTTGGGCAGTATAGAATTGGGTATTTGTTTCCATCCCAAATTTCTTCAATCATTTCCCAGTCAACATCTTGTTCCTCATAATCACATTTTAAGCATTTTAAATCAATGGTTTCATCATATATTTCTCTTTCAGCAAATTCATAAACTAGAGCCTTTGTCTTATCATCTAGTTTATTTATGTTTTCCT
>NZ_QXEV01000017.1 GCF_003550015.1 Anaeroplasma bactoclasticum
TTACTTCTATTCCAGGTGTTGGTACCATTACGGGTGCAATGATTATATCTGAAATAGGAGATATAAACAATTTTAAATCACCAGATCAATTATTAGCTTTCGCTGGTTTAGATCCAAGTGTCTACCAATCTGGTGAATTTGAAGCATCACACACTAAAATATCTAAACGTGGTTCTAAATACTTAAGATGGTCTATTCACCAAGTCTCATCAGGTATTTGGAGATGGGATAAAACATTTGGTGATTATTATTCTAAAAAGATTAACGAAGGTAAACATCATTATGTAGCAATTGGTCATATTGACAAAAAACTAGTAAGAGTTATTTTCTCGCTTTTAAAGAATAAGCAATCTTTTATTCCACAAAAATAACCATATATAATTTTCAAAGAGCTAGATAATTCATATCCTCGTTTTTAAAAATCTCAAAATCGAGGATTTTTATGCTTGATATAAATAAATCTTAATTATTTTTTCAAATCTCTCTTGATTTATTTATAGTAGGCTTTCATCCATTATAGCATTTATAAATATAAATACTAAAATTTGGGATAAATCACATCATTTCACTCTATTTTAAATCTAAAACCTGGATATCCTTTGGATATTCATTTAATACCTTTACACCAGTTTTGGTAACCATAACTAAATCTTCAATTCTTACACCAATCTTATCCTTAATATAGATACCGGGTTCAATAGAAAAAATCATACCTGGCTTGGCAATAATATCACTAGATAGAGATACATCACCAAAATCATGATCCTCTATTCCAATGAAATGACCAAGTCTATGATTAAAATATTCACCATAGCCAGCAGAGTCAATAATATCTCTTGCAATCTTATCAATATCCTTTAGGGCTACACCTGGCTTTATATGCTTAATCGCTTCTTCATTGGCGCGTCTTACCAAATTATAAATTTCTCTTTGGAAAGCTGTAGGCTCAGCTGTAAAGAATACTCTAGTCATATCAGAGCAATAATCCTTATATACTCCACCAACATCAAATAATACCATATCGCCTGCCTCTAATATGGTTTTATCATCAGGCTCATGATGTGGGTCCGCTGCAGTTGCTTTAAATGCGACAATTGGAGTGAAGGATACTCTATCTATGCCATGCTTCTTATATATTTTATAGCATTCCTCTTGCATTTCTTTTTCACTCATGCCTATTCTTAATGCACATTTAAAATCCTCCATACATAAATCATTAATATGAGAAGATTCAATCATAAGCTTTTGTTCATCCATATCCTTAACAAAACGAGCATAATCAATAGCCATACATGTTTTAAATGCACTTGCTGCATGTAAATTCATAAGGCTAATTAAAAATCTCGATGGAAAGAATTTATCTATGCCTAAGGCCTTATGATGAATGATATATGGTAATAATTTATCTGGGCCTGATTCTTTATCATTAAAATATACAATCTTAGTATCCTTATCCTCAAAAGAAAATAAATCATTTAATACTAAAATAGGAGTTTCATCAATTCTTAAAAGTAAGGCAATCATTCTTTCTCCTACATTAAACCATTTACCATACAAATAAAATAATGCATTTTTATCCGATACTATCGTTTGGGATAAGCCTTCTTGTTCCATTATCTTATATACATTTTCTAATCGATTTAAAAACATATTATTTTACCTCTTCTAATTCTTCTGTCTTTACGCATTGATTAATCATTCCATTAATCTTATCAATTTCGCTATTTAATTTTTTCATAGCCTCTTCTCTTAAGGGCTTCATACTTTTTAATAAAAATTTCTTTTTAAAAAAGCCACCCTCAAGCATTTCATATGGCTTATAGGATAATACCTCTAAAGCATATTCAGATACCTTTACAAGCTCTTTAGCGTATTCTTCCTCATCCTTCATATAAACATATAATCTTTGATATTGATTAAATAGTCTAACCATACCTTTCGCAAACTTCGTATATTCATGATCTATACCAAGCTGTTCTTTAAATAAGGTATGCTCTTTTGCAACCTCAGTAAGATTATTTAAAAATAGTGTCATAATGTCATTAATTTCATCAATTCTATTATTTTCCATATATAACTCCTAATATGGATTATATCCATATTTCATATTCTTTATTATAACCGATTTATATATCATTGCCTAGAAAATATTGAAAAAACAAAGGAAAAATTACTTTTGAATATATGAATTATTTCTTTAGTTTGTATAGATACATCATAGGATATATTTAATACATTTTCAAATATATATAAACTAAATGTATAGGCATCCCCTTCCATATAGGATAAATTGTATTCAATATCATGATTTATTTCATAATTAATTATTTTAGATATATTATCTTTAATATTCTTTCTATATATGAATTGGTAATGATGCCTAAGCTCATGTAATGCGATAAATAATGTTTTATTATAATCATCATATATCTTTAAATGAATTACTCCATCCGTATAATAAGAATTATCCATATCATAAATAATTTTAGGCATAGCTATATTTAACATATTAGCTATTTTAATTAAAACACTCTTAATTTTATGTTTCATAGTATAAACAAGGTCAAATATATTATATCTTAGAATATATGAAATAAATTTTCAGGTTTTTGCTAAAAAAATTATGATATAATGACCTAGGAGGTAATTATATGGAAAATATAGTTGATATTCCAAAGTTTTTAAATGACTTACTAAATAAGCAATATGGAAATGAATTAAAAAATGAAATCATAAAAGGATATAAGAGTAAAAGAATTACATCCTTTAGAGTAAATACGTTAAAGGCTACGGATTTAGAGGTATTAGATGAAATCAAAAATATGGGAATAGACTGTAAAGCATATTCCGATATTCCTCATGCATATATAATTACAAATGGAACTGCCAAGGATTTTTATGATACAAAATTAGTTAAGGATGGCAAAATCTATTTTCAAAGCCTATCTTCTATGCTTCCACCATTATTCTTAGATGCCAAGGAAAAGGAAACTATCTTAGATATGGCTGCAGCCCCAGGTGGTAAAACCACAGAGCTTGCTGCAATCACAAATAATAAGGCAGAAATTACAGCCTGTGAGGTAAATAAGATTCGTGCAGAAAGATTAAAATATAATATTAATCTTCAAGGAGCAAATGTATTTGTTATGAACCAGGATGCGAAAAGATTAGATGATTATTTTTCTTTTGATAAGATTTTGCTTGATGCACCTTGTAGTGGAGCAGGTACCCTAGATTTAAATAATCCAAAGAATATAAAATCATTTAGCTTTGAGCTTGTTAAAAATTCAGCAAAGCTTCAAGAGGAATTATTAAAAAAAGCTTTAAAAATATTAAAGCCTAATCACGAAATGATTTATTCTACTTGTTCTATTTTAGCTTTAGAAAATGAAGATGTATTAAATAAAGTATTAAAACAATTTAATGCGAAAATAGTACCTATTTCTTTTCCAAATTTACCAACTCTACCATCTAAAATTGATGGTACCATTCTAGTTAGACCAAATGAATATTTTGAAGGCTTCTTTATAGCCAAGATAAAAAAGTAAAAGGGATATAAAATCCCTTTTTAAATAGACAAATCATCATCCATAATTGTTTTTACAACTTCAACTGGCTTTGTCTTTTCTCTTTTAGGCTTCATAGGAGCCTTTTTCTTTTTTGATTCTCTTGGCTTAACTTCCTTTTTAGGACCTTGTTTTTTAGGCTTAGCTTTCTTTTCTTCCTTTTTGACATCAACTACAATTCGAACATCTTCTTTATCCTTGAATGATAAGAAATAGGAATTTTTCTTTTCTTCTGTTAGCTTTAATCTATCCTTGAAGGATGCTTGGAAGAAATCTCTTGCCTTTTCATAGCCATAATTTCTTACATCGAAATCTGTATAAGCCTTACGAATGGACTCCACAATAACAGATAGCTGTGCCATACCATTATTTTCATTAAGTACTGCTTCTATGATTTCATATAATTTTTCAATAGATACAATTTCTGTATCATCCTCTTCTATTCTTTCCTTCTTAGAGAAGATATTTTCAGAATAGATAAACTTTGTACAGGATGCCCTATAGGATTCAGGAGTAAGCTTTCTTCCTATTCCAATTACTTCCTTACCTGCATTTCTCCATTCTCTTGCAAGAGGGGTGTAATCCGAATCGGATGCGACAATAATTACTCCATCAATAAAGGATTTTTCATATAGGACCTTCATTCCTTCAATAACTAAGGAAATATCAAGTGAATTCTTTCCCTTAGTAAAATTCATAGTCTGCACACATGTAATTGCATGCTTCTGAGCTATTTTTAACCATGGATGAGATTGAGGAATTTGTGTAAAATTACCAATTAAATAACGAATTGGAGTATCTCCAAGCTTAGTTAATTCTTGAAAAACCTCATCCATTCTTGGTTCAGCATTTTCTGAATCAATTAATAAAGCGTATTTCATTTTTTCTCCTATTATTCTTCAGTTACTTCATATCTAAATTGAGTGAGATAGAAGTTTTCCTTTAGGTTTGCTTTAATATCCTCTATATCTACTTTAGTAAAGTCAACACCAAGCATTTCTTTAGGATTAGTATTATCATTTGGCTTTGCCATAGGGTCACCTAAGGCAAGTAATACATTATCTTGATTCCCCTCAAATATACCATATCCTTCTGCATCAAGTAAAAGAATAGGCTCCTTTGCCTTATTATCATCTAGGATACGAATATGCTTAGCTTCAACTAAAAATACCCACGCATCCATATAACCATAGCACATTCTTGGTTCAGTTAAATTATAAATTGCATATGCTGCATAATCCGATGCTAAATAAGAGTAATCATCTAAATCAGAATACTCTATAGAGGATACAAATGCATAATCTCCACTTTCTAGATAAACCATTTCACTCATTAGGCTTCTCATAGTGGATAATGCTCCATACATAATATCGGACAAGCTTGCTCTTAGAGGGATTAAAAGCTTTCTATTAAATTCTTTAGAGCTTCTCTCCCAAGAAATAGTAACTGGGATTGCTCCATGTGTCCATATGTATAAAAGCTCATTTGTTAAGGCAGTAAAATCATTTTCTTTTGATGTAACCTTCTCTTTAATACTAGAAGAAACATAATCTGAAGAAGTTAAAAAGCAATATAGGCTATAAAGAATAGATGGCATCATTTCCTTAAAGCCTTCTACATTTACCTTCATAGCTTCTGAATTGATATATTCATTAATTATATCCTCTAAAATATTACTATTTTCATTAAAATAGTTTTTTATAAAGGATAAATATTCTTCTGGATTCATATTACCTCTCCTTTTCAAATGGTCCAAAGAAAATGTTTGGTACAGGAGCCTTAATGGAGATTAGCTTACCTGTAATTGGGTTTTTAAATTCTAGCTTAGAGGCATGGAGTCCTAGTCTCTTTAAAGGATTTTTTGTATACCCATATTTTTCATCACCGACAATAGGATGTCCTAAATCCTGCATATGAACACGAATTTGGTTCTTTCTTCCGGTGTAGATTAAAACAGACAATAAGGAATACTGTCCATTTTCTTTTTTGACCTTATAATCCGTTACTGCCTTTTGTCCGGATGGGTCTTGTGTGGAGTAAACCAAATTATTTTGGTTTTCTTTCAAATAAGAGGTAATTCTGCCTTCCTTTTCCTTTAAGGTTCCCTCAATCATAGCATAGTACTCTCTTGTTTGGATTAATTCATTCCATTTTAATCTTAGCATAGAATGAATTTTAACATTTTTGGCAAAAACTAGTACTCCACTAGTTTCCTTATCAATTCGATGTAAAACGAAAGGACGAGATGTAGGATCATTATCCTGCATATATTCTAAGACATAAGAGAAAGCACATTCTCTTTCCTTATCGCTTTCAACACTTAATAAGCCAGCTGGCTTATTAATCGCAATAAAATCATCATCCTCATATATAATATCCAAAAATACCTTTTTAGGCTTACTATTCTTATTCTTTGGATCAGTTTTCATTCTTGGCATTTCAGTAACTGGTCTTTTAGATATTTTAACCTCATCGTCCTTCGCAAGCATTAAATTATACTGAGATACAGGACTACCATTTACTAATACCATATGATGAGATAATAAATTCTTAACATTATTTCTAGAAGTATTCATTTTTTTTAGAAGGAATTCTAATAATTCATCACTACGATTTACTTTAAATGTAGCTGTAAATTCCATTTTAGGTGTATCATCTTTTTTTCTTATATTGTTTCTCATACTTATTTCCTCTTTAAGGATTTCTTTCTTAGCTTTTTAGCAAAGCTTGATGTAAATACATTTTCTATTTTATCCATAGATAAGCTACCCAAGCGATATTTTAAATCCTTATCTGCATATAAACCAAAATCACCATGGGTATAATAGCTAGATACCATATCTTGTCTATAAACTGGGATAATATTCATTTTGGAAATATCCTTTTCTTTTAAAATAGCTTTAGAATCTAGCTTTAATTCTAAAGAATACATATTGGCATAATAATATATTTGTTTTAATAAAATATCTTTATTCTCAATAGTATCATCTATTTCAACCTCAAAGCTTCTGATTCCCTTTTGATGTAAGTATTTCATTAAATCTAAATAATTTAAATTATCTTTAGTTATTCTTGTTTTAATAGATATCTTTAAATTTGCTTGCATAGCCAATTTGATTAAAGATAATAAATCCTTTGTATTTAAATTGGAAAGCTTCATTTCAACTTCATTATCTAAGCTATTCATAGGAATCCTAATTTCATCTAAGCCAGCTTCTTTTAATCTTAAAAGTCCAGCTACAGGCATTTTACCATCAGATTCATAAATATTATAAAAGCATTTTTTATCACTTAAATAGCTTGTTGCATTAGAATCTTCTGATAATATCTTTGGATATATGATAGTTAATACCTTTTGATATTCTAAGGAACTTAAAATTTCATGCATCTCATGAATAGATGATACCTTACCATCTGCCATAACATATACCCTAGATGGTCTATGATATAAATAAGAATATAAATATTCTGGGAATCTTTTACATAGTTTCGTTAAAATCTCACCATTCATATATCTTTTGATTTCATCTAAATACCTATTTATGACTTCTATAACCTCTTCTGTTGGTGTATTTGGAATCATCTTACTAATTACACGAATAGTTTCATCTAAAATGAATGAAGTATTCTTTTTATCCTGAATAGGATATAAATTCTTATTTAACACCTTCATAAACTCATTAAAATAAATACCATCCATACATTTAATTTTTGTATAATAGGATCCACCTAGAATAAGAATAAAGTCAAAAGACTCCTTTCTTTTTAAAGGAGCAACGAGCTGCAGCTTTATTCTTTCATCCTTCTTTGGAGTAAAGAATACTGTATTCACTTCTTCCATTTTTTCTAAGTAATCCTTTATTTCCATAAATGTAACCTCATAACCATTATATCATAGATATAATAAGAACAAAAGATTCCTTAAAGGAATCTAATAGTCAAATTCATTGTCCATAATTTTTATTTTGGATAATGTTTCTTCCCCATTATACTTTTTTCTAATCTCAATTAAATTAATTACAGTATAATCTTTGGATTTTAAGAAATTAATAATCGCATTATTATTTGGATGAACATAATTATATAATGTATCTTCTCCCATCGCTTTTGATACATTCTCTGAAAAATCATATAAAAGGGAGGCAACACCTTTTCTTCTTGATTCTTCTAATACATAAATTTGTTCCACCCAAATTACTCCATCAATTCTTAAAATGATATAGCCTAAGGCCTTATCATCCTCTATACAAAGATATATTTTATATTTCTTTTTATAAGTTATATATTCTTCTAATTCTTCTTTGGCATCTTCTATATTTGGCTTAGATTCTATATTTTTAAATCTTCTTAAAGTAACCCTGAATAAAGAAATCATAGTTGCCAAATCTAAATAATATTTTTCATTATATTCTATAATTTCCATTATTTATCACCCAATTCTAAAGTCATATTTTCAATGATTTTTTTTATTTCATTTCTATTTTCAATATCTATTAAATACATAGCTTTCGCATTTGTATAAGGTATTTCTTCTTTAAAGCCTAAGCTTTGGGTATATTTCGTTTTTTTAATTAAGAATCTATCATCATAGATTCCCCCAAATAAAACCCCATCATTATATAATAAATATTCTCCCATCATCTTTTTGTATGTAATAGAATCTATTTCAGATAATAAGCTTAATACATAATCTAAATATTCTTCTTTACTTGGCATAGGAATCACCTCATTTTTATAATAATATAGATAGAAATATCATTCAATAAATAAGAAAAAATGATACAAAAAGTATCATTTTTCATTAGGAATCATAGAAATTATTTCCATCATTAGTAACTAAGCGTTCCATCTTAGGATATTCATAAATTAATTTATTGTTCTTATTTTGAATTAAATAATCTACAAATTCCTTAGCGTAGAATTTAGCCATTGGTAAATTATGCAATAAATAATTACCACAATTGGCCTCTGTTGCCCCTGGAACAGTTTCATATTTTTCTACTTCCTTGAAGGAATCTAAAATCAAATCATAAATTGCTTCAGGCTTTCTATCTCCTTTTAAGATTAAATAGAATCCTGTTAAGCACCCCATAGGGCCCCAGTAAATAACCTCATCCTTCCAAGCTGGATTATTTCTTAAATATGTAGCAATGATATGTTCTAAAGTATGCATTGCAGCTACATCGATTGCTGGTTCTCTATTTGGTTTTTTTAATCTTATATCATAAGTAGATGCCTTACCATTTAAAATAGTATCTCCTCTACTAAAAAATATACCAGGAATTATATATCTATGATCTATAGAAAAACTTTGAATTAAATCCATATATTTACACCTCTATTTCTTCCTTTGATATTATATCATATTCTTCATTAAGTTCACTATCTATAATATCTTTTTCTAATAGCTTTTTATATGTATTATCCATTAATATTGCACCTAAAGGTGCAGTAATTAATATAGAAATAACTGCACCAGTTAATACAATACTACCACAAGCTAATCCTTCAGTTAGTGCAATTGCACCAATTGATGCTTGAACAGTAGCCTTAGGAAGGTATGAGAATATAATAAATAGCTTCTCTTTTTTAGTGAAGGAGGTTGCAAGGATAGATATAAATACACCTATACTTCTAAAGATTAGGGCAATACATATAATACCAACTAATATAGCACCATCCCTAGAGAATGCATAATGGATATTAGTTGCAATACCTACTAAAGTAAATAATAATATTTCAAAACCACTCCATAAGGAATTATAGGTCTTTTGCATATCTTTGGCTTCCTTCTTTTTAAATATATTCACTGTTAATGCCATAACAATTATTGCAAGCAAAGAAGATATACTAAAATATGGCTTTAATAATGCTTCTAAATATAATATTCCAAAGGATGTACCAAGCATAAGAATAACATGAATAATAGTACTCATTTTTAATTTATGAATAATAAATACAATTAAAAATCCAACCAGAATTCCTAGTGTAATACCACTAACTATGCTTAATGGAATTTGAGTAATATTCCAAAGATTAAAGTTGGAGTTTTTGGCTAATTCTTTAAAAGAATAAAATAATACGATTACAAAAATATCATCACAAGATGCTCCTGCCATAATTACCTCTGGTACACTATTTTTCTTTCCATATCCTTCTTCCATTAGTTTAATCATTCTAGGTACAACGATAGCTGGTGATACAGCAGCTATAACAGAGCCTAGTAATAATGCTTCAATGTAAGATATTCCTAAAAATATAGGAGCAAATATTGTAATTCCTATTATTTCAAAGGTAGCTGGTATGAAACACAAAAATATAGCTGGTCTACCTATTTTCTTCAAATTATGAATATCTAAGGATAATCCACTTCTAGTTAATATAATAACTAATGCAATTTGTCTTAAATAAGATGATATATCTATTAAAGTATTATCTACTATATTAAATACAGATGGTCCTATTAATATTCCAAGTATTATATACCATACTAGCTTAGGTAGTTTTATTTTTTCAAATATAAATCCACCCAATATACCACAAGTAAATATTAAAAATAATGATAAAAATATGTTCATAATTCCTCCTAAATAATGAAAAAAAGCTGATTTGCCCATGATTAAAAAATCATAGACGTCATCAGCTTTAGATAAGCGGTTTAGCATTTCTGCAAGGGAGACAATCATTCCCCACGAAATTAATTATACTATATTTAAAAAAATAATAAATATGCAATTTAATAAAAGTTGTATTTTAAAGAGAATAACCCAAATTTATATCAAATGGTGCAATTAAAAGTTTTTGTAAGTCTTTATTATAATTTTGAAAGAAGGTTTTAATGGCTTTACCATAGTTCTCTTTTGTATCAAACTCCCAAATAGAATAATATTTAACACATTTTACAATCTTAGTTAATTCTCTTGGAGCTTCTCCAAGTTCAATTCCATCTATTGTGTAAAATCTTTTAAAATACTTTAAAGATATACATCCATTACACTTTAATTGCTTTATTGAAATTTCTTCTATCTTTGCTTCAAATTCATTTAGTTTATCTGGTTTAACCTGAAAGAGTTTCATCTCTATAAAACTATTATTCATAATATCTTCCCACCTTATGTTTCATATAAAATCCATTATTAGAATAATTGTACCATAACACTAAATAATATGCTATAATACTGGTAGTAAAGGAAGTTGTAAAATGAAACATAATATTCAATTGAAATTACAACTTAATAGATTTGTATTTAGCTCCATTGCATAAAATTGCAGTGGAGTTTTCTTTTTTAGAAAACCAGGAGGAAAATCATATGAATATCAATGAAAAGAAATATGAATTAATAAAATTTGAAGATGGAGAATTCAGTTTAGATGTAAATGTATCGCCTGATGAAGAGACTGTATGGATAAATGTTCATGATCTTGCAAAATTGTTTGAACGAGATGAAAAAACAATAAGAAAGCATATTAATAACATTTTAAATGAAGAATGTGATAATTCAGCTGTCGCATTTTTTGCGACAACTGCTTTAGATGGCAAAACATACAATGTCGCTTATTATAATTTAGATGTAATAATATCATTGGGATATAGAGTTAAATCTAAACGAGGTATTCTATTTAGGAAATGGGCCAATTCAGTTTTAAAACGATATTTATTAAATGGTTATTCTATAAATAATAAAAGATGTATTGAATGCCAAGAAAATATAATTACATTAAATAATAAAGTAAATAATTTAATTGAAAATACATCTATTATAAATACTAGATTATTATCACTTGAATCAACTGATAATATATTATCTAATATGCTATTTTATGAAAACAATATATTTGAGGCATATTCTTATATTAAAAAGCTTCTTCTATCTGCTAAGAAAGAAATAATAATTATCGATGGATATATTGATATAACTGTATTAGATATGTTAAATGAAATACATATACCTATTACTATTTACACATTACCTTCAGCTAGTATTACTAAACAAGATATTAATAAATTTCAAATTAATCATAATTTAATAGTAAACAGAAATAATATAATACATGATAGATTTTTGATAATAGATGCTGATATTTATTCAATTGGTTCTTCTATAAAGGATGTTGGAAAGAAAAGATTTGTTATGACAAAATTTTTACAATAAACAAAAATGAATTATTAAAGAATATATAAAAAAGCCTTGATACAATGTATCAAAGCTATTGTTTCAAATGGTGCTTCTTGCCGGGGTCGAACCAGCCTTTCAGCCTTACCATGGCCGCGTACTACCGATGTACTAAAGAAGCAAGCATTTATACTATACCACAAAGTACATCTATTTTAAAATATTATTTTTTCTTTTTTACAGAATATCCAAACTTACCCAAATATTCTCCAAGACCATAATATTCTCCATGAGAATATGTAATTACTTTGGCTTTTTTTAAATCAAATTTACCACTTTCATCCATATATTTACTATCTACAGTAACGCCTAAAATATCTGCAAGTAGCATTGTATGAGATCCTAATGGAATAATTTCTTTTACTCTACATTCAATATTAACAGGAGATTCATCTATTGATGGAGCCTTAACATATTTTGATTCAATTGCAGTTAAATTTAAATCTTTAAATTTATCTGTATCTCTACCAGATTTTACTCCTGCATAATCTGTTGCGAAAGCAAGCTCTTCTGTTGTTAAATTAACAACAAATTCCTTTGTTTCTAAAATCATAGGCATAGAGAATCTTTCAGGTCTTACTGAAATATATAACATTGGTGGATTTGTGCATACAGTACCACACCAAGCAACAGTTAATACATTCTTCTTTTCCATTGTACCTACACTAACTAAAACTGCAGGTACAGGGTATAGCATATTTCCGCCTTTCCAATACTCTTTCATAATACTTCCTCCACCATTTTTATCAATATCATTTTATGATAATAATATTTTATTTTCAAGTTCATTTGATTGACATAAATTATCATAAATGATAAAATAACTAGCGGCGTTACAAATGTTACGTCTATGGAGGGACTATGAGTACAAACCAAGAAATTTCAAATCTAACAAAATCTTATATTAAAACTGCAATGCTAGAATTATTATCTAAACAAAGATATGATAAAATCTCTATTACGGATTTAGTTGCAAGAGCTGGTGTATCAAGAACTGCCTTCTATAGAAATTACTCATCTAAGGATGATTTAATTGAAGATATTGTTCATGATTTAATTGAATCAACAAATATAGATATACAATTATTCTTAAATTATAATGTTAAAGAACTTGAAACGTTCTATAATTGTTTAAGAAGTAGAAAGAAAGAAATTGAAATCATTACAAAAGCAAGCTTAGAAAACCTACATATTTTAAATCATAAAAAGGATTTAGCCTGTGAAATCATTAAAAGAAATACGGAAAAGCAATATGAGGATGCAGCTATTGGTGGTGCAATCAACGCTATCGTTTATAAATGGATATTAGAAAACATGAACGAAACTGATGAAGAAATGGCTAAAATTACATATAAGATTATTCATAAGTAAAATAGAATTACATGTTGAATCGATCAACATGTTTTTGTTTTATTTCTATATAAACCTATAGTTGAATTTAATAATCTATTAAGTTATTGAAACGAATGAATAATTTCATATAATTGGTAGTGTAGGAGAAAAGAATAATGGATATTATTAAAATTGGAGAATATATTAAAAAACTAAGAATTAAAAACAACCTCACTCAACAGGAACTTGGAGAAAAACTTAATGTTAGCTTTCAAGCAGTTTCTAAATGGGAAAGAGGTCTTGCATTGCCAGATTCAAGTATACTATTAGATCTTGCAGATATATTAGGAACTACAACAGACTTATTATTAAATGGTGGTACACTAATCTGTGGTAAAAGAAAACAAGCAACTGTTAAAGAAATTATTAATGGCTTTGAAGCAATAGAAACTATTCGACAAGCATTTGGTGAGCATAGTATGTTCTATTTAGGAATAAAAGAAGGTATTAGTACAAAAATGAATTTTGATTTTGAAGAGGCCTTAATAAAGCATAGAGAAGTTCTATATACAGAAGCAATTTTGCAAGCAATTATTTTTGAAAACAAGATGTTTAATATGGATGATATTCAATCTTATATAAAAAGCGAAAAGATGCTTTTAGAAATTGAAAATGCAATAAATAAATACAGCAAATAAAAAAGACCCGAGGGTCTTTTTATTTTGCTTCATAGCCAGCTTCATTAATCGCATTTTTAAGTGTATCTATACTAACATCCTTATTTAATGTAACAGTTACATTCTTATCCTCTAGGGATGCAACAGCATCTTCTACACCTAAAACATTCTTGCAAGCCTCTTCTACATGAGCCTTACAATGCTTACACATCATACCTTCAACAGGTATTACAACCTTATTCATTATTTCTTCTTCCTCCTTCTTTTCTTCTATTATATTTTTACTTCTTTTTAATTTAAAGAAATTAATAGATAAAGCATTTAATACTACAGATACAGATGATATACTCATCGCTATAGAGCCATATTCTGGCTTCATTTGGAAGCTACCTTTACTTATATGATAGAAAATTCCTGATGCTAAAATAACACAAATGAAATTATAAAAGAATGCCCAGAATAATCCTAACTTTATAGTAAATACAGTTCTTTTAGATAGCATAATCGCATTTACTACATCTAGAATATCATTTCTAACTAATACAATATCTGAATTTTCTCTTATAGCTTCGCTTCCAGATCCTATCGCAATACCTAAATCCGATTTAGCTAGTGCTACTGCATCATTGACACCATCCCCAACCATAGATACAAGCTTACCATCTTTTTTTAAGCTATCGATTACCTCTGCCTTTTGGCTTGGTAAGAGATTAGATATTACAGTATCAATTCCAACCATTTTGGATATAGCATTTGCAGTTTTTTCATTATCTCCTGTAAGCATTACTACATGAATATTCATATCCTTTAATAAGGAAATAGCTTCTTTGGAGTTCTCTTTTACCTCATCTCTTACTGCAATAATACCTAAAAAATTATCATTTTCTTTTATATAGAGAACTGTTTTACCTTCATCCTCTAGATTAGAATAATCCATTGGTTCATTTATACCTTTTATATTACCAATATAATATTCATTGTCTACTACCTTAGCCTTTAATCCCATTCCATCTAAGGCTTGATAATCTTTAACTAAATACTTTTTTAAATTCTTATTCTCTGCATATTCAATAATTGCTTTAGATAATGGATGATTCGATAATAATTCAATAGAATATATTTTAGACAATATTTCATCATTTATAGTAATGTCTGTTACTATTGGATGTCCAATAGTAATCGTACCTGTTTTATCAAAAACAACTGTATCTATTTTACCTGTTCTTTCTAGAATTTCGGCATTTTTTATAATAAGACCATTTTCAGCACCCTTGCCTGTACCTACCATTATCGCAACAGGAGTTGCAAGACCAAGTGCACATGGACAAGCAATTACAATAACAGTAATTGCATAATTGAATGCTACTTCAAAGGCATTTGTTGTAACATAATCTAAATTATTAAACTGAACATATAAGAAATTAGCAATAAATACCAAAATAGCTATGATAAATATAATTGGAACAAAGATTCCTGCAATTTTATCTGCAAGCTTAGATATAGGTGCTTTGGAATTTGCTGCTTCTTCAACTAAATGAATAATATGGGCAAATGTAGTATCTTCATTTACCTTAGTAGCTTCCATTTCTATATAACCATTTTCTACTGTGGTTGAAGAATATAATATATCATTTTCTACTTTATATACAGGAATAGATTCTCCTGTAATATTTGCTTGATTAATGGATGCATTTCCTTTTTTTACAATACCATCTACAGGAATTACATCACCTTTTTTTATAATTACAATATCTCCAACATGAATATCTTCTACCCCTACAATAACCTCTATACCATTTTTAAGTAGTCTTGCATTTTTAGGTGCAAGGCTATATAAGGATTCTAATGATTTGGAAGTTTTCTTTTTCGATAGATTCTCTAAGTATTTACCTAAGGATACAAACACTAAAATCATTCCTGCAGCTTCAAAATATAGACTCATATGAAGCATTTTAGAATCACTTGGGTCATATGCAATAGAAAATAATGCATATATACTATAAAGAATGGAGGCTGTTGCGCCTACGGCAATTAAAGAATCCATAGTTGGACCCTTAAATAATCTTTTATATCCTCTTATAAAATATCCTCTATTTAGATAAATAATAGGTAAGACTAAAAGGAATTGGATTAAGGCAAAGCCCATTTTAGAATAATGCATGTTAAAAATATCCCATATAGGCCAACCCCACATCATATGTCCCATAGAAAAATACATTAATATGAATAAAAATATAATAGATATAATCAGATTTAATAAAGAATTATCCTTTTCCTTTATTTCTATCTTTTCCTTTGGTAAGGAGGCCTTATAGCCTGCTTTAGATACGGCATCTTCTATATTTTTTATAGAACATACATCTTCTTTATAAGATACATCCATTGTATTTTGTAATAAATTTACATTTACAGATTCAATACCCTCTAAGCTCTCTACTGCCTTTTTTACATGGGCTTGGCAGGCCGCACAGGTCATTCCAGTAACATTAAATTTCTTTTTCATTATTGGAATCTCCTTACTAAATCTATAATCTCATCTATAATGGCATAGTCTTTATTTTCAATATGCTCTATTAAGCAAGTATGCATATGAGAATCTAATACAACATTCGCTAAGCTTTTTACAGATTTATCTACTGCGGATAACTGTATTAAAACATCATTACAATACTTATCCTCTAAAATCATATTTTTAACACCATTTAATTGACCAATTATTCGGTTAATTCTAGTTGTGATTTCCTTCTTTTCTTCATCTGTTCTCACTTTCATTTTTTTATTGCATGAACATTCCATATCTTCACCTCCAGCACAAATAGTATATACCCCCTAGGGGTATATGTCAAGATATTAAAAAAGAAAGATTATTTGCTTTCTTCTTTAGGCTTATGAATGTATTCATTTATAGAATATGTAGAATACTGCATAGTTCTTGTTTTTAATGCAGCATATATATCATCCGCAAGCTTTTCTTCTCTTTCTTTATTTGGTAAATCTAAATCTGGGTAGAATGGTCCATCTAAGCATACTACCATTTTAGGTTTATTACCAAATCTTCTCCTTTGATAACAAATCGTCATCGCAATAGATGGTACCCCCATCATGATAGGATATTTCATACAAGAACTAGAAAAAGGACGAATACCTGTATAATATGGCCAAATATGAGCCTCAGGATAAATCGTTATAGATTCTTTTTTCTCTATTCTTTTTTTCATTTCCTTTAATAAATTCTTACTTGCTTTATAGGTATCTCCTAAGGGTAGTGCACCTAAGTCCTTAACTAAATGCTTTATACCTGTAATAGAAACTGTATCGCTTCTTACAATAATATTATTTCTTCTATATTGAAGTAGGCTTGGCATTAATGCGTCTCCTACAAAATTTGTATGATTTGCATATACATAAAATCCTGTCTTTTTAACTTCTTTTATTATCTTTTTATTTATAAATTTATAGTGAAAGGAGATCTTCATAATAAGAAAAGCTATAGGCATAGCGATTAAGTAATACCATAAAAAACTAAATAGATTACTTGGATTATATTTATAATCATCTCCAACTATGGTCTTTTTAACATTCTCTGTTATACCAAAGTCATCGGTATAAGATGAATAATAATATGTTTTTCTTTTCATTATAATCCCCCTTTCATAAGTGTTGCTTGTTAAGTATACTATACTTATTACTAAATTACAAGATGCTATTAAAACATTAGAAAAGAGGTCACATGACCTCTTATACAATACCGAAATGAGTAATCATTCCTAAAGACTTTACAAAGACTACAAATACAGCTAAATCATCTTCTTGCCATACTCTTCTAAAGTCAGAATCATAAAACATTACATAACCTAGCTTCTTCTCTTTTTCTGTAACACGGAATACAACAAAGGATAAAAGATTATTCTTATAACAAAATTCATAAAGGGCCGGATCTTTTTCTTTTATTCTTTCAATATCGTCTACCCTTATGTATTCCTTTTCCTCTAAATCCTTGATAAAGTCATCGGGTAATAATGGTGGTTTACCATATTCCTCATTCTTTTCATAAGATATTTGGATTTTATTTTTATTAAAATAAGCAACACCTGAAATGGACATATCATTTGTAATATATTCCATACCCTTATAAGCCTTATTCTTTTTTTCTGCATTCGCTAAAATCTTATAAAGCTTTATAATTCTTTCAGATATTCCTCTTTTCTTTGTTTTAGATAAATCTATTTTCGAATGAAGTAATTCTACATATATCGTATAACAGTTTCTTCCTTCATGCTTACCAAAGTATAAGCATTTATCACAAAGTAAGAATAATTCTTCATATTTCTTTCCATCCTTAGGAAATGTACAAATACCTGTTGTTGCAGAAACCATTAAGGATTTACCTGTAGAAAGTAATATTGGCTTTCTGACTCCAGTATTATAAATATGTCCTACAAATTCATTGATTTCATCATAGGACTTCTCCCCTTCTCTTACAATTAAAAACTCATCTCCACCATATCTTCCCATTACAGCAGTACTTCCAAAGGAATTCATTACATTCCTTGAAAAATTAACTAATATTTCATCACCTATTTGATGTCCATAATTGTCGTTGACATTTTTAAAATTATCAACATCAAATATCCCCATAGTAAATGGAATATTATTCTTAATTAAATACTTAATGTAGGAAATCATTGGACTTCTAGCTATCGTTTTGGTAAGTGGATCTAATATTTGTCCATTTTTCATACGAATAGCTTGAAAATACTTATGCTTTAAAATTAATTCTTCCATCAGCATATGATATCCCCTCCCTTAAAAAAAATAAGCTTACGAATATTCCGTAAGCTAAATTTGCAAATATTTTATGCAACTGGCTGCCATTTTAAAGGCCCTATAGCTTTGCGTCATATCCTTTCGAATACTTTGCCCTATTCAATTCTTTACACTTCAAATTTACAACATTTCGAAAGCGCTGTCAATGGGATAACCAAAATTATGTTGTGTTATTAAAAAGAATTCAAAGATATGTAACAAATATTAATAATTTATTCCATAACTTCTTTTGATTTATGTGTAAATAAATATACTTCTGCAAGTATCATAATAATACCTACAATAAAATACATAGAGATTAATATGACATAAGTAACTACTTGTGTTTCACTATCCATTGCATAATAGCTTGGAAGCCTTGTAATACCAACAAGACCAAAGAATATTGCAGGAATCACTAAAGAATTTTCATTTAAAACAAAATAAGAAGTAAGTAAACCCATACCAAATCCAATAGCTATATGATATGTCATAGCTAGTGATGAAAAGCCTATATGATATATTATAGTTACTAAAACATATAATAAAATAGATAAAGCTATTATAATAAAATCCTTATACTTTCCTAAAGGGAATAAGGTTAATGATTTTGTAAATAATACCAATGATAAAATAATCGATGCATTTCTTAAGAATCCATTCGCTAATGCATCAAAGAATATTACATCAAATGTAGGCGCAAATTTATAATCACCAATATGACCAATAAATTCAGCAATCAAAGATATAAATAAAACTGCTAAAAATAAAATTCCATATTTTACAACTACTCCTTCATTCATCTTTTTATAATAGCCTAATAAAAGAGAGGTTAGAGGAGCGAGTAAAAAGAATATACAAGAATTCACAAGCTGTCTTAATATAGGTGTACCCATACTTAAAAATGAACCATGTACAATCCATTCGGAAGGATACCCATTAATACAAAAATAAACATAGAGGGTTCCTAATATAGTTCCTATAATTCCTTTAACTATACTTTTCATAGAATCACCACCTCGTATAAATAATTATACAATAATTTATTCATTTTTGGTAAAATAAAATATGAGGTATACTATGAGACTATATAATTTATTAAAAAATAGTCTAGATTTAACTAGACTAGAATTAACAGAATATATGAATAAACATAAGGTCACTGTAAATAATATAGTTGTTCCACTATCTACAATAATAAACCCAAATGATATTGTATCTATAGATGGAAATAAAATAGAAATGATTCAATTTCATTATTATTTATATTATAAACCAAAAGGTATTTTATCTACTATTTCAAATAAAGAAAATAGCTATATAAATCAAATAAATATTCCTTTTAAGGTTACTCCTGCCGGAAGATTAGATAAAGAATCTGAAGGATTAATGGTTTTATCGAATGATGGTAATTTTTTAAACAAAATTACAGGAGATAAAAATGAACATGAAAAGGAATACATTGTAAAAGTTTCTAAAAGTATTACTATAGATTTTTTAAATGGTATGGGAAAATCCTACCTTATGGATGGAAAAATGACTAAGCCTGCAAAGGTAAAGAAAATAGATGATTATACTTTTTCTATCATTTTATTTGAAGGATTATATCATCAAATTAGAAGATTAGTTCAAATGTGTAATAATAAAGTAGTTGAATTAAAAAGAATAAGAATTTCAAATTATTATCTAAATGATATGAAACCAGGAGATATAATTGAATTTAAACCATAAAAATGGACAAGGCTAGTCCTTGTCCACATTTTCTTCATTTTCTTTATCTGCGAATGCTTCTTTTATTTTTGTATATGTACCAAACACAACGATTATATCTCCACGCTGAAGCATTGTTGTTGCGGTAATAGGTACAATAGTATCTTTTCTTTTGATGGTTAATAAATTAATATTATAATTAATCTTTAATCCACTTTCATATAAACCCTTATCCTTTAAGAAATCAGGTAGACGATTTAATTGAATTTCTGTCATGGCCTCATCACCATATTCTTCAATAAGCTCAATGACATTCTTCTTTGTTTCTCGTGCCTTTTTCGTGAAGCAATTTCTTATACCAGAATAAGAACCAAATACAACTAAAGAATCCTTTTTCTTAAATATAGTATCTTTAGTAACATCTAAAATCTTACCATTTCTTTTACACATTAAGATATTAATCTTATATTTTTCTTTAATCTTACTGTCTATAACTGTAGTATCTACCATAAAATCAGGTACTCTATTTAAATAGATTTCTGCAATGGCATCCTTACCATAATTATCTAAAAGAGTAATGATATTTTCTCTATTATTTCTTCTTAAAACGATAGATGCGATTGCTTCTATTATTCTTTCAAATAATCTTTTAACAACAGGAATTTGCATGAAAATCAAAAATAGAATAAAACCACCAAAGGATATAAATATCCAAAAATGATTGGATTCTGATACTCCATTTCCTGCATTCATAAACACATTGATTAATAGGGATACAATTACTACTGAAAAACTATAACCTGAAATCATAGCAGCAATGGCAATTCTTCTTCTTATTCTATCTGAAGTAATAACTTCACTTTCACCTGTAGTAAAACCACAGCTAGTTAATAAAGAAATAGCCTGAAAGCTCGCTTTTTCTTTAGTAAGACCTGTAATACGAAAAAGCACTGAAAATATTTGTATTAAGATGACATAAATGACTACGAATACCATAATCAAGATGACTGATGTCATAAAATCCATATACACACACATCCTTTAATACTAATATTATAAATGAAACTTATTGATTTGAAAAGAAAAAGCCTTCAAATGAAGACTTTTTAGTTTATTTGGTTAATTACAAAAGTAATTTCCGCTGATAAAGGTTGTAACTTTAAAAAAGACTTTCATATGTAAATTCCGCTATAATAAATATTACCAGTTAGTCAGATAGACGGAGGCTATTATGGCAACAAACACTAAGCATATAGATAGTAAAAAATATGGTAAGGCATTAACGCTTAAAGACAGAATTACTATTGAAGATATAATTAAAAATAATCGAGCCTTGAATGGTTCAATGATAGTAACATTAAATAGCATTAGCGATATATTAGAAAAAGATCCTACTACTATTTCTAAAGAAGTTAAAGCTAGACGTACTCCAATAGATAAAAGACAACCAAACTATAAAGTCATGTCTCAAGTATGTAATACCTGTGTAAAAAAGGCAAAATGTGAATTTAAACAAAATAGCAATATACAAGCATACTTATGTGAGTATTACGAAAAATATACATGTAAACATCTCCTACGGTTCCCTTGGGTATGTAATGGGTGTCATAAAAGAGGACATTGTACACTGTCAAAAAGTTATTATAATCCTATTCCAGCTCACGAATCATATGAATATACGTTAACCGATTCAAGACAAGGCGTTTATATGACTCAAAAAGAATTTGAAAAAATTAATGAAGTCATATCATCTGGATTAAAGAAAAAACAAAGTATAGAACACATACTACATTCTAATAACGTACCGATTTGTGTAACAACAGCTTATACATACCTTCATAAAGGATATTTTAACGCAAATATATTGGATACACATAGAATCGCATACTTTAAAGGACTTAATGGTACCAAACCTCAAAACTCAAAAATTTTGAAAAACAAAAAAGTCGGAAGACATTATGAAGACTTTCTAGATCTGTTGGCTAAAAATCCTGATTTAACATATACTCAAATGGATACAGTTGAAGGTGTTAAAGGTGGAAAAGTATGCTTGTCACTTAAGATAGTTAAAATCCAATTACAATTATATTTCATAATGAACGATAAGACTGCAGCAACTGTGGTTAATACTCTTAATACTATTCAATCTATAATTGGAATTGAGAATTACAAAAAAATATTTGGAACAATATTAACTGATAATGGTAGTGAATTCACAGATATTGATGGAATAATGTATGACCCAGAAAATGGCGAATTAAGAACGGATTTATATTTTTGTCATCCTCAATGTAGTGGCGAAAAAGGATCATGTGAAAGAACTCATGAATTGTTTAGATATATTATTCCAAAAGGTAGTTCTCTTAACGATTTTAACCAAAATGATTTTAACAAAATAACATCGCATGTAAATTCGCTAAAGAGAAAAAGCACAGACTATTCTACGCCAATAGAATTATTCTATGCCTTTTTCGGTCGTGAGATTTTAGATAAACTAAATATCTCGCTTATTGAGCCTAATTCAGTTATACTTTCACCAGAGTTATTGAAATAGGCCATTTTAAATAAAAATCTGACAACTGGGTAAATTAATCTTATGAAAATCATAGCGGAATTCAAGTCCAAAAAAAGATTTGAGTCCTATCAAAGATAGGTCTAGGTTCTTTTTTTTCGATTTTTTTACCTATTTCTATTATATACCAAATTTCAATTTGAAGAAAATAAAAAGGTTAATTTCAACTGCCAGATAACAGCGGAAACTAACCATAAAATCAATTTTTATTTTTTACAACCTTTATCAGCGGAAATTACTTTTGTAATTAACCTTTTTAGTTTATTTTTCTAAAGATTTTTCTAAAGAAGCACTATAACAATCAATTAAATCTTTTAGTGGTGGATTACCATCCTCATATATTACTAAATAATACCAAATGCTATAACCTACAATTTCAAATGAATAAGAATACTCTCCTTCATATATATTTCCATGAGCAACAGTTAAAAAGCCTGAAGAAATATCAATAATATTCTTTTGCTTACCATTAGAAAAGAAAATCATATATTGTCTAGATACTGGTACAATAGCAACACTACTCATATAAATATCTGCTTGAATTCCGCAATTCTTATTAGCGTATCCCAATAGTTTTTCAACACTCATATCATCGCCCAATCTTTCATGAACGTAATCTACAGCTTGACTATAACAAGAATCCGCATGCATCTTTGCATGAATTTGAGGAGCAAGATTTACTAATATAGAAATCGCTGTTGCGATAAAAGCGACAATCACAGTTAAAGCAATCCAAATCTTAGTGATTCTTTTTGTATATCTTTTCTTTACAGCATCCCTTCTCATAGAAAAGTCTAAATCATCTTGCTTCTCATAAGCAATGATTTCATCATAGCCAACTCCAAATAAATAAGAAAGGCTATATAAATACATAGAAGGAATATCCGCTGTATCATTTTCCCATGAAAGATACTTTCCTCTAGTCACCTTTAATAAGTGTGCCATATCTTTTACTGTAAGGTTATTTTCTTCTCTCAGTCTCTTTAAATTTGTCACAATAAACCACCATTTTCAAAACAAAATTCTTCCTTTATTATACCATTTTCAAAGATACATTCAAGTATAATATTTCTTACTTATCTTTGTTTTCACTCCAAGAGATAATAAACTGAAGCTTGTATTCTCTATCTGCATAATAAGAATGTTCTTTTAGGGTTGATGGTCCACATGAACCTGTACCAATTCCCATTTGGAATTTAGAAATTGTTATATAGGTTCCACTTCTTACCTCATCTTTTCTATGTAGCATTTTTGTAAGCTCCAAATCAGAATATGGTTTAATACCTAAATTGAACGCTTCAGATACTGCTTCAAAGCGGTATGTTACTTTACCATTCGATAATTCTGCATATCTTGTATCCATACGGTTACCAGATTCTTGAGGCTTAATGTTGTTTTCAACCATATCTAATACTTTAGAATGGCATAAAGCAATCTTAGAATGATCTACCATATCAATATAGGATTCCTTATCTCTACCATAATATGTAACATCATCAAAGCTTGAATCTAATTTGAATGCTTTACCAAATCTAGGTAAGAAGCCTGATACAGAAATTGGTTTAATAATAGATGTTACAAAAACACCATTTTCTAATCCCAAATATGTATCTTCTACCTCAAAGGTATTCTTATTTGCAGTAACAATTGTCTTTACAACACACTTTTCCTTACCAATAAATGTTTCCGTTATTTTTTCTTTTTCATCATACCATTTTGGCATTGTTTTGAAATAGAATCTTTCCTTATCATTATCTGTACCTGCACGGAATAGAATCGAATATGGAATCGATGTATTTATTTTAGAATCTTTAAACTCTATTACAGGATTTCCATCTACTAGCTTAAATTCCTCTGGTAGAGGCATCTTTTTAGGCTTTAATCTTATTTCTTCAGACAGAATAAGCTGTGCTTCATCTACTAAACGATTTGTTTTAATTTCATAAATCTTCGCATTTAAGAAGCAATCCTTATCCCCGATTTCTCCTAAATCTATTTCAAAGATTTTCTTTCTTAATGGTTTGACATCAGGAATTAAAGAGAATTCTTTTCCATTAATTTCAAAATCAATTCTAAATTCCTTACCACTAGTGAAGGATAAGGTATTAAATATTCTAATTTCTCTTTCACTTGCAAGCTCAAGCCTTAATGGGCGATAGGCATGCTTCATGATATATGCGCCTGTGGAAGGCATACGGTTTGGATAGAATAATCCATCACAACAGAAATTAGAATCATGAATCCATTCGCCATGGTCTCCACCATAAGTATAAGATCCATCTTCATGTAATACCGCGTGGTCTACCATTTCCCAAATACAACCACCCATGATGTTGTCATATTTATAGAATACATCCATATAACCTTCTAAGTTACCTGGACCTGTACCCATCGCGTGAGCATATTCACATAGCCAATATGGTCTATCATTAAACTGCTTAGTCTTACTTTTGCGTTCACCAACTAAAGTAATATCAGCTACCGATGGATACATTTGAGATGCAATATCATAAGCCTTTGTTCTATTATATACTGCGCCCTCATATTGAACTGGAATATCACTTCTCTTTTTAATCCATTCATACATAGCCATTGTATTACAGCCATCACCAGATTCATTACCTAAGCTCCACATAATAATTGGAGTTTTTAGTAATTTATCTCTACCATAATGTCTTTCCATACGATTGACATAATGGCTCATCCAGCTTCTCTTTTTCGATAAATAATTAAAATTAAATAGGAAGGATTGTGTTCTACATCCATGTGCCTCTAAATCACATTCATCTACAATGTATAAACCAATTTCAGAAGCAAGCTCTAAAAGATATGGATCTGGCTGATAATGAGATGTACGAATTGTATTCACATTATATTCCTTACATAGCTTTAAATCCTGTTCTATTTCATCTAAAGTCATTGTATAGCCATTTACAGGAGATGTATCATGGTGATTTACACCACGAATTTTAATCTTTTTATTATTTAAATAATAAATAGCATCATCAATTTTGATATTTTTAAATCCAACCTTTGTATATACATAGGAATTTGGAATAGATACCATTAAATCATATAGGGTTGGCTTTTCAGCGTTCCATTCTATAACATCTAAATCCTTAAATTCGACACTAATTTTACCATCTACTGGTGTACCTATAATATTCTTTTCAATGCCATGACCTGTTAAGGATACTTCTATTTCTTCTTTACCATTACCAGATAATTCAACTAAGATCGTTGCGGTATATTTCCCATCCTTAGCCTTTTTATATTTGAAATCAATATCCCAAATATCTACCTTATCTTCTACTTTTAATAATACATCTCTAAAGATACCATTATTTCTAAACATATCCTGGCACTCTAAATAAGAACCATTACACCATCTATGTACAATACATACAAGCTCATTTGCTTCTGGCTTTATATGATTTGTTAAATCAAATTCAGAAGTCATATGAGATTCTTCAGAATAGCCTATGAATTCTCCATTTAAATATACCTCAATACAAGAACATACACCTAAAAAGGATATAATATATCTTTTATCCTCTCTTGCATTAAAGAAGGTACGATAAACACCCAAATGATTATATTCTCCTTCTTTGGCATGAGTAAACCATGTCTCATAGGAGAAATATTTGGTTACTGGTTCTGTTGTTGGAATCTTTGGTGGATTAAAGCGGAATGGATATCTCGCATTTAAATACATTGGATTACCATATCCATTAAATTGCCAGCAGGATGGAACATCTAGCTTATCCCATTTCATTGTATCTGTATCAAAGGTGTCTAATAAATCATTTGGATTATCATAATAAGCAAAATCCCAAATACCATTTAGACATACTACCTTATCTGAATCATATCTCTTATTTTTAATATCTGAACCTAAAGCTCCCTTTTTAGTAGTAAAAGGAATAAAATAGCTTCTTATAGGAAGACGATTAACCTCTATTGTATTAAAATCAGCATAATAAGCTTGAGCCTTCTTATATTTCATTTTAGATACCTCCAAAATCGATAATATTACTTATTATCATTATTTTAACACAAAAGAAAAGCCTACACAATGCAGGCCTAAAAAATATAACTAGATTATCGAAAATATTTCGATTTATTTGGATTTTCCTTTTTCCTTAGATCTCTTATCATTAATAATCTGCATTTCACGCTCTGTAATTAGCTTGCAGTTATTCTCATTTGCCCAGTTGACGCAGCCCTGTAAAACAAGCTTTAAGAATGGTCTTGGAACCTTTACAAGCATCTTTAAGGCATCATCTGTAAATTTTACATCTGTTTGTAATCTATCTGCAGCATATCTTACACTAGATAAGTCAACCTCTCTATCTGGAATACCAATTGCATCTGGCTTTACATAATCACTACACCAGAAGAATTTAGAATCTCTATAACCCCAGTTTGTAGGTAGTGGTGCAAAGTTCTTTCTATTTACACCATTAACTAAGGCATTATAATATTCATCCTTTAATAAAATATGGTCAACCTTTAAAATGAAATGTGCACCAAATTTAGATGTAATACCATTAAAGTTATGATATGGGCCATTATATTCTTCTTCTACCTTATCATTTTCTGCCCCATCTAATTCCCTAACCCAAGTACATTCCATTACCTGAATAGCTTCAAATAAAATCTTAGGGAATTTTTCATTAGGGTTTAATTCTTGGCTCTTAGAATCTATTGGATGAAAGCTTGTTAAATTCTTCATCTTTTCTTCAGGAGTATCTCCTGGGAATCCCATTAAAACATGCTGTTCAAAGTTTTTCTTAGAATAAGGCATAAAATTAATTGTACATTTACCATGTCTTAATAAGCCCTTTGCAGTATTTGATGTATTTCTACATTCTAGTAGCATCGCATAAAACTCCTTACCTGCGATATAGTATGGGAATACTAAGGAATATGCTCCATAGCTTGTTCCACTTCCATCCTCATTTAAAGTTCCAATTAATGTAAGTGGCATTGGAAAAAAGGATGAGGATTGATAGAAATTGTCCATAATACGGACATCCTTAAATTCTTTATTCATATATCTTATCCTCCTTGATATTTCAATTATATCACTAACTATATTAAATTTTGAACATTATACCAAAATAAGACAGTTTAGATTAAACTGTCTTATTATTCTTTATATTATGTATTTCTTCTTCAATATAATCCGCTAAAGCTTCTAAACCTTCTCCTGTTTTACTAGAAACTAAGAAGAATTTTGCCTTTGGATTTAAAGAAAGTATTCTTTCTTTTGCTTTATCAATATCAAAATCAAAATAAGAAAGTGTATCTATTTTAGAAATAATAATAACATCAGATACAGTAAACATTAATGGATATTTCAGTGGCTTATCATCACCTTCTGGGATAGATAATATCATATAATTTTTATGAGCGCCTGTATCAAATTCTGCAGGACAAACTAAATTACCAATATTTTCAAGTATTAATAAATCTAATCCATCTATATTATATTCATTAATAGCCCTCTTTGTCATATCTGCATCAATATGACATAATCCACCATTATGGATTTGTAATGTTTCAATACCTGATGCTTCCATTACTTTTTTGGAATCTAAATCGGATTCAATATCACAATCCATTTCACCAATTTTATACCTTTTACTCAACATAGGTATAAGTTTAGTTAATAGAGTGGTCTTACCAGAACCAGGAGAGGACATAATATTCATAAAATATGTTCCTTGATTTAATAATATTAATCTTGTCTCTTCTGCTGTTTTATTATTGTTTGAAAATACATCTTCATTCACTAAAATAGTTTTTACTGTAGCCATAGGAATACCTCTTTTTTTAGTATAACATAAAAAAAGAATTGCCGAAACAATTCTTTTTAGCCAAAGGAATAAAAAGGTTGATTATCCTTATTTCTATATTCATGCTTTTCGTAATAGCCAATTAGTTTTCCATCATTATCTCTTAGGGCAACCATATAACCATCTTTATTATTCTTTTCATCATAGAATGTATGAATTATATTATTTTCCTTAGAATCATTAAACCAATGTAGGACTTCAGAAATCTTAAATGCAGAGTTGGGATTGTGGCATCCTAGTAAACTTTTTCCAACTAAAGAGACTCCGCCTCTTTTTTCATAATTTGAAATAGCCTTAGGGTTCATATAAATGATTGTATGCTTTGTATCACATACAACAATAGGACATAAATCCTGATCAATTATACTTTTAAAAAACAAATTCAATTCCATAAATACTCTTTTACTCCTCTGATTTAATCTCTCTTTTCGCTATTATAACAAACAAGAAAATAAATAAAAAGGTTAGTGAAACACTTTCATAGTAACGTAAACGATATAGGAAAAAGGCTATGCCCTAAGACATAGCCTAAATGAATTAATTCTTTCTCTTTTCGTCTAACGTATTAATTGTTGTTTTATCATCATGTGGAATAACCTTCCAACCTAAGTTTCTTGAGCACATAGCTACAAAATCAATAGGGAACTGAATCATTAAGAATAATGGCCATAATAAGGAAACTAAAATCTTCTTTCCTAAGCTTACATGGAATATTCTCTTTCTACATACAATAAACACAATAATTGCAAGAGCTAGCATACCAAAGTATGTACCTATAGTAGATCTAGCTAATCCCCATAATGCACCATCACCTAATAATAAATTATACCACCACTCATTTGCTTGATTGCCAAATAATACGGTATTATAATCTATTCCAAAGCATGGAGCAAATGCTAATAAGATGTACTGTAAAATACCAATAAATCCTAATACTAAACAGAAAGGTAGACAGTTCATAGCAATATCAAATGTAGACATTCTATGCTTTGTTTTTGGACTAAATAAAGCTTTTAATAAATCTTTAACACGAGAATATAATACTAATAGGTGTCCTCTAGACCAACGTACTCTTTGACGCCACATTACCTTAAATGTTGTTGGCTGCTCATCATAAAAGATTGCCTCATCACAATAACGAATCTTATTAGAATCTAAAATTTGGTCTGCTGAGAATTCCCAGTCCTCTGTTAATGTTACATATGGCCAACCATTTTCTACAACCTTAGAAGAGATTACATAACCGCATCCTGCGATTCTTGTGGAGCATCCACAAACATTTCTTCCTCTAAACTCGCATACACAGCCTAATGCGAAATACATACCGTATAAGCCAGACATAATATTAGAACCAAAGTTCTTAGAGTTACGGAAGGATGTAACTACATACTGATGATCATAATATTCAAATGCATCATTCATCTTAGTAAAGTAATTCTTTTCAACAATATTATCTGCATTAAAGATAAAGAATCCATCAAAGCTTTGTGTACCATAATCCTTCTCTATACAAGAGAATAAATGACGGAATGCATAACCCATTGTACATTCATTTGGATTATTATACTCATATACAGAAATATTTGCGAAGCCTTCCTTTTGAAGTCTTCTTGCTACTTCTGCAGTATTATCTGTACAGTTGTGAGCTATAACAAAGATGTGTAATTTATCCTGTGGGTAATCAGATTTATGGATACTTTCAATTAAATTACCAACAACCTTCTCTTCGTTTCTAGCTGGAATAATTAAACCATACTTGTTTATAACATCTGTCTTAGGATACTTCTTGTATGTAAATACACCAATAATACCGAATATTACAAAGTGTAGCATTAATAAACCATATAGGCCAAAAATGCATGTAAATACAAGATTAACTATTTCTACGTAATTCATAAGTCACCTCTAACTACTTATTTTCTTCTTGTTTTTCATCTAATACTTGTGGGAATCTCTTTACGATTTCTT
Organism: Anaeroplasma bactoclasticum; assembly: GCF_003550015.1. Classification (GTDB taxonomy): domain Bacteria; phylum Bacillota_I; class Bacilli_A; order Acholeplasmatales; family Anaeroplasmataceae; genus Anaeroplasma; species Anaeroplasma bactoclasticum. Next base: position 30,667 of record NZ_QXEV01000017.1, read on the forward strand.
CCCAAAGTAAATCTGCGGTTGCCTCAGCTCCATAGGAAGAGTGATGGTCTTTTGCAGCTTTAATATAAGGAACTAATATTGTAGGGTCCTTTACACATCTTTTAATAATCTTTACGACCCTAGATGGATGAAATTCCTTAACGGCACAATGGACATAATTAATATAATAGTCACCAATATTTGTTTCAATGGATGTTGATGTTCCTGTAATAATGGATGGAACTCCAAAGAAGGTTGGTTCAGCTATCATATTACCTGCCTTACCACAGAATAAATCTGATGCAACCATATATTCAAATATATTCGTAATGAAGCCTTGTGGAAGGAATGTAATTTCTTCTGTTGGAGTAAGCTTTTTAAAATACTCTAGCAATTCTTCATTCTTACCACAAACTGGAATAACAGTAACAGGAACATGCTCTTTCAAAAGCTTAGTAACAATTTTTTTCATTGCTCCTCTACCATATCCACCTTCTGCAAGTACAACTGTAAACTTATCTGGTAAATTTAATTTCTTTCTTGCAGATTCTTTTGTTTCTTTCATCTTAAATGCATCATTTCTAATACAGAATGGTACAAGTTTAAGATTTGATGAGTCATAGGTTGTATCTCTTTTCGCTTCCGTATATCCTGTTTCCATAGATACTAAAGATAAATCTGCTCTAAATTTAAATAATTTATTTAATAATGCATCAGGACAATACATTACTGTAAATGGCTTTGGATTCATTAATTCTGCATAATAATTTGTTGCCCAGTGTGTAGAAAATACTACATCTGGTTGAAAGGATTGTAAGAATTCAATACCCTTCTTATAAGAACCTGGAACCTGAAACTTTAGTGTGCCCCAAGTGGATAAATCCGTACCCCAAAACTCACAAGAGAAGGTAGCAAAATGTCCAAGCATTGGATGTGCTGTATAATTCCTTACCTGTGTTTTTAAGAATTCACCATATTTTTTTAGTTTTGCATCTTGTGTATCCGAGTAAAAATTGATATTAATAACTTCAACTCTGCTTCCATATTTTTTACTAAATATTTCTTCAACAGCATTACAAGTCATAATATGTCCAAATCCCGCTTCTACTCTAGGAAACATGACTTTTATCTTTGCCATATAACATCACCCTATTTAAATATGTGGTTTCACTCTATGTTATTATACCAATATTATTAAGAAAAAGAAAGAAAAAACTCTTTTTTGAAAGAAAATCACTAATCCAAAACGAATTAGTGATTTTTCCATTTAATGTCTTGTAATTATTCGATCAAATAGAGTTCTACCTCTTTTTTTAATCCAGAAAGTAAGTAAGATTGCTGCAACCAAATAAATAATAGTAATTACACCAAATGTAATATAATGTATGAATTCAAAATATTGTATACCAAAAATAGTACCAGTCATATGTATTCCAAATAGTATCATAGATGGTAGCATCACAAATAGCATAATAAAATTACTTGCTGCAGAATTCTTTAATACCTGAGCCTCATTTTCAAAATCAAGCTTAGGCCATCTTAAGCCTGTTAATGTACCCACTAAAGCTGTAACAATACCTGCAAGTAATGGATATAAATATACAGGTATTAATTGATATGGCATATAGAATCCCTTAACAATCATAATTATAGCTGCAATTGTAGATACAAATAAATTAACAGTGATAGAAAGAATAATACCTATTTTAATCTTTGCTTTAATAATAGACATAGGATCTATTGGATAGCTTCTTAATAATTCATAACCATTTCTTCCCTCAAAGGAAATACTTGATGAGGTTGTTGTTGCAATAGAATTCATTAGCATTCCCATTGGAGCTACAAGCATTGCAAATACAAGTGGTAAAGATTCAGGAATTTCTTCAGAGCCTCCAACAAACATATTAGGTAATAATATGAACATAATAGCGAATATTAAAAAGAAAAATTGTCCTAAGACACAGTTAATTAAATACTGTGGTCTTCTTGATACCATATTCCATTCTTTCTTTAATAAAACCTTATCTAAGTTTAAATCAACTTTCTCGTTATTCTTCTTTACCTTATCATAATCGACATGGACAACTCCTGCCTTTAGCCATGTATTTACCGGACGATAAATTAAAGAAATCATAAGTGTTACTATAATAGCACCACCTAAATTAAATAATACAAAATATAAATAATTAATGTATTCACCCAAAAGTGCATCCTTCATCCACTTTAAAAAGAATACATGATCAAGTACACCAGTAAGCATATCTGCACCAGCATAATTAATATAGAAATATCCGCCAAAGAATACGACAAAGAATAATAAACTTAAAATGATATTAATTAAATTAGAATGTCTACTTTTAGCTGAAATAAGTGCAGATATTGAACCAATAATTGCAGAAAGTAAAATTGGAACAACACTTATCAATAATGCACTAACAAAAGAAAGTATTCCAGGAACTATAGTTCCTCCATTAGCAAAATATATTCCAAGCGCAGGTAATATTAATGCAACATCCTCTGCTACATTAATTAAATAAGTTGCGAATAGTTTTGCTGCAATAATGCAAGGCTTTGAAATAGGCAAGCTTTCTAATAGCTCATAATCCTTAGTGTTAAAAATAATGGATTGTAGCTGAAAAATAGAAATAATAAAATTCAACATGAATCCCATCATTAATAATACACATAAGAATAATTCTATTGGAAGGGATGCTTCTTTCATCTTCATTATCATGGAAAATGATATACCCAAAGAAGATATTGCAAATAAAACTAGCGTAAGTCCAAATAGGCCAAGGGCACTTTTTTGGTTTTTCTTTTTACTGTTTACATTAAATCCAGATAAAAAGAATACCTTTGTTAATGTAAAGAAATTATTCATTACTTAAAGCCTCTTTTTCATCGAAGATTTCTAAGAATACATCCTCTAAAGAATGATCTTTAATTACTTCTTCCATAGCACCAGATGCAACTAATTTACCTTGCTTTATAATTGCAACCTTATTACATAATTTCTCTGCAACCTCAAGAACATGGGTAGAGAAGAAAATTGTATTTCCTGCTTGTGTATATTCTTTCATCTTTTCCTTTAATATATGAGTTGCCTTAGGGTCTAAACCTACAAATGGCTCATCTAATACTAAAATCTTTGGATGATGCAAGAATGCTGCAAGTAATACTATTTTTTGCTTCATACCATGAGAATAGGAAGATACTAAATCACCTAAGGCATTATATATCTCTAATTCCTTAGCGAATGCTTCCATTTCACCCTCATTAAATGGAACACCATAAATAGATAAAATAAACTTAATATAATCGATACCCTTCATGAATGCATATACTTCAGGATTATCTGGTACATATGCCATCATTTTCTTAATCTCTACTGGGTTAGATTTTATGTTTTTCCCATCAACTAAAATCTCCCCATCTTCAAATGGTAAAATCCCCATTAGAGCTTTAATTGTTGTACTCTTACCTGCACCATTTAAACCAACGAATGCACATAAGTCCCCATCTTCAATTGTTAAAGATAAATCATCAACAGCCTTAACGCCTTTTACGTAAGACTTTGAAAAATTTTTAATTTCAATCATTATACTATACCTCTTTCCGTAAACGATTATATAACAAATATCATTGTTTTTCCACAAAAATCGTACTTGTGTGTTGAATTTATATCATAATGTGACAAAAAAAGAGCCTAATACAATGTATTAAGCTCATTTACTTTAGTTTTTAAGATACAACCTTTGCATCCTTTGCAAACTTTAATACAGATTTTGCAGCACTAATTGCTAAATCCTTATTCTTATATGTTTCACCTGTCATAACTAAACGTAATTGTTTTGAATATAATTTAAAGAATGCTTGTTTTCTCTTATCAATAAAAATATAGAAATTTCCTTCATATACATTCTTACGGAAGTTTTCCATTGCTTCCTTTACACTCTTTTCAGATACGTATGCTTGAGATGTACATAATACCTGACCATTATTCGCTTTTAATTGGTAATAGAAATCGCCGCCCTCAGTAATAATAGAGAATTTACCATTTGCTGAAGGAGTGATATCACCATCAATAATTTGTACATCATAATGATCATCAGAATATGTATTATCCTCATCAATAATCTTATCTGTTTCTACAAATTTTTTAAATGATGTAGTAGCTCTTTCTGCATCTTTTTGAGATTTATAGTTTGCGCTTTGTGCTAAAGGTCTACCTTGAGATGTAATTAATCTGAAGCACCATGCGCCCTTCTTATCCTTTTCATAATCAATCTTTAAGTTATCTACATTTTTCTTTAATGTATCAATACCACCTAAACAAGCCTTTCTATCTTTGTATGCTTCGCTAATGATAATTGCTTGTCCATTGTTTGCATATAAGCGGTATTTATAAAAGAAATCGCCCTCATTAAAGATTACATACTTACCAACTACTGCCTTAGTAGGTGCCTTAACTTCTTCTTTCTTTGGAGCCTCTTTTGCCTTTGCTGGTGCCTTTTCAGGTGCTTTTGCTGGAGCTTTTGCAGTAGCCTTTACTGGAGTCTTTGTTGCCATAATATATTCCATCCTTTTCTCTAAATTGAATCGCCTTTATATAATTATAAACCATTTTTTAAAAAAATTTAATAGAAAACATATGATTTTTATCATAAAATCGAGTAGAGTAGGAAAATAATTATTTCTAACTATCTTCCATCCCCTCTCACACCACCACATCGTGCCGTTCGGCAATGGGCGGTTTGAAACTTGCATATTCTTTCTTTATTGCTAACAAAGTATCATTGAATTCATATTACACTTTACTGCCTTTTCATATCATATACGTTTCTATTACTTGGGCTCATCATACATATCCAAGAGATTTGTTTGCTTCTTTATATGCAGTTTCATTCAGTCCTTCGGCATTTCTACCTACTATGACCTCTGCTGACTCCTTGTGACAAA
>NZ_QXEV01000018.1 GCF_003550015.1 Anaeroplasma bactoclasticum
AAAGCGTTCCTGTTGTCTTAGAAAAAAATTTATTGCAGTCTTTGCAGTAATATTTTTGCTTTCCTTTGTTAAAGCCATATTTAATGAAGGAAAGAGATCCACAATGCGGACAACAATCTGGATCATGATTAAAGTTTTCTTCATTCTTGGTGTCTTCAGTTACTCTATCCTTTACCAATTTATAAATATGTGCAGATATAAAGTCTAGTTCTACGGGTGTTAATTTCTTTAAATCATCTAATGTCATGGTTAAATACCTCACTTTGACTGAAGTATAAACTCTATTTTTACATTATTGATGTCTATTTACCAACTTTTTGTTTGAACTTAGCAAAATTATTTATAAAAAATGAACTTGTTTTCATATTGACATATTATTTTTTTGCATTTTTTCATGAAAGATAACAACGTTTTTCATGAAAATGTATCGAATAAAATTCGGTTAAAAAATAGATATAAATTTTAGTTATAGTAAAGTTTATCTTTATTCTATGATATTTACTTCTTTTATATCATCTAAGGATATTTTTAGCTTAACAATTTTAATGTATCTAGCACTCTCATTTACCTCAGATACCATTCCTGTATATTCTATATATTCATCCTTTGAATAATATATAACCTTAACCATGGAACCCTTCTTTATTCTTTGGAAGGCTAAATTCAATTTATTATAATCATCTTCTGTCATTTCTTTTTTAGGAACGACTATTTTTTCTTTTTCTTTTATGGCTTCTCTAAAGCCCTTTAAGGCATCAAAGGGCATAAAGATTTTCGCTCTTTTAAAATCACTCACTATTATGTCCTCCAATTGTTTTATTTCTTTCTTTAGCGATGGCATAATCTTCTAAATCCTGAGCCTTCAAAATAGAATTTTTACCATATTTCTTTTTTAAATCTATGATAGTATGAGATAAGGCTTCTTCCTTTTTTAAATCATCTTCATCCATAAATAAATCATATGTTTTATAAGATTCATCCTTAATACCAAAGAATCCTAGACTTATACTTCTTATAATTTGATCCTTTTTCACATTCTTATCAAACATATCCATAAAATATGGATATAAAATTTTATAAGAATTTACATATTCATCAAGCTTAAAACTTGAATAATCTCCTCTTAAGGATTTATATGGATTATCCATATCCGCCCACTTTACATCTCTTTTTTCCCTATAGGATACTCCTATAGATATACCACTTACAACAACACCTCTATCGACTAAATCTAAAATAGACATCTCTACAAGCTCACTAAATGCAAGCCTTGCCTTATCAAATTTATATCCTTCAGCAAGTATTTGTTGAGTAGATATGGAGTTTGATTCTGGTACATATGATTTAATTTCTTCTATTGTAGTAGGCTCTATACCATTCGCATGGTCTATTAAAATTTCAGCATTAACACCAAATTCTTTATAAAGAATATCCTTATTTAGCGTTGTAATTCCATATAGGTCATATACGCCATATTTTTCTAATCTTTTCGCTGTACCATGACCAATTTGCCAGATATCAGTAATTGGCTTATGGTGCCAAATTCTTTTTTTGAATTCTTCTATATCTAAATACCCTAGGTGATCTTCCCTATGCTTCGCATCAATATCCATCGCAACCTTAGTTAAAAATAAATTTGTACCTATTCCTGCAGTTGCAGTAATACCTGTTGTATTATATATATCATCGATGATTTTTTTTGCTAAATCTGAAGCAGACATTTGATACATTTCTAAATAAGATGTTACATCCATAAAGCATTCATCAATGGAATATACATAAATATCTTCTTTCGATACATATTTTAAATAAATGGCATAAATATTTGCCGAATAGGCAATATAAGTTTTCATTCTAGGCTTAGCCATAATATAAGAAATGTCTTTAGGTATTTCAAATAGGCGACATCTATTATGAATGCCTAATTCCTTCATTCTAGGTGAAATTGCTAAGCATATAGTTGTTGATTTTCTATCTGGGTCTGCAACAACTAGTTTTGTTGTAAAAGGATCTAAGCCTCTTTCAACGCATTCTACAGAGGCATAAAAAGTTTTTAAATCGATACATAAATAAGTTTTATCTTCCATTTTTTTATACCTCCATTATAGTAATTATAGCATTTTAACCATTTATATATACACAAAAATAAAAAGTGGTATATAATAAGTAAGAAGATTAGGAGGAATAGCTTATGAAAATTGTAAAAAAGCTTGTTGAAGTTGAGGTTGAAGTATTAGAATATACAGATATCGCAGCAAAAATTATTGGCCTTAGAGCTGGGGACTTTACTATATTTAAGTCTAAGGATTTTGAAAATAATGATCTAGAAGGAGACATGCTAAAGGCATTTTCAAGCTTAGGTATTGAAGAAGCGGATTCCTTAAGTAATGAAATCATTTTATATAAGCATCCAAGACATAAATCCTTAACTTATACAGCACAATGGAATAAGGATAAAACAGAATTAACAATCACAAGAATTCAGTTATAAGAAAGAGGCCTATCGCTAGGCCTCTTTCTTTTCTAATTCATTAATATCTTCTTTTACTTCTTCATTATTATCTTCTATTTCTTTTAATTCTGGATGAATAATATATTTATCGAATCCAGCATAATGAAGTGCTAAATATACTGGTAGGTAAATAATAGTAACAAATAATATAGTTACAACACCAGTAATTAAATTGGATGGAAGCTTTGTAATAGAATCTACAAGTGCTGCCTCACTTGAGGATAAGGCAATACCCTTAAATAACCATCTTAAGAAGAATTCACCTAAGGTATTTACAATTACTGAAATTGCAGTAACTGTAGATACAGCTAAGTATACTCTTTCTCTTTCCTTATTCTTCTTAACTAAAATAGCCAAAAAGAATACTAATCCTGCTAAAATAAGAAAGAATACTCCTAAGAATATTGGAACTAAAATAGATAAGGATGCCACCTTTTCAACTCCGAATAAGGAAACTGTAATACCTTTTGTAAATGGAACTACTTCTCCTTTAGATACATATTCAGGGCTTACTATATATAAGATTAAAGAACCAACAAATCCTATAAAGAATACGCCTGTTAAAGAATATAATGTTATTCTTGTAGCCTTATCCTTCTTAATTAGGATTTTAAATAATAATCCAACTACAAATCCTAATAAGAATTTAACAATAAATGTTCTTAAGAATGTATCCCAAGAATATCCACTTGCGATATCATTTAATCCCATACCTAAGGAACCAGATACTCCACCTACAATAGGTCCAAGTAATAATCCTGCAAGTACACAAGCAAAATTACCTAAATGTACCTTAGCTCCTGTTGGAAGTGGCACATTAACAAATGTTAATCCAAATACTACTGCGGAAAATATTGCAGTAAGTGTAATTTTAAGTAATAAATCTTTTCTCTTTGTCATAATAATCATCTCCATTACCTAATATTATATCGATTACTGATACCTTTTAAATAACCAATTTTATTATTTTTTATGGTACCAGATAATATAAAAAATAGCGAGTCAAATTGACTCGCATATCTTTTAGTTTTCTTTTGGTAAGCCATCTACAAATTCTTTTAAAGAGCCATCAAGGAATTCTTCCTTTCTAGCATATAAGAATGTAGATTCATTAATTCTTACAGCTCTTCCATCAAGTGCCGCTGCAGCGCCTTGGAAGAATGCCATATATTTATCTGCTTGTTGTAAATTCATACCATCGAAATTTAAAACTAGAGGACTTCCATTTTTTAAAGAATCTAATAGTTCCTTTGCGTGAGTATCATCATAAGTCATTCGCTCCATAATGATTCTATCGGAAGCTTTACCAAAGTTATTTTCATTTAGATCTAAATCCATATCCTCATATGGATCTTTTTTCTTTTTAAAGAATAAACCCATTAGCGTAATGCACCTTCCTTATTTGTCATTGGTAAAACCTTAGCCTTAGTACCCTGACGTACCATGATTAATGTAGTATCTGCATAATCCTGTAAGATATCCATTCTCTGTGGAGGGCAGGCAATAATTACCTGTAGTGGCATAGAGTTAATGAAGCTCATCATGGCTCTCATACGGTTACCATCCATCTTATCGAATACCTCGTCAAACATTACAACACCAATAGGATCTCCACCAGAGAAGCCTGTCTTTGTATAAACTCGTACGAAGGACGCAATAATTGCTACATAGAATGGAACCTGAGTCTCACCACCGGACTTTTCCTTGAATACCTTAGAATATGTCATGGAATCACCATCTTGGTTAATGATTCTGATATCATAATCCATGTATGTACGGTAATCGGTAAACTTATTCATAGCACCATTAGAGTTAATTTCATCTTGGGATAGGGATTCGAATAATTCACGAATCTGTTCATCATATTTATTTTGGAAATCATATGTGAATAGACCTTGATTTAAATCAACTAAATCGGAAGTAACCATATCATAGAACTGAGCATATTCACTAGATCTTGGGAAGATGAATTCATAAGAATCATTACCAAATCTAATGTTCTTTAATGTCTCATTAATCTTACCAATTTCTTGTTCTGCAGTTAAGATATTATTTCTTAATTTAGCAATGAAGTCTTCCTTAAATACAACTTCGGCAGATTCTCTTGCAGAACGAACCTTAGTTTCATAAGTGATTAATTCACTCTTTTCAAGCTTATTTAATTCTGCCATAAACTTATCTACTTCAGCTAAACCAATAGTTAAAGTGGAATTATACTTATTAACATAATTAAACTGCTTTGCAACTAAGTTATCTACTAATGTAGAATAAGAGCCTTCCTCAGTTTCATATTTTTCTTTATATAAAGCTAAAGCCTGCTTGAAGGATTGACCTTGAACGATGGTTTCATATTCTGCCTTAGCACGAGATTCAAATGTTACATTATCTCCAGCTAAAGTCTTAAGCTCACCTGTTAATTTTTCAAGTTCAGCATTCTTTTGGTTTACTGTTTCAAGTAATGCATTGATTCTTGTACCAATAGAACCAATTTCCATAGAATAATCCATTTTCTTCTTTTCGATATTCTTAATGGATTGCTGTACCTTTTCATAATCATCCTGAAGCTCAGATGGAGTAGCATTCTTGCTTCTCTTTGCCTGACGAGTTAAATCCTCTAAGGCAGCCTGTTCCTTTACAAGCTCTAAAGCCTTATCTAAGTCCTCTAACAATGGACGAATATCAATTTGGCTTAATAATTCAATTTCCTTAGAAACTCTTTCTACCTCAGAATTAACCTCAGTATATTTTGCCTTAGCCTCTTCAGCCTTTTCAGCCCAAATGGAGGATGCCTTTGCAGCTGCATTCTTACCCATAAATGGCTTATCTACATTTGGATTTAAGTCTGTAACTGTATATCCAGAATATAATAAGTGATCATTTGTAATAGATGTAGAATACTTTTCAAGCTCCATAGGGTCATCGCACATGATAACACTACCACATGTATAATTGATATAAGCTCTTGCATCCTGGTTATCGGATTCAATAATAGATGCTAGGGAGTTCTTTTCAAATGTTTTGAACTTTTGAATCTGCTTTGTATTAACTAAACCGATACCATATAAATGATATTTGTTTTTAATTCTAGAATAAATTTGTAATGCCTGGTCATAATATCTAGGCTCTACAATCATCATGAATCTACGATTACGCAAGAAGATTTCTACTGTATCTGCCCACTTTGGATCTGTAATTTCACAAAGCTCTGCAAAGATATGTACATTGATATCATAATTATAGATTCTCTTTAATCCTTCTTGAATTTCTTGTCTAATTTGAACAAGCTGAGGATTATAATTCATCTTATTCTGCTTTAAATCTCTTAAAGCAACAGAAATCTGATTGATTTCTTGAATAATTTGTTCTAATTGACCATCTAAGCTACCAAGTCTTTGGTTCTTCTTAGAAATTAAAGCCTGCATACGAGAATTTAAATCACGAAGTCTAAGCTTAGTATCTTCTACTGCATTCATATTAATTAAAGATAAATTAATACCAGCAGCTTCTGTATAAAGCTTTTCATCAGAAAGCTTTCTTAAGGCATTTACAATATCTTTGAAGTTAGCACTTCTTTTTAAGAAGCCCTGCTTATTTGCTTCTAAGGATGCAATATTTGCCTGAGTCTTTAAGATTTCTCTATTTGTATACTCTTCAGCTTTAAATGTATCATCCGATGCAAGTAGGTTATAAAGCTCTCTTGCACGATCCTGTAATGCAATATTTTCTTGATCTAAATCCTGTAATTCCTTTGTCTTACGGATTCTTAATTGCTCTTCCTTATCGATTAATCTTTTTGCATCATTGATATCATTTCTTACAGCTTCAACATCAAATAAATGCATTAAGTATTCAATATAAGCCTTATTCTCTTGAATCTTTAAGATTTCCTGATATACAAAATCAATTTCATGTAAATCAGCAATCTTACCCTGGATAAGCTTTAAAGTGATTTCAAGCTCCTTATAAGCACGAATAGATTCTTGAATTGCAGTAACATCAATTTCCTTTTCTTCTAGGATATTCTGATAAATGAATTCCTTAACATCGGCAATTGGCTTAAATGCTAAAGCCTTAGGAATTAATCTATAGAAATCCTCATTGATGGAACCAAAGGCATTTCTAAATCCTCTTTTTGCTTCCTTCTTTGTTAAATAATATTCAAATAATGGATTATGCTTACGGAATTCTACTGTACCATAAATGCTCTTTTCTTCACTAATGAACATAGAGTCATTAATTGGTTCATCACTTCTATAAAAAATTGTCTTAACTGGAGTTAAATCACCGAATGCATCAATAACTGCACCAACAGTAAAATCTAGACCAGTCTTTTCATCATGGAACTGAAGTGCGATATGACCTGAAATGTCACCATTTCTTAGGTATTCTCTATCATCCATACCAAGCTTACATTTTACATAACCTCTTAAATCTCTTTTACCCTTTTCATTTGCGGCAAGGTTGAATGCTGTATCACCAGCTGTAAGTACATAAGTAATGGCATCCATGATAGTAGACTTACCAGAGGCATTTGGACCTGTAAGTAATGTATTACCATTTAATTCAATTGTTTCATTGGCAAGATAATGCCAGTTGATTAATCTAACCTTTACAAGCTTCTTCATCTTACTTTGCCTCCTCGCTAGCATTAATCTTATTGATTGTATTAAATACCTCTGTTACATCCTCTGTCTTAATAGCCATTAAGATTGTAGGAAGAATAACTAACTTACAAGAGGATGTTGTAACATCTCCTGTAATCTCAATAAGGTTATAACGTCTAAGTAGACGTAAGGAGGAAACTAAATCCGTTTTATTTAGCTTCTTCTTAATTTCTAAATAATCATATTTTTCATGAATGTCAGAAACTGCACAAACGATATTTTCATTTAAGGAAGTATCCTTCATCTTTTCATGATATAAAAGTCTTAAAATTAATAGAACTAATGTTTCATCTCTTCTAAGCTTTAATGTGTTTGTAGCACTTGCACCAGATAGCATTACAGAGCCTGTAGGCATATCTAATGTAATTTCGTAACCTAAAATTTGGAAGAATTCATCAAATACTTCTTTATAGCTCATTAAGAAGTAATATGCTTCCTTATTATCCTTTTTATCTCTTGACAAGAATGTACATGCCAAAAGCTTATTCGCAGTATCTTTAAATTGACCTTGCTGCGTAACGGTCATCTTTTCTAATGCGTCTAACATACTTTCTCTCCTACACTAATGTTTTCTTAATTACGAAATCTTTTATAATGAACTTTTCGGTTTCAACCTTTGAATCATCAATGATTTCAACCACATAGGATTTTTCTACAGCTAAAATGATAGAATATACAACCATCATAAATTCTGTTCTAGTACAATCATATCTTAAAATCTTAGAAGCTTGGAATACTCCGTCCACTAAGTTTGCATCTAAGAAGTTTGCAACCTCTTCTTCGTTATATGCTGTACGGAATTGAGATAAGAATTCTGGATTTAAATCAAAATCAAATCCAACATCATCTAATACCTGGTTTGCATTTCTTTGATATCCTCCTCTTGGAGTATATAAAGAGCTTTCCATATTATAGACTTTAATCTGAGGTAAATTATATAAACCATCAAGAATTCTCATTGCACGGTCTTGCTTACCCTTCTTATTTTGATCCTTAACAAATTTCAAAATAGAATTTAGCTTACCAATAATATTATCTTCTTCAGATAATAAGAACTTAATCTTACCAATTGTAGAATTGATGTAATTTCTATTCTTATTATCGATTTCAACAATGAAATCCTCAATCGCATTAAATGCATCAATTACCTCATCAATATTACGAATCGCTTTATTAATAGCTTCCTCTTCCGTTTTAGTAACTGCTAAATAGTTTTTAGAAATAGCCTTAACGATTGTTTCATTGCTTTGGAATTCCTCTAAACGAGTTACAATATTTAATCTATAACGGTCAATATTATCAGAAACCTTAAGCTTAACATAAGATTTATCATAAACCTCATTTTTATACTTAATTAATCTTTCCATTAAATTCTTAATTTCCGTATTATCAATTACAGATTGAATATATTCCTTCATTCTTGCATCAAGTCTTCTGATTGCACGAATCAATTGTCTTGTATTGGAAAATACTAATGAGAAGGTTAATGCATAATCAATATTATCCGTTTGATTTAAAAGGGTATAAATGGAATAAATATATCCTTGATACTGTGATGGATCAACATAATCCTCCGGAAGTTCACTATCCGCTAAATCAATTGCTGGATAAGCATTTAATAGTGCCTCACATATCGTAATTGCCACATCCGAGAAATTTAACACCTCTACATAGTCATTCGTGACATCGACATATATCCAGCCACATTCTTCCATTCTACGTAAAATATAATTTGCAAGCTCACGCTTACTTTGAGGATTAGCTTCTTCATCTTCTTCATCTTCAATGTTGTATAAATAATTTGAATTAGAATCTAAGAAATAAGTTAAGTCGTCTACAACAATTTTCTTCTCGATTCCTAAAATTGTACCTGTTTCGTAAACCTTAAAAACCTGAAGGATACTAGCTAAGTAAATTCTTTTATTTTTCGAAGATAATAACGAAAAGAAATTATCCTGGACCATATCAAATAAATCCATTCCCAATTCTCCCTTCTTTTTCTACCTATATTATAAATATAATATAATTATATAAAAAACACAGTAATTATGCAATAAAATCGCTTACAATTTTTGCTTAAAATGATACTTTTTTTACCAAAAATTTCAAAATAATTTACTTACCTAGTTTTCAATATTTTTTCGTATTGTTTCGAAATTTTCGAAACATATTTTAATCCTTTGGATTAAGTCATTTTGACTAATAGATTTAATGTTTTTTAATGTTTTGTAAAATAATATTGAATATTTGATAAAACAATATAGAATAATAGACTTCAAATAACAAAAAAAGACGAGAATTTTTACATTCTCGTCTATATTATATAAATTAGGATAATTATACATTAAATTTAAATAGCATTACATCGCCATCTTGTACTACGTAATCCTTACCCTCTTGACGCACAAGACCTGCTTCTTTTGCTTTTAGCATAGAACCACACTTAACTAAATCGTTATATGCTACAGTTTCTGCTCTAATGAATCCACGCTGGAAATCACTATGGATAATACCTGCACATTCAGGTGCAAGCATTCCCTTACGGAATGTCCAAGCTCTACATTCATCAGGACCTGTTGTAAAATATGTTGCATAACCTAAAAGATCATAGGTTGCACGTACAAGCTTATTTAAGCCTGGTTCAGTTACACCATAATCTGCTAGGAATTCATTTTTTTCATCATCTTCTAGTACTGCAAGCTCAGATTCAATTTCAGCTGAAATTGCAATGCATTTAGCACCTGTCTTATCTGCATAAGCCTTAAGTTTTAAATAATCTGGGTCAGAATCAGGATCTGCAATGAAATCTTCCTTAATATTTCCAACATACATAAATGGTTTTGCAGTTAATAGCTGATATCCAGATATATACTTTTCTTCTTGTTCGGATAAAGATAAAGTACGAACTGGCTCTTCAGCCATTAAGCATGCTTCAATTCTTTTTAAGAATGCAAATTCAGCTGGTGCATCATCTACTTTAGATTGTGCCTTTTTTTCTAATTTAGCTGCTCTTTTTTGAATAGAATCTAAATCAGCTAAAATAAGCTCTAAATTGATAATTTCAGCATCTCTAACTGGATCTACTCCACCCTCTACATGAGTTACATTAGAATCCTGGAAGCATCTAACTACTTCCAAAATTGCATCACAGTTACGAATGTTACCTAAAAACTGGTTACCTAAGCCTTCACCCTTAGATGCACCTTTAACTAATCCTGCAATATCTGTAAATTCACAAACTGCTGGAGTAGTCTTCTTTGGATTATACATACCTGATAAAACATATAATCTTTCATCTGGTACATTTACCATACCAACATTAGGCTCAATAGTTGCGAAAGGATAATTTGCAGCTAATGCGCCTGCCTTTGTAATTGCATTAAATAATGTAGACTTACCTACGTTAGGTAATCCTACAATTCCTGCTGTTAAAGCCATTTTAAATCTCTCCTTATACTACTTTAAATAAAGATCATTATATGCATCAATAGATGCCTGAATTACTCTTTTTGCTTCATCAACACCATTGATTTCAGTAACGAATGTTGTCTTATTTTCAAGTTGCTTATATACGATAAAGAAATGCTTAATTTCATCTAAAATATGAGGTGGAAGCTCACTGATGTCATTATAACCACACATAGATGGGTCATTTACACATACAGAAATAATCTTCTCATCTGCAGCCTCATCATCAATCATCTTTACAACACCAATTGGCTTACAACGTACTAATACTAATGGATCAAATGGTTCATCACATAATACTAATACATCTAGTGGGTCCTTATCCTGTGAATATGTTCTTGGAATAAATCCATAGTTTGCTGGATAGTGAGTTGATGTATATAAAATACGGTCTAGAATAATTAAACCTGTTTCCTTATCTAATTCATATTTTTTCTTACTTCCCTTAGGGATTTCAATACAAGCAACAAATTGCTCCTTTGTGATACGATCATTATCAATATCATGCCAAATAATCATAAATTTTTACCCCTTTTCTTTAAGTCTATAATTCTTATATATGATAGCACAACTATAAGTCTAAATCAAAGGATAAAAACAAAAGAGAGCACTTTCAGCTCTCTTTTTGAAAATTACTTAACCATATTTACAATTTCAAGTACTTCTTTACCTAATAAAGCAAGCTTTTCATCAGCTTCTTCATTAGAAGTACCCTTAACACCATAGTAAACCTTTAGCTTTGGTTCTGTTCCTGATGGACGAAGTACAAACCACATATTATCATTTAGATAATATTTAATTACATTAGACTGAGGAAGCTTAATTGTAGAATCCTTGTCAGTAACATAATCATAATGCATAGACTTATAAACATCATCCTTAGCTAAAATCTTGAAATCCTTCAAGCAAATATTAGATTCACGGAAATAATTCATAATTCTTCCAATCTTTGCAGCACCTTCTAGGCCCTTTAAAGAGATATTTGTAATTCCTTCCTTATAATATCCATATTCCTTATAGATTTCTTGTAATGCATCATATAAGTCCATACCCTTTTCACGGTAGTATGCAGCTGTTTCACAAAGCATTAAAATAGCCTGAATAGAATCCTTATCACGAACACAATCAGATACTAAGCAGCCATAGGATTCCTCAAATCCAAATACATAAGTACCACGGTGAGTAGTTTCCATTTCCCTTGCCTTTTCACCGATGAACTTAAATCCTGTTAAAGTAATTTCAGTCTTTAAGCCATACTTTTCAGCAATTGCAATAGGAAGTGTTGAAGATACATTTGTAGTGAATAGGTAACCATCAGCAGGTAATGTACCTAATTCTTTTCTTGTCTTACAAATATAATCAAATACTAATGCAGCAGTTTGGTTACCTGTGAATAAAATATATTCTCCATTATGCTCAACAGCAATACCTAAACGGTCTGCATCTGGGTCTGTAGCTAAAACAATCTTAGCGCCAATTTCTTTAGCAAGCTCAATTGCCTCATCATATGCTTCCTTATTTTCTGGGTTTGAAGTCTTAACACCAGAAAAATCTGGGTCATTTGTCATTTGGCAAGCTAGTGGTACTACATCATAGCCTTCACTTTGTAATACCTGTGGTGCAAATACCTGACCAGTACCATGAAGTGGTGTATAAACTAGCTTGAAATCCTTATTTAAATTAGGTCTTAGGATGATCTTCTTTACATCCTTAATATATTTTTCATCAATTTCTTTTCCAATATAATAAATTAATTCATGATTTAATGAATGCTCAATTGCAAAATAGTCATCGATTTTATTAATTTCAGCGATAACCTCATCTGCCATATGTGGAACTAGCTGGCAGCCTGTTTCATCATAAATCTTATATCCATTATATTCCTTTGGATTATGAGATGCAGTAATCATGATACCACCAATACATTTGAAGTTTCTTACTGCATAAGATAATTCTGGTGTAGGTCTTAAAGATTCAAATAGGAATACTCTAAATCCTAGGCTAGCTAAAACCTCAGCAGAGAATCTTGCGAATTCAACAGACTGATGACGGTTGTCATGGGCAATTGCAACACCTCTTTGACCTGCGACATTAGACTGCTTAAGTAAATATCTACCAAAGCCTAATGTAGCCTTACCTACGATATAAATATTCATACGATTTGTACCAACGCCTAAAACTCCCCTAAGTCCGCCAGTACCAAAAGCTAAATCTGTAGTGAAAGCTTCTTTTAAAGCATTGTCATCCATAGAATCTAGCTCTGCCTTTAAAGAAGGCTCTAAATCCTTATAACTCTTCCATAAATTTGCCTTTTCTAAATAATCCATCTTTTTTTCCTCATTTTTTCTTTGTAGCAATTTTTATATACACATATTAATTCTTTAAGCTATTTAATGGAGCAGGAATATGTCCACCTCTGTTGATAAACACATTTGGCTTTAGCTTACGAATTGGCATAATAGGACCATATCCTAATAAACCACCAAAGTCTAAAGATCCATCATCTGGCTTACCAATTGCAGGAATAACTCTTACTGCAGTTGTTTTACAGTTGATCATACCAATTGCAGCCTCATCTGCAATTAAAGCTGAAATAACCTCTGGAGTAGTATCTCCAGGAATTACAATCATATCCAAACCAACAGAGCATACAGCAGTCATTGCCTCAAGCTTTTCAATGCATAGTGCACCACTTTTTGTTGCAGCAATCATACCAGCATCTTCAGATACCGGAATAAATGCACCAGAAAGTCCACCAACTCTAGATGAAGCCATAACTCCACCCTTTTTAACTGCATCATTAAGCATTGCAAGACAAGCTGTTGTACCTACTGATCCACATTGCTCAAGACCAATCTCTTCTAGTATATGAGCAACAGAATCACCTACTGCTGGAGTTGGAGCTAAGGATAAGTCAACAATACCAAATTCAACGCCTAGCATTTTAGATGCTTCAACACCAACAAGCTGACCCATTCTTGTTACCTTAAATGCTGTCTTCTTGATGATATCTGCAATTTCAGATATAGGAGCATCCTTAGGTGCTGCAGCTATAGCTGCACGAACAACACCAGGACCAGATACACCAACATTAATTACACAATCTGCCTCACCAACACCATGGAAAGCACCTGCCATAAATGGGTTATCCTCAACCGCATTACAGAATACGACAAGCTTGGATGCACCAATACACTCTCTATCCTTGGTAAGCTCTGCAGCCTCTTTAATCTTTTGTCCCATAATCTTAACTGCATCCAAATTAATACCAGCCTTTGTAGAACCAATATTAACGCTAGAGCATACAATATCTGTTTCAGCTAAGGCTCTTGGAATAGATTCAATTAATTCTCTATCACCAGGAGCAAATCCCTTTTGTACTAATGCACTATATCCACCAATAAAGTTAACACCAATATCCTTTGCAACTCTATCTAATGTCTTCGCATATTCAATAGGATCTCCACCAGATACACCTACTAACATAGAAATAGGTGTAACAGATACTCTTTTATTAATAATAGGGATACCATATTTTTTAGCAATGGCCTCACCTGTTTTAACTAAATCTTTTGCATATTTATATATTTTGTTATAAACCTTCTCACAGGACTTCTTAATATCCGTATCCATACAATCTATTAAGGATATACCCATAGTGATGGTTCTGACATCAAGATTCTGTTCCTGAATCATTTTAATGGTTTCAACGATTTCATTTTTATTATTCATAAGCACTCCTTAGATACGGTGCATAAGGTTAAAAATATCCTCATGCATACAGTGAATCTCAAGATTCTTCTCTTTGCCTAATTCAGTAATCTTATCAACGAATGAATTAAACTCAATAGATAAATCATCAATGTTGATAATCATAAACATAGTAAAGTAATCATCAATGATTGTCTGGTTTACATCATCAATGTTTGCCTTATACTCTGCACACTTAGAAGCTACAGCTGCAAGAATACCTACAGAATCTTTTCCTACTACGGATACAACGGCTTTCATAATATATACCTCTTCTTAAAAAGTCTTTCATGAAAATATCACAAAACTATGTTTATTTTACAATAAAAAAAGGCAAGAAAAAAGTTATACTTTCTCTTTGCCTACTTTAAAACGTTTACATTTTTTCAATTATATTGTTATTGATAATATTTGAAAATCATTACATAAGAAATAGAAAATAATTGTACATACAAAGAATAATATTCCAGTAAGCACTGGGAGTAAATATCTTACTATGTTTCTATATAATTTATCACTTTTTTCTATCTTCTTTCTTTGTAATATATCTAATCCCTCATATATTAAAATTACAGGGACAGAAATAATTAAAACATAAGAATAATCAACACCTAAATTTATATTTACACGGAAGGATTGATTCATTAAAATAACACTCCAGGATAAACCTGCAATAACAACTAAATGAAGCAAAAATATGGCATTCACAAATCTTTCTAGGATTTGGTTCTTCTTCATGAAGAATAATACAATATAGCCTATATAGGCTAAACCAGTCAAGGCATATAAAATTATTCCCAAGATAAATCCTAGATATAGCATTTTAATCCCACCAATCGCTTCATTTAGAATAATTATATAATGAAATATGAAAAATCTCAATTCTTACGAATATTTTTCTTGAAGTTTTACCCCTTTGGTATATAATCTTTTTCGGTGATAAAAATGATACATACAATAATAATCTCCATAAGTGCCATAATACTTATGTTTGTATGCATATTGAAATTTCCTGTATTAAGAATAAAAAAAGTAACCCTAGATACATTCTTTATACCACTTCTTCTTGCAGCTATTTTATTAATATGCTTACCAGGATTTGACCAAAAAGCTTATTTTAATAGTTTAATATCTAATAATGAATTAAACCCATTAAAGATATTAGTATTATTCATTTCCATATCTTTAATATCTATTTCACTAGATGAAGCAGGCTTCTTTAGATATATAGCATCTATATTCATAGATAAGTATAGAAAAAGCCAATACATGCTATTCTTTGTTTTATATACATTAATATCTATCATTACCATATTTACCTCAAATGATATTGTCATATTAACATTTACACCATTTATATTATATTTTTCAAAAAAAGGTAATATAAACCCAATTCCATACCTTGTAATGGAATTTACAGCCGCAAATACCTGGAGTATGGTTTTATCTATAGGTAATCCAACTAATATATATTTATCTTCAATATTCCATTTAGATTTCTTAGAATACTTCTTAAAAATGTTACTACCTGCAGCATTTACAGGTATTGCATCTATTTTAGTGCTACTACTATTATTTCATAAAAGTTTATCTAAAAAAATTGAAGTGTTTGAATTTGAAAAATCCAAAATAGAAAATAAAACAATTTGTATTGTATCTGGTATTCATTTACTATCTACAACAATTTTATTAGCTATATCTAATTACATTCATTTTGAAATGTGGATCATCTGTCTATCCTTCGCTATATCCTTACTTATATTCTTATTTACCTATGCACTTATTACAAAGAAAAAAAGATATATTAAAGGTACATTAAGAAGAGCTCCATATAGCTTAATTCCATTTATTCTTTCTATGTATACAATTATAGTTGCATTAAATGGATATGGAATATTTGAAGAAATAGGAAACCTATTCCATAATACAAATAATACAGTAGAGCCCCTACTTTACCTATCCTCTTCTACACTATCCTGTAATATAGTTAACAATATACCAATGACAATGATGTATGGATCTATATTAAATAATACAGAAAATGTAAAGCTAGTTTATGCAACTATTATGGGATCCAATATTGGTGCACTTCTTACACCTGTAGGTGCACTTGCAGGTATTATGTGGATGAGAATACTAAAGGAAAACGATATTAAATATAACTTCTTAGATTTTATGAAAAATGGATTATTAATTACATTATTCCTGCTAATATCCACAGGCATATCCTTATTCATCATATAATAAAAACTCCCTCTACTATTTGTGAGGGAGATTTTTCTTATAAAATTTTAATTATTTTCTGCTTTAGTAATAGTAAACGAACTTCTAAATGTATCATTATTACATACATTACTTAAAAGAACATCTATAAAAAAATAACCATTAAAGAATGTCATATAAGGATTAAATTCAGTATATTTTATATAATCTTTAGTATCATATTTATCAGATAAAACGGATTTATCTAAATATTCAACTTTTAAATCAGATTTACCTGAATAATCTAGTCCAGTAGAAGGACTTATAAGAGGTTCTGTTCTATATTTAAACAATCCATCTTCAGCAATCATAACTACATCTCCATCCGTATAATAAATATAACTAAAATCATCATTGGTATATGCAGTTCCACTATCATATTCAGAGCTATAAGAATCAAATGTTAAAATACTCTGATTCCTATATTTTTCTATATCCTCTTGATGTGTTGTAACTATTTTTACGGTTCCAGAGGCAACCTCTTTTTCAGTTTTCCTAAAAAGATAATTATATAATGTTATTTCTGTTGCTACAGTATATGTATTTTCTCCTGAAACAAAAGATTTTGATTCAACTTTACTATATGAAGTAACCACATCATCCTTCATTGAATAAGCATAATTATAAAAATAATGACTATTATTCTTATAGTCTAGTATAATCTTCGATTCATCGAATTTTTTTTGATTATTAGCAGAACTAGTAGTCGAAGCTTCAATAAAACTATCATCAACAGAAACCGATTTTCTTGTCACAACAATAGATGAATACTTGTTAAAGAAATCATTTTCTGCGTTTGCACTAATTTCTAAACATGCCTTGTTAAACTCATCGCTTTCTTTTGAATTATTCAAATTATACTCATTTTTAGCTTTAGAATCCTTTTCAGGAATTACAATTTCAAAATCATGTGACAAATAATCATAATTAGAACAAGATGCTAAGCCCAAAGCTAAAATAGGTAATGATGCTAAATATATTAATCTCTTCTTCATTTTCTTCTCTCTCCTCTTATATTTTATTCAGTAATAGTAAACCAGCTTCTAAATAATTCGCTATTAGATAGCATAATAGACAAATCATACAAGTCATCTTTAAAAGACCAAGAAGAATAATAACTACCAAAAACCTCTCTTTCATCATATTGGATATAATTATTTGTATCATACTTGTCATCTAAAATGGAATTTTCTAAATATTCAATTTTATTTTTGTTTGTATCCTTTTCCTTTGAAGACATATAATTATATTCCACATACATATAAGTTAACAGTCCATTTTCCCCGATTGCAATTTCATTAATCTTATTCGATGAATGCTCATAATACATATAAGTAAATTCATCATTAGCATATAAGGTGCCACTAGTCCTATTTCCATAACTAAAATATGGATTAACTTGCGTTTTTTTATGAGCTTCAATATTTTCTTTATGAGTTGTAACAATTTTAACAAACCCAGAAGCTTTACTATTATTCTCACCAAAACTAAAATTATTTAAAGTAATTTCAGTCCCTACAGTAAATGTATTCTCCTCAGATACAAATATTTTTGATTCAACCCTACTATAAGAAGAAACTTCTCCATTTTCCATATTATAAGAATAGTCATAAGCATATATGCTATTTTTTTCAAAATCCCATATACGTTTAACATCCCAGCCCTCTTCAAGTATATCAGCTACATAAATAGAACCTTTATGCGTTATTATAACGGATTTATATTTACTATATAGATAATCTTGAGCCTGGAGATACACATTCTTCGAACCATTTAGTGCCTGTTCTTGTTCTTCAGAATTTTCTAAATTATATTCATTGGTTGCTTTTGAATCCTTTTCTGGGATTACAATATCAAAATCATGGGACATATAATTTGTTCCAGAGCATGATGCTAAACCAATTGCAAAAATAGGTAATGCTGCTAAATATATTATTCTCTTTTTCATATTCTTCTCTCTCCTCTTATATTTTATTCAGTAATAGTAAACCAACTTCTGAATTCTTGACTTTCTCCTAAAAGGGTAGTTAAAGAATAACTGCCTTTAAAAAATGTATTACCAGCACCTGAAGGTTGAAATAATATTGATTCATCATATTCAATATAATCTTTTGTATCATATTTATTTTCTAAAATAGAGTTTTCAAAATATTCCATTTTTTCATTTCTGGTATATTTTTCTGTATATCCTTGACCAAAATCTTTATACTCTTCTAAAGAAAAATAAGTCCATAATCCATTTTCACCAATAGTGGTATAAGTGAAATCACCATTTGTATCTACATGATATACATAACTGAAATCTTCATTTGAAGATAATGTTCCCTTATGAGAAACAAAAGATGAATTAAGGTAATAAAAGTAAGTAGTATCCATATGATTCTTTCTATATACTTCAATATCTTCTTTATGTGTTGTAACAATTTTTACATTGCCAGATGCCTTACTTGGGTGCTTACGTGTACCAAACCTATAATTATTTAAAGTTATTTCTGTTGAAGTGGTATATGTATTTTCATCAATTACAAATGACTTCGATTCAACTTTACTATAAGAAGAAACTTCTCCATTTTCCATCTCATAATAGTAACCATAACAATAAACGCTATTATTTGTAAAATCTATTATTCTTTTCGTATCTTTTCCACTTAGAAGAGTATCATTATCATAATTATATTCTTTTTCAGTGAAAATAGTTGATGAATACTTACTAGAAAAATTATTATAGGCATTCAAAGCTTGTCCATAAACTAATCCATAAGATGCATCATAATCTTCTTGATTAGATAAATCATATTCATTGGTTGCTTTTGAATCCTTTTCTGGGATTACAACATCAAAATCATGGGACATATAATCAGTTCCAGAACATGATGCTAAGCTTAAAGCTACTATTGGTAAAGATACTGCATAAATTAATTTCTTTTTCATATTTATTCTCTCCTCCTGTTGTCTTTATGACAATGTTATATTAAACCTAAAGTTTAAATAAATCAAGAAAAAAAGTGTACCGGAGTACACTTTTAGAATATACGATTATCGTCTTAATCCGTGGCAGAATTTAAACTTCTTACCAGAGCCACAAGGACATGGTTCATTAGGTCCAACGTTTACAAATTTCGCATTTGGATTAGCTGCTGCCTTACGAACTGGCTGCTTGCTATTTACTGTAGATAAATCCTGGTTTGTACGAAGTCCCTTTAATTCATCCTTTGGTTCTTCAACCTTTCTTGTTACACGAATTCTAGCATGCATTGCAGAAATTAAGATTTCTTCATTCATCTTAGCATTTAATCTCTTGAAACGCTCATAACCTTCACTTTGATATAACTCAAGTGGGTTTGATTGAGCATATTGCTGTAGGTAAATACCCTGACGGAAGCCTTGCATATCATCGATATGCTCTCTCCAGTTTCTATCTAGAATTGGAAGAATGATTCTCTTAATGAATAGCATTACCTGCTTATCTAAGATATCTGGGTCTTCCTTTTGAACTTCTTCTGGAATGAATTCCTTTAAATCAGCTTTAATCTTTTCTAAACGAGCCTTAAATTCCTTTTCAGCACAGCCAAATACATAATTGATAATGTCTGTATCTTCATCATAGCTCTTAATGATATTTACATCTAGAAGGTTTTCACCAAACATTCTTTCATTAAATACCTTTGTTAATTTCTCATCATCAAATTCAGCTTCAGAATCCATAAACTGATTAACTGTATTTGTGATAGCTGATTTCATAATCTGCATTAATAATTCAACTAGGTTTTCAGCCTTTACTACTTGCTGACGCTCCGCATAGAATGTTTCTCTTTGACGACGTACAACATCATCATATCTTAAGACATTCTTACGAGAGTCATAGTTTAAGCCCTCAATCTTAGTTTGTGCCATAGTAACCATCTTACCAAGCATCTTAGATTCGATTGGCTTTGTTTCATCGTCATCATTCATCATACGAACGATAGATGCAAGCCTTGCTTTAAATGCATCTCCACCGAATCTTTGCATAAGCTCATCTTCACAAGAAATAAAGAAGCAAGAATAACCTGGGTCACCCTGACGACCAGCTCTACCTCTTAACTGATTGTCGATACGACGAGATTCAAATCTTTCAGTACCTAAAACAGCTAAACCACCTAATTCCTTTACGCCTTCACCAAGCTTAATATCGGTACCACGTCCAGCCATGTTTGTTGAAATTGTAATTGCGCCATATTCACCTGCATGAGAAATGATTTCAGCTTCTCTTGCGTTATTCTTAGCATTTAATACCTCATGAGGTAGGTTTTCTTTAACAAGCATAGCATGAACTAATTCAGATGTTTCAACGTTTGCTGTACCAACCAAAATTGGCTGGCCCTTAGAATGACGCTCTACAATATCTTCAACTAAAGCCTTGAATTTATATTCCGGAGTTAAGAATAGCTTATCAGGTGCATCATTTCTGATTACAGGACGGTTTGTTGGAACTTCTACAACATACATGTTGTAAATGTCTCTAAATTCTTCTTCCTCAGTTTTTGCTGTACCTGTCATACCAGAAAGCTTCTTATACATACGGAAGAAATTCTGATATGTGATTGTAGCAACTGTAATAGTTTCTTTTTTAATTTCTACACCTTCCTTAGCCTCTAGTGCCTGGTGTAAGCCTTCACTAAACTGACGTCCCTTTAAAATACGACCTGTAGACTGGTCTACAATTAATACTTCACTTGCTTCACGGTCAACAACATATTCCTTACCATCAGCAAAAATATAAACAGCCTTAAGTGCATTATTAATTCTATGAACTAAAGAGTTATTTTCAATATCATATAAATTTTCTACATGGAAGAATCTTTCTGCCTTATCAACACCACTATTTGTTAATACGATACTTCTAGATTCAATATCAATTTCATAATCCTCTTCCTTTAATGCTTTAACAAAGGAGTCAGCTTTCTCATATAATCCACCATCATCCTTCTGTGGACCAGAAATGATAAGTGGTGTTCTTGCATCATCAATTAAAATGGAGTCAACCTCATCGATAATACAGAAGTTTAATCCCTTAAGCTGAGTAACATCTTCCCAGTTTGGAACCATATTATCTCTTAAGTAGTCGAAGCCTAATTCAGAGTTTGTTGTATAGATGATATCGCAATTATATACTTCTCTTTTTTGCATACGGTCTAATTCTCTTAAGTTTAGACCAACAGTTAAGCCTAAGAAACGGTAAATATCACCAATTTCACCTTCAGTTTCTCTTCCTGCTAGGTATTCGTTAACTGTAACAATATGAACACCTTCACCAGTTAATGCATTTAAATATGCAGGGAATACTCCGGTTAAGGTTTTACCTTCACCTGTTTTCATTTCGGCAATATTTCCACCATGAATTGCAGCTGCACCAATTAGCTGTACCTCATAAGCCTTCATACCAGTTACACGGTATGCAGCCTCTCTTACTACAGCGTATGCTTCAACTAAAATATCATCCAATGTTTTACCTTGCTTTAATAATTCCTTAAAATAAGGAGTTTTAGCCTTAAGTTCATCATCGGATAATTTTTGCATATCCTCATCAAGTGCTAAGATCTTTTTTGCAAGCTTAGCACATCTTTTCATTTCATTATAACCTGAATCAAAAATCTTTAATCCCATAAATCTAAAATTCCAAAAATTATCTAATCTTGGAAATTCCTTCCTAAAATATCACTTTTATATCATACTATAATTTTTGTCAATTTTCAACAAAAACTAAGAAATCGCTTTTATATTATATTTATTATATAAATATGCAATCGAGTAGAGTAGGAAAATAATTATTTCTAACTATCTTCCATCCCCTCTCACACCACCACATCGTGCCGTTCGGCAATGGGCGGTTTGAAACTTGCATATTCTTTCTTTATTGCTAACAAAGTATCATTGAATTCATATTACACTTTACTGCCTTTTCATATCATATACGTTTCTATTACTTGGGCTCATCATACATATCCAAGAGATTTGTTTGCTTCTTTATATGCAGTTTCATTCAGTCCTTCGGCATTTCTACCTACTATGACCTCTGCTGACTCCTTGTGACAAACTTTTTAACCAAGTTTTCTATAGTTGTTTTAAAACGTCTAGGCTTCACTTGTTCACAAGGCCTCACGGGATAAGCCATAAATCTTTCCTAGTTTACCCACTTGATTTACCGATTAGGGTTACGATTGCCTTTTGGACTTTGTTGTGTCTTGCCAACTTATCCGCCTAATGGGCCTCATTATCAAGTTTCTGTTCGTTGGGCCACTATTTCGCTATTACTTCTTTTCACGCTCCATCACTGGTTTACGCTTTGCAAGTCGCTATCAAGTTCGTCGGCAACTACGCCTCTTGGGACTTTCACCCTAGATTTATAACATGCCCGTCATACAAGAAAAAATCCGGTGAAATCACCGGATTTATACCTATTTACTTAAGTTATTTTGCTTCTGTTTCAAGAATAGCGTAATCGCCATCTGCTCTAAGATAAATTACGTTTGTCTTTCTTGTTTCCTTATCTAAGTAAACGAAGAAATCATGTCCTAATAATTCCATCTGATCTAGGGCCTCTTCTGCTGTCATTGGCTCCAAATCTACATGCTTTTCTCTTGAAATCTTTGGTTCTTCAGCAGCCTCTTCAACTACAGAGGCATTCTTAATGCCAGGCTTGCCTAGCTTATCCTTTACCTTATCATTGTAACGACGAATCTGCTTCATAAGCTTATCAATAGATCCATCGATTGCTGCATAAAGATCAGCTTCAGTAACTTCAGCACGAAGTATAATATTCTTGGAAGGAATTGTAACCTCAACCTTATGATATGTCTTATACACCTTGCAAACAACTCTTGCAGTTACATCCTCATAATCAGGAAGCATTTCCTTAAGCTTTGTAAGCTTCTTTGCTGCATACTCCTTGTTTGCCTCAGATGGTGAAAAGCCATTCTTTCCTACAACTTCTACCTTCATATATATCACTCCTTTTCTTGGTACTTTTATTATAGCATTTTAAAAAAACGTTTTCAATAAGCACAGGATTATTTTATAAGAGATAGACATAAAATAATTAAATTACTATTCACTAATTTTGAGATAGCATCTAATGCTTCTAAAGTATCATCTATAGATAAATCTATATGATTAAAAAAGAATAAAGTAAAGCCCTCTCTATAAAGATTTGCAATAAATATTTTTGAGTATTCTTTAATGAAAGCATTATAGTCAATATTATATTTCTTATCAAACATTGGTAAGATTACACAATTATATTTATCTAATTGACATACCTCATATCTTAAGTGTAATGGATACTTCTTATAGCATTTATTACATATATATTCTTCTTTGGATTTAAATAAATCTAATAATCCTCTTTTAATATAAAATATTTCACCACAAATTCTACAAATCATTTTCTTTTTCCTCCATATAAATATATAGTGGGGAAAATGGAAAAAATTAAAAAAAGATGACTACAAATTGAATTGTAGTCACCAAAATTTTACTTTAATAAAGTTTTAAGCTCGGAAACCTTATCTAAATGCTCCCAAGGTAGGTCAATATCTGTTCTACCAAAATGACCATAGGCTGCAGTCTTTTTATAAATAGGTCTCTTTAAATCTAGAGTACGAATAATACCCTTTGGAGTTAAATTAAATACCTCTAAAATCTTATCCTGAATCTTTTCTTCAGAAACTTTAGCAGTACCAAATGTATCCACTAATACAGAAGTTGGCTCTGCAACACCAATGGCATAGGATAGTTGAATCTGGCACTTATCACATAACCCAGCTGCAACAACATTCTTTGCGATATATCTTGCCATATAGGATGCACTTCTATCTACCTTAGATGGATCCTTACCACTAAATGCTCCACCACCATGACAAGCAGCTCCACCATAAGTATCAACAATAATCTTTCTACCTGTTAAGCCTGAATCTCCTGCAGGTCCACCAATAACGAATCTACCTGTTGGGTTAAATAAGAACTTAGTATCCTTATCAACTAAAGAGGATGGAATAACCTCATCAACAACATACTTCTTAACATCAGCTGCAAGCTGTTCTAAAGAAACATCTGGTGAATGCTGTGTTGAAATTAATACAGTATCAATTCTATAAATCTTACCATTATCATCATATTCAACAGTAACCTGGCTCTTACCATCTGGTCTTAAATAAGATAATGTACCATTCTTTCTTACTTCAGTTAGCTTATAGCATAGCTTATGAGCTAAAGTAATTGCTAAAGGCATATATTCTTCTGTTTCACGGCATGCATAACCAAACATAATACCCTGATCTCCTGCACCCTGAGCGTGGTCGCTAGATTCATCTACACCCATCGCAATATCTGGGGACTGTGGATCGATTGCAGTTAATACAGCTAAATTATCTGCATCAAAACCATATTTACCTCTTACATAACCAATTTCAGTTACAGTATCTCTTACAATCTTTTGTACATCAACGTAATGGTTTGTAGTGATTTCACCAAATACCATTACCATACCTGTTGTACAAATTGTTTCACACGCAACTCTACCATTAGGGTCATGTGCTAAAATATCATCTAATATTGCATCACTAATCTGGTCTGCAATCTTATCAGGATGTCCTTCTGTTACACTCTCTGATGTGAAAAATCTTTTCATATTAATTACTCTCCTTTAATGCTTGGGCAAGCTGATCTGCACAGCTTGTAGGTCTAGACCCACAAGTATTGCCCTCTAATATTTCAATAACCTTAGTTTTAGGCATACCCTCAACTAATTTACCAATGGCCTTTAAATTACCATTACATCCACCAACGAAAGATACGTTATGGACGATTCCATTTTCATCAACCTCAAAATTGATTTGGCGGGAACATACACCTTTTGTTTTGTATTCACCCTTCATAATAATAATACCTCCTACATCTCATCAAATATCTTTTCAAAATCCGAAGAATATCTTGTAAAACGGTCATATACCATTGGATCAAAATATATCTTAAAGGATTTTTCCATATAAGCGATTGTGTTTTTATGATTATATGCCTTCTTATAGGGCTTAACGCTTCTCATAGAAACATACAAATCACAAATTAGAATAATTTCAGATTCTAAAGTATTCTGGATTTCTCTTTCATGACGAATGAAATTATCATCATCAGATCCCTCGAAAGTTGCTCTTAGGATATCTTCTCCCTTTCTTTTTAGCTGAAGACGAGAAATAAGCCTACTTCCAAGCTCTGTTTGTTCTCTTATTGCCAAAAATTTCTCTTCGTCTGAGGAAATATTTTGGAATGCGAAATCAACCTTTTTATCGATATGTAATCTAGAATACTCTACAACCTCTTTGCACTTTTCAGGCGCTAAAGATAAAAGGGAGGATAATTTTTTAACCATAATAGCCAAAATATCTGCTTCCTTTTTTTCTTCATCTGTAACCTTTTCACTAGATAAGGTTACATCAAAAATTTGAGTTACTACACTCGTGTAGTCATCCTGAACCTTTCTTCTTTTCGCAAGCTCCTTTTTACGCTCATCCTGCATAAAATTAGACATAGATACATAAATATATAAAATAAGCATAAATCCTACAAGAAGGATGGTTCGAATTAAAATATCTCTAAATTCTGTACCACTAAAAACTCTTTTAATACCTTCCCAGATATCCCGATTACCAGCTACCTCAAGCATAGAATAGGTAATGGTAAAATGTAATATCGTTACAATGACAACAACCCAAACGAACATATTCTTAAGCATTTTTTTATTTTGATAGAATGCGGCAATCAGCAAGGCTATATAAATTAAAATGTAACCTGCTTCAGATAAATAATGCTCACCTTGAATGTCTTCTACCTCTCCATATTTTAATTTAACATAAACTAAGATAGAGGATAACAGCATATAGAATGCGGCCAAATACATCGCCATGGTTTGGCTTAAATTGTCCTCAGGTCCTGTCTTTATTAGCCTACCTAAAAAGTAGTTGACTAAGGCCGTAACGGGGAATAATAATACAGTTAATAGCCAATTGGAGGAATTCGTTGGATCTCCAATGGATATAATCATGAAAATTAAGGTATAGATCATATTGATGACAAAGATAATATTTTTAATTACAATATTCTTTCTATATTGCACCATCTTATCATCTGTGATATCAATACCATTTTCAAATCCGAAATATTTTTGATAGAAGGTGTTGTTTCGGATTTTATTCTGTATTTTTGTTTTTAAGTTTTTCAGTTTTTTAAAAGCCAAAACATATCACCTCGCTTACAAATTTTATCATAAATTAGATAATTATTCACTAAGAATAACATCACCTAGGGTGAAAATTTTTTGTCCGTTAGAAAAATCCTTACCAGAAGTTATCTTTTTACCTGGCATTAAGACTGAATCTAGAGTAATTGCACCATCTAATGTCTTTAAGGTAATTCCCTTCTTTATAGAT
Organism: Anaeroplasma bactoclasticum; assembly: GCF_003550015.1. Lineage (GTDB taxonomy): Bacteria > Bacillota_I > Bacilli_A > Acholeplasmatales > Anaeroplasmataceae > Anaeroplasma > Anaeroplasma bactoclasticum. The sequence goes on from NZ_QXEV01000018.1 coordinate 27,120, forward strand.
AATACAGTACCTGGCGCTTCATTACCTTTATAATCAAGGATAGAAACCTTAAATACCTTAAGCTTAATATCCTTAACCTTTAAATAAGCCCCTGGCTCTAGTGCTAGTCCTCTTACTTGGTTAAATATATCTAAAGATTTTCTATTTAGATGAATCTCTTCTTCTTCAGGTGAAATATTTGCTGAATAGGTAGCCAAAGAATCATCCTGAGGAATACCTAGATTTTTCCCATCATAAATATCTGGTAGGGTTTTAAGTAATAAATCCTTACCCATTATAGATAGCTTTTCAAATAAAGTTGTTGAATTATCTTCTTCTTTAATTACATATTCTTCCATGGAATAGATTTTTCCACCATCTAGCTTTTTAGCCATTTCCATAATGGTTACACCAGTTTTTTCATCTCCATTCATCAAGCATCTTTGAATTGGAGCTCCACCTCTATGGTATGGAAGTAAGGAACCATGAACATTTACTTTAACCTTAAAGCCATTTAATAATTTAGATGGTAAATACTGCCCATAGGCTGCAGTAATAAGTGTATCTGCACCGATAGATAATATTTCATCTATAGAATCCTTAATGGATTCTGGTTGAATCAATTTTAAATTTAATTCATGAGCTTTACTTGCAACTGGAGTATCTATAAATACTCCTTTTTTCTTTACTCTATTTGGCTGAGATACAACTAAAGCTATTTCATAATTTTGATATAGTCCCTCTAAGATAGGAACTGCAAATTCTGGAGTACCCAAAAATACAATTTTCATTTATAATCACTTCCTTGTAATGGATATTGTAATATCCTTATTGTTTTGATATAAAGGATAAATATATTGTATTTTATCTAATACTATATCTTCTTTAGCCTGTACTAGAATAACATAATGATATAAATCCTTCTTTTTAAATATATAAGCCTCTGTAGGACCTAATATTATAGAATTAATAGAAACACCTCTTAAAGCATTCGCTATATGAATTGCTTCTTTTTTTGTTTCACCTAAATTCTTTCCAATGACTTCTATTTCAATTGGCTCTGAAAAAGGTGGCATCGAGGATGCTTTTCTAAATAGGATTTCTTTTTTATAGAAGCCTTCATAATCATGGTTTTTTGCACATTCAATGACATAATTATTTGGATCATAGGTTTGAATGATGACCTTACCATCTTTTTTGGCTCTACCAGCTCTACCTGCTACCTGTTCAATTAGATTGAATGCAACCTGGTTGGCATCGAAGGTAGGATAGTGTAGTGCAATATCTGCATTCGCAACTCCAACTAAGGTTACATTTTCAAAATCTAATCCCTTTGTAACCATTTGAGTACCAACTAAAATATCTGCCTTGTGCTCTTTAAATTCATGGTAGATATTTTCATAATCCTCCATTTTAGCTACCGTATCGGTATCAAGCCTTAATACCTTAGCCTCAGGTAATATATTCTTAACAGCCTCATAAAGCTTTTCTGTACCACTACCGACATATCTAATTTTATCTGAACCACACTTTTCACATTTCATTACATTTGAAATTTGATATCCACAGTAATGACATTTAAGAGTATTCGTCTTCCCATGATAGGTTAAGGAAATATCACAGTGAGGACACTTAACTACCTCGCCACAGTTTCTACACTGTACGAAGGAGGAATAGCCTCTTCGATTTAAAAATAGAATCGACTGCTCATGATTTCTATAGCACTTAATGATTTCTTCTTTTAAGATATTAGATAGGGGTGTTCTATTCCCATTTTTTAATTCTTCTCGTAAATCAACAACAATAGATTTTGGAAGTTCACGCCCATTAGCTCTTTTTGGTAAGGATAATAATTCATATTCTCCATGAATTGCTCTAAAATAATCCTCGGCATTTGGAGTTGCACTACCTAAAACTAAAGGACAGTTATACGTATGAGATCTTATTTTAGCTAAATCTATTGCACTATATTTTGGATTATTACTTTGCCTATAGCTTGCCTCATGGCATTCATCTACAATAATAATACCTAAATTCTTAAGTGGAGCAAATATTGCAGATCTTGCACCAACTACTATTTTAACATCTCCATTTAGAATTCTTTTCCACTGTTCATATTTTTCAGAAATAGTTAATCTTGAATGTAATACAGCAATATTTTCTTTAAATCTAGCATAAAAGATAGCTGTAATTTGAGGTGTTAAGCTTATTTCAGGTACAAGCATTAATGCTTCTTTACCACTATGAATAGAATCCTTTATCCACCTCATATATAATTCTGTTTTACCAGAACCAGTAACACCATGAAGTAAATATGTTTTTTCATTTCCAAGTTTTAAAGAATGATAAACATCCTCTTGCATACGATTTAAGGATACTTCCTTATCAATATAATTCTTGATATCCTCTTCTGGTTCTATTTCTTTTTTATAAAGGTCAATAAATCCATTTTTAGCTAATGTATCTATTACATTTTTACTATAGCCTGAATCATTCATTAATGAATTTATATCTATATCTTCATTAATCTCTTCTAAATAAGAAAGTAAATCCATTCCTTTTTTAGAGCTTGGTATACCAACCTTCTCACTATTGAAATGAACATAGGTGATATATTTTTCTTTTCTTACTCTTTTAATTCTAGAATCAATAACTAAATTACCTAATTTTATTTCCTTAAATAAAATAGGTTCTAATTCCTTTGGAATAGTATTAAAAGATATTTCCTTTTTTGTTTTAAAATGCTTTTGTAAGGATTCATCTAAACTATTAGTAACCCATTTAATTGTCTTTTCGTATTTCATTCTTAAGGCTTGTGGAATCATGGTTTCTAAGCTTGTTGCATAAAAGGAAAAATCATGAATAGAAATATATTCTGCTAACTTAATAAATTCTTCATTTAATACAGGCTTTAAATCAATCGCTTCATCGATTTCTTTTAAACCTCTTGTAACCTCTGTAGATTCTTTAGTTTTTAGAATATAGCCTGTTCTTTTTAATTTTCCAAAGGGTACCTTTACTCTACAGCCAACATGCAAAATTCCTTCTAGGTAGGTAGGAATTATGTAATCAAAGCTTTTATTGACTTGTTTGTTTTTAATATCAATGATGACTTCTGCAAACATAAATTTACCTCCTTTAGAAATTTAAAAGCCATCCCACAAGGATGGCATAAAATCATAATTTATTGCCATCATTCAAGCTTTAGCACCTTTCCTTTAAGGGAGGTTGCTTGGTAGTCATGGAGCTTGTCTCTCGTACCATCTTTATGACATAATCATTATACATTTAATTTTATTAAATTACAACCAAAAGTTATATAAATGGAATTTATAGAAATAGTACATTCTATAAATTTAGTTCATTAAAAGAATGAGATGTTTTCCGCAATTTTAGGATTGATTAAATTCATCGCACTCATAGGTACAGTAACTGCCTTTAATACAAAATATAATAATAAGCTTTGAGGTAATAAATATACTAAATTTTTAGGTAAGCTTATTCCTATCATATAAGCATACATGGCATCCCCTGATAATCCATAGACGAATGCTCTACAGAAGGATCCTATAATTACATTACATACAAAATTCACTATTACTCTTGCAAGTAAAACTCTAGAGAATGTAATATGTGTTTTATAAAAGCACATACCATATGTGAAGCATGCAAGCATTGCTTGGAAGGTATAGCCAATAAAGAATGTTCCATCTGGCATTACTAAATAACCAATAACATCGCTTAATGCACCAATAAGTAAGGATGGGATAGGTCCATACATCATACAAGCTATAGCTAAGAATAAATAGCCGAATCCAATACCTAAATCAGAAAATCCGGATGGGATTCTTAAGAATTTAGATATAATTACTAAGCCAAGTAATAATGCAATGGTTACTAGGCTTTTTACATTCTTAAATGCTTCTAGAGATTTTTTAAAATAGCTTAAATGGAATGGTGTTCTATAAATTTCATCATTATCATATTCATGAACAACTTCCATATCATATTTACCAATAAATAATAAACAGAATGCAATTCCAAAAATTAAGCCAACACCAAGTCCAATAGCTCCTGCAATAATCATTGCCTTTGTTTCTACTTCTGTTGAATTTAAATTTCCATTACTATCTAAGGAATATTGATTATAATAATCATTATCAAATATAGTAGTTATTCCTAATACTTCATTTCCTTTAGAATTTGTATATGTATAATTTGCATTATATTCATCAATAATTGTTTGATCTAATGACATTAAAACTAAATGCTTCAAGAATCCTCTTGCGATAGCATCTGAATACTCATTATTATCTCCACTCACATTAAATGAAGATTTATATACAGTGATTGTATATCCCGTTTCATTATCTCCATCAATAGTTAAACCAGATAATTCTACTAATTGGTAGGTTGTTTTGCCATTCTTTACAGATAATTTAGAGCCTGTATACCAGCTTGTAGTAACTTCCTTTGTTTTTTTGATTGCATCTTCTGAAATAATCGCTTTTGTATCTACTACTACAGGATCTTTATATCTAAATGAAAAAGATACAGTATTATGGAATGCATAATGAGCTACCAATATACCAATTAAAAGTCCAATAGCTAGGAATACAACATCAATCATTATTCCTTTTTTTAAGCATAATAAAATTTTTTTCATAAATAAAAGGCCTCCTAAATAGAGAGCCCACTATACATAATATACAGCGGACGCGCAGAATTACCGCCACTAAAAGTGTTCGTCCATACCCAACATCCCGTGATATGGCACTTAACGCAATTTCTGCTACTCTGTTCTTTACGAAATAAAGTATAGTATAGTTCATTTTTATTTTCAAGATGTTTTTATTTTTTTCATATCTCACTTTCAAAGAAAGCGTGTTATAATGAAATTAATTTATATTTCATTTAAAAAGAGGATATATTTATGAAGCGATACCTATACATTACAGTAAGTTCTTTATTGTCTGGCTTTTTTATTACTATAGGAGCAACAGTTTACTTATCCTGCTTAAAGGCTGGCCAAGGCGAATTAAGTGCCAAAATTTGGGGAGCAGTCTTCTTTGGAATTGGGCTCTTCTCTATCATCCAGTGGCATACTTGGCTTTATACAGGTAAGGTTGGAAACACACTAAGTAAAAAGCCATCTTATTTAATCGATTTATTGATATGCTGTATAGTAAATATACTTGCAGTTATAGCCTTAAGTGCTCTTATTTCAGCATCAACAATAGGTCAAGGATTAAAGGATACTGCCTTAAATATAGTTAATGCAAAACAAGAGGCGCCATGGTATTCTATTTTAATCACATCCTTTGGATGTGGAATCATGATTTATATTGCAGTTAAGGGGCATGAGGTATGTCCATATCCATTTGGAAAAGTAATCATCTGCTTCTTCGCAGTAGCTGTATTTATCCTTTGTGGATTTGATCATGTTATCGCAAACGCATCCTATTATACCTATGCAGGATATATCGATTGGAAGACCATTTTATACTTCATCATTATGGCAATAGGTAATGGATTAGGTTCCATCTTCTTTGATGGTTTATTAAAGCTTCAAAATTATTTAAGACCAAAAGAAAATCAAGATTCAAAACAAGAAAGAATTGAAGAGGCTGAAGATAAAAAGTAAAAAAGCTCATTGAAGAGCTTTTTTTCTTTATTATAATACTTCTATTCTTTCGCTTTTTTCTTCATCTATTACTTCACATTTATTCTTATTTCTTTTTCTATGAATTGATCCAAAGAAAATGTAATAAACTGGAATTGTTAAGAAGATTACCCATAGTGGATGCCACATTCCAAGTGTAATACCTAAGGTAATGTAAGTTGCTAATACAGCAATTGGATATGCCTTAAAGATAAAATTCTTACTTAGGATATCTGGAATGATTAATATTGAAAAGAATACTACCCAAGTTGGATGCCAAACTCCTGTTGTAAATCCAATAGTTAAGAATGCAATAGTTGCCAAAAATGGTGTTGCTGCAATAATTTTTCCTCTAATTCCCATAATTAAAACTCCTTCATTTTATCATCAAAATTTTTATACTTTGTTTCATTTATTTTAATAGAACCTGAAATTGAACTTGACTTCACCTTCATTGTTCTTGAAGCCTCTTTAATATCGATATCTCCAGATACGCTAGATGAATTTAATTCATCTGCATAAAGCTTTTCAATTTCGATATCTCCAGATACTGTAGATACTTCAATTCTTGTCGTTGTGATTTCATCAATTTCAAAATCGCCACTTACTACATGAATTTTAATTTCTCTTGATGCAATTCTTTTAAGCTCGGAATCTCCAGATACCATTTCGATTGTTAAATACTCACTATCTAAATCAATATCGGAATTGATATCTCCTGATACTGTAGATAAATGTGTTTTACCTAAGGATAATCCTTGTGGTAAGGCAACTGTAATAGTTCCTGGTCTTCTTCTATTTAAGCCAAAGAATTTTTTATTGATATAAGAAACACTAATTTCTTTATCTGTTTTACTTATCTCATAAGAATTCTCATCAATGTTTTCAAAATAAACATGTACTTCATTATCCTTAGATCTTTCAAATTCTACATTATCAGTAACTGTAGATACATTTAATTTTAAGTTCCCAAAGCTTTCCTTATATTCATATCTAGTTTCTGTTTTATATAGATTTACAATCTCATCAACAGACCCTAGCATATTTTCAATTTCTTCTTCACTTAAGCCTGACTCTAAACCAAAGTCATATCTTTTAGAATACTTGTTAACAATTTCAGAAACATTACTAACATTTTCAGCCCTTAGCTTTTCTTCTAATTCATTTAAAAAACTATCTTTCATTATAACTCACCTAATATCCTTTCTGCATCTTCAAATGTAATTTCACCATTTCTTAATTTTCTTTTTGTTTCTTCTCTTAAATCCTCTTCATTAGTTTCTACAGTCTTCATATTTAATGCATTACATAATTCCTCTATATTCTTTTTCACTGTAGGATAAGAAATACCAAGCTCCTTTTCAATAGCTTTAATATTTCCTTGATTTTTAATAAATACTAATGCGAAGTCTAATTTGTCCTTAGATAAATAATCAAAGGGGTTTAAGGTGAAATCTCCTGTGATTTCTGTATCACAATGATTACATCTTAATGTTTTTACTACTAGCTTGTCATGACAAATGGGGCAATACCCAATAATACTTTTCTTCATCTTATCACCCTTTCATCTATTATTTTAATCATAAAATTTATTTTTTCAATAGGTATGTTTAATTTTTTTAATCTTATTGTTAATTTTTTTAATATTTATATGTTTTTATTATACAAAGACGTATATATTGTCTGGTTTTTGGACAAATAGTATTAATTTTTTTAATGTTGTGCTTAATAATAGGGTAGAGGAAAGAAAATAATTCTTTGCCCCTCCCGTTGCACCGTACATACGGGTCTCGTATACGGCGCTACATTTATATTATTCACAAACTACTTTAGGTAGTACAATAGAGGATTGACCAAACCCGGCCTATTCCTCTTTTTGTTTGGCTTAGAAAGTAAATCAGCACTAATTAAATAGTTAACAATCTTTGTACCACATTGTCTATACCAACCTAGTCTTGTATTGGCTACTGAATATATTTCTTCATCAGTGAAGCCACAATTATAGGCTTTATTTACCTTCAT
>NZ_QXEV01000019.1 GCF_003550015.1 Anaeroplasma bactoclasticum
ATTCACATCAAGTATTAGTTAAAGAATTAGATTTAACAGAGGAATTTTGTAAATCATCTTATCAAGAATTCCTTTCTGAAGAAGAAAATCCATTAACCCCAATCAATAAAATACATTCCTACATGAAAAAGTTTATGAGAAATCATGAAGGGTTCTCAAGAGATGATATTCAAGATTGGATGAACTTAATTTCATTCATTATTAATGAGCCTGAAAATAGGTATGATAAATTAAAACTATTCTTAAAAATGGCTATTTCGACACCTAAAAAAGTGCGATTTAGGGATGTAATGTCAAAAAAAGGTTGATACTAAGCCATTTAGTACCAACCCTGTGCAAATTAGGAATTTTATTTATTAGAAAATTGTATATTATCTTTTATAACGACAAAGAGCCTAGGGTATTTAAAATGAAAAAGTATTGTTTTATTATTCTCTTTTAGATAGAATAAGATAGTATTTTAAAAGAAGATATATCCCAAGAGTAGAACAATTCTTGGGATTTTTTTCTGCTCGCACGAAAAACAATTTCTCTAGTGGAAAGGAGATAATTTTTTGGTATTGCCTGTTCGGAGCGAACAAGTTTATTATCAAAATAAGAGAAGAGCAATGAATGAAAAGACACTAGAGAAAGTTACAGGATTGAGTAGAAGACAAATCATAATGCTACAAAAAACTGTTATTCAACGTAAAAACAAAATAGTGGTTGGTATTAGCTATGACTATTCACCTGATGAAGTTGAAGAATTCATATTAGCGAAGTTCTTTAAGGATTGTGGATATACCTATTCTAGGATAAAAACAGAAATGGAAAATTATAGAAACAATAAAGCTGAAGTTCTAGATAGAATTATCGATGAAACACAAAATAGACTTAATGAGCTTAATAAACTAATAAAGCTAGCTAAAGATTTAAAAGAGAAAAACAATAAATAGAGGAGGATTTAAAAATGAAGAAGTTAAAATTATTTATTACATCAGTATTATTGGTATCATCATTCTCATTAGCAAGTTGCGATTTTCTAAGTGATGATGGTGGTAATGTAACCCCAAAAACAACAGAAAAAGACACCAGTACTAAGACAACAGAAGATAATACTAAGTATACTGTGACATTTGATTCAAAGGGAGGTTCTACTGTTTCATCTCAAGAAATTAAAAAAGGTGAACAAGTAACAAAACCCACTGATCCAACAAAGGATGGTTACACATTTGGCGGTTGGTATAGTGATTCATACTATATTAATGAATATAATTTTTCCAATAAGGTTACTAAGAATTTAACATTGTATGCTAGATGGAATGAAATACCTAAGACTGTAAAATACGATGTAGGTACACCACAAGTTACACAATGGACAGATAGCATTAATTCTAAATGGATTAAAGTAGCTGTGCCTATTACAAATACTGGTACGGCAGATGTATATCTTGATAATTGTTCAATCGATATCGAATCATCTACTGGTTCTCTATTAAAAACTATGACATATATCAATGGTTATCCTGAATACATAAAACCAGGTGAAACCGGATATTATTATGGGGAAACTACAGTAGACTTTAGTGAAACTAATGTAGTAGCAGTACCTAATGTGGAAGTTGAAAAAGCAACTAATGATGTAATTAGATATGATATTACTGATGTTACAATTAGCACTGATACTTATAATGGTGTCAAGGTTATGGGTAGAGTACAAAATAATACATCAGAAAAGGGTACAACAGTTAAAATAGCTGCCAATCTATTTGATGCTAATGGAAAACTAATTTGTAATTGTTTCACATATCTTGAAAACAATTTGAATGTAGGTTCCAAAGTTGGATTCACCATTACTCCATTTGCATATGATGATTTTACTCCATCTGATGTAGCAAGTTATGAAATATATGCATATCCAACACAATATAATTGGTAAAAATTTAATGATGAAGCCTAGAATAAAAAACAAAGCAGACGGTGTTAGCTTAAATCTATAATTCTTGATTATATTAATAGAAATGGATCAATTAATAGTAGAACAGCTCGTGAAATATTGCATTGTGAAAAAACATGGGCAGTTAAAATACTATCTGAGTTAGTAGATTCAGGATTAATAAAACGAGAAGGAAAAAGTGTATCAACAGTATATAAAAGCGTTCACTAAAATTAAAAAGCGTTCACAAAAGCGTTCAACTTAGTGGTCGCTTTTTTTACTAACTTCCCTAAAAACTCTAAAAGCGTTCACAAAAGCGTTCACTTAGTGGTCGCTTTTTCGACGTGGACTCTTTGAAAGGTTTGCTAATAAGTTGGAGATTAACTGATTTGATAAGAAAAAAATTTACTAATCGGAATCAACGTATATTTTAATCCATCAGGATACTTTTCTAAATATTCTTGATGTAGTATCATCATAGTCATATTTTTATGAGTCTTCATTTCATGATCAATCCATTCCATATCTGGTTCAGGGATATCTCTATATGGATTACTATTTGGATATATTAAATTTTTGAGTTCATCATCCTTCATTTCAATGGCTTTAGAATAAGTAATATCTAATGCCTTAGCCATTTTAAGTACATTACTTACAGCATCACGACTTTTTCCTACTGCCTTAGCAGTTTCCTTTTGTGATAAGCTTAACTTTTCATTAAGACTTAATATTTCTCTAATAAAATTCATCTCTAAACTCCTTGCCATAATAACACCTCGCAACTGATAATAATTTCAGTTTAAGATGTTAAATTTATTATGTCAATAAAGCCATCATAGGTGGCTTGGAATCGCCGAGATGACTGGCCTACAATTGCCGAGATTGGTAGCCTACATTAGCCGAAATACACAATTTAACGCAGATTTTAATGGGACTCTTTAAGCAATTTCATAATAATAAAAAACAGCTTCAGAACTAATAATTCTGAGGCTGTTTTAACGTCAAAATGGCAGTCCCAACCGGATTCGAACCGATCATTCCAACTTAGGATTAAAACAAATCCTGAAAAATATCGTTTTGTTTATCTAAACCATTACAAATCGTCCAGTTTGTTGCGATATTTCGTACAAAACGTCGATTTCATACAGTTTTTACAGTTCTTTGATATCATTTTGGTGGCGTTTTGGTGGCGAGCTTGTTGGTGGCGGCTTTTTTGCCCTGAAAAAATATCTTGGTGGCGAGTATATTTAGGATGTTGTTCGAGTCTCACCTGAACTGTATGCTTCTATTGAACGCTAAGTACAACTTATTTGATTATTTATTAAGTCGCTTATTTGGTCAACAATTTTTTGCATTATTGATCACAGAAAAATAAAGTATCACTATTGTTTTATTACCCACATTAATATATAATTTAATTAAGAATAAGTGGGTGATAAAATGGTTGATTTAAAAAAAGTAGTTAATGAGTGTTTAAGTTACGATGATGAACTTGAATGGGTAGAATATAAAGAAAATATGTTTGTTATTGATGATGTGGGTCAATATATTTCTGCACTTTCAAATAGTGCCGCAATTCTAGGTAAGCCTAATGCTTATATGATTTGGGGAATTGATAACAAATCGCATAATATTACAGGTACTGTTATTAATTATAATGCTGATAATAATGGAGAACCTATTCAACATTATTTAGCTAGGAAAATATCACCTAGCATTCCTTTTTATTTTGATGAAGCTATAGTAGGTGGAAAAAGAATTGTAGTTCTTACTATACCAGCAGCTAAGATAGTCCCAACTGATTTTGATGGTATTAGATATATAAGAATAGGATCTAGTAAAGAAAATCTAAAAAAATATCCGCAAAGAGAAGCATTCCTGTTTTCTGTTCTAACATTTGGCCTTCCAACAATTACCAATAAGGAATCTGAATATCAAGATTTGAGTTTCAATCAATTATTTACATATTATGCATCTAAAGGAATAACTTTAAATAAGAATAATTTTAAAACTAATCTTCATCTAATAACTAAGGATGGTAAATATAATATCATGGCTCAATTACTATCCGATAATTCATACGTGCCTATTAGAGTTGCTATATTTGATGGAAAAACTAAAGCTAGTAAGATGTATTCTGTAAAAGAGTTTGGGTATAAATGCTTATTATATTCGTTATATGAAGTATTAAATTATGGAGAAATATTGAATATTCCACAGGCCAAAGAAGATAATAGAATAATGGAACGTGAAGAAGTCATGCTATTTGATTATGATGTCTATAGAGAAGCAGTAATAAATGCATTCCTACATAATAAATGGGTTGATTTAAATGAACCTATGATTACTATTTATAATGATAGAATAGAAATATTATCTAGAGGGGAATTAGCACCACTTCAGACAATTAATGGTTTCTATAAAGGACATTCCATTCCTGTAAATGAAAAATTATCAGAATTGTTTTTACAATTACATATAAGTGAGAAAACAGGAAGAGGTATTCCTAAGATAATCGAAGTATATGGTAAAGAATCTATCGATATCTCTGATGACACTATATTAGTCACAATCCCATTTAATAGAGTTAACAAAGTGGGTGATAAAGTGGGTGATAAAGTGGGTGATAAAGTGGGCGATATAAATCTTAACATCTCTCAAATAAAAGTACTTGCTGAAATAAGAAATAATCCAAATATCACTAAACCAGAATTGATGGTAAAATGTGATTTAGGAAAAACTTCAATAGATAATATTATAGCTTTCCTAAGAAAAAATAGTATTATTGAGAGAGTTGGTTCTAACAAAACCGGTTATTGGAAGGTAATAAAGTAAGATATGAGTAATATAAAAGATATAACATTTAAGATAGAAGATAATAAATTCAATTATAGAGCATGTGCAATCATTATTAATGACAATAAGATTCTAGCATTAAAAGATGAAGTATCACCATATTATTAAGAAATTAAAAGATGATAATATCAAAGTTCAATTGGTTCAGCTGAAAGAGAATGTATCTTATTATGTTAATAAGAATAATAAGAACGTAGAATTTGATTATAGTTTACTATATTCTAATCAAGTTGATGTAACATTCTTATATCCTACATATTCTGAAAATGGTAATATTAAGAAATTCATAACTCAATATTATGAAGGAACAACTTCTTATATATCTAAAACAGTTAAATCATTTACTATTAATTCTAAGCAATTATTAAAGATAACTTATTCAGATAATTCAGTAGAAAGATTATTACTATTAAATGATAATACTGCAGTAGCGGCATCTAAAGATACGGATTATTCAAATAATCCTTATAATGGTAGCGTTGTAGGTAAGACATTTGAATATGTAACTACTGATTATACTTATAAGTATTACATTAAATCTGATTCTGAAATAGAAATAACAAGATATAAAGAAATAGCTTATTATAATATTGAGGGTACTGTAATAACTGGATTCAATAGAAATCTAGAAAAGGTAATAGGATATTTAGAAGGCTATGGTAATGGAAAAGATACTAAGCATGATGGTTCAAAAGGAACTGTTTATTTCCAATTAAATTCTAATTTATCATTAGATATATGGTATGAAGGATTTGGTTCTGCATACTGTAATGCATTTAATACTGTAACATTCCAAAATATTACAGGCTATTATATAAATGGTAAAAGAGATATTTATATTTATTTTAGAGGCGATAATGTAGATTACGTTATGCATTATGATACAAACAATATAATAACAATATCAAAAATATAAAATGGGGTGGTATGTATGATAATATTACAATACGGTCATACTAAAACATATTTCATTAATGGATTATTAATAGATACAGATTATGCAGGTACTATTAATCAATTCTTTAAATGTATTAAAGAGAACAATATTAATATAAATGATATCAAATATATTCTAGCAACACATTATCATCCAGATCATATAGGAATAGTACCTGAATTAATGAAATTAGGTATTAAATTAATAGTAATTGATATTCAAAAGGATTATATTCATTTTTCAGATAATATCTATAAAAAAGACAAATTACCTTTTGAACCTATAGATGAATCCAAGATAATAATATTACCTATTAATAAGGGAAGAGAATTTTTTAAATCATTAAATATTGATGGTGAAATAATATCAACTACATCACATAGTAATGATTCAATTACAATAATATTTGATAATGGTGATTGCATAATAGGTGATATAGAACCAGAATCATATATTGATATTTATAAAGGTAATAATAAATTAAAAGAAGATTGGGACAAGATTAATTCTTATAACCCTAAAAAAATATATTATTCACATCATTAATTACTTGCTCAAGAGTAGAAATACTTTTGGGCTTTTTCTTTTTATAATTTTTTACATATGATAAAATATAAAACGAGGAGGTCGATTCTATGAATAATATTCCACCTTTTGATCCAAAATTTATTGAGGAAATGAAAAAGCAAAATGATTTTATGATGGAATTTGCTGAAAAACAAAGACAAGCTGATAATAAAGTGTTAAAAAAATTATTTGCTGGAAAAATAAAGCAAAGTTTTCTAATTGAAATGAAAGAGAAAATCACTCATCGTCCTGATATGATGGATTTAGCGGTTAATCATTATGACGTGCTAAACTTTTCTCATGAATCAATGGTTTTAGGTAAAGATAATCTTGAATTAGATGTTTGTAAATTTATTACTATGTATCATTTCTTTAATACTTTGACTTTAGATGATGCCAAAAGAGCTTCATATCATGATGATGAAGAATATAAAAACAAATTATCAAATCAAGTTGTTGATGCAATAAAATTAAGAAATGCAGCTTTGATGTATAATGCTAAAGACTCTTTAGAAGCTTATTATCCTTTAACTTATTCATTATTTGCTTTAAATAATTTTCTTATAATAGAATTTGATAGATGCATGAAAGAAAGAAAATATCCTAAAATAAAAAATGCAATATTTAAAAGTCAAATGCAATTTAAAATGTTAAAAAAGATAAAGGCGATTCTTGTATTGGTAGATAATAATCTTATAGAAGAAGCTTTTAATCCATTAAGAAGTCTTTATGAACTATATATGATATATTTGACACTTGATAATTGTGATGCAAAGGTTGTTGAAAGATATTGTAGATATGTAGAATACCAATTTGAATATCAAAAAACTAATACAATTGCAAAAGAAGTTGAAGATAGTTTTAACAATTTAAAGAACAATGGTTCAAAAATAACTAAAATAGATTATTTGAATTTTGGATGGTTAGATTCTATATTAGGATATAATTATATAAATATTGATGAACGTAAGTATAGAATTGTTGATATTGCTAATTATCTTGATATGAAATATAAAAGCCAAATAGCCCTGAAATCCTTGTGGAGCAATTAATTAAATATCGTAAGTGGCAACAAGATTGGATAGAGTCATTAGGTGATTATTATAAAGATGATGATCAGGTGTTTTCACAATCCGATGGATCTAGAGTAACTACAGATATATTTAATAAATGGTTTAAGAAGGTGAGGGATAAAGCTGAACTTCCTGAAAAATTCACCTTATATAACCTAAGACATACAAACCTATCAATTCTAGTTGGATATGTACCTATTACAACAGTAGCTCAAAGAGCAGGACATTCCACAATTAAAACAACTGAAGAATATTACATTCATAGAGTAAGTGAAGCTGATATGCAAGCATCTCAGACATTGAATAATGTATTTAAAACTTCATTTGAAAACCAAACCAAGGGAAAGGAAGAAATTGAAATAGAAGAGTATAAACGCTCATTAGAAAAGATGAAGCAGCTTGGATTCAAAACATTAAAAGAATATTTTGAATATCTAAATTACATGAAATCAAAGGGATTTAATATCCCATTATAATGAAAAAATCATCCGTTTAATTGGATGATTTTATTGCTTTTATGGCGCAGATAAAAGGATTCTAACCTTCGACCTTCCCCTTAGGAGGGGGACGCTCTGTACAGCTGAGCTATATCTGCAAGTGTATAAATTATATATTAAATTTTAGTGTGATTCAATCCGTTCGAATCCAACTAAATGGCCGGAACTATGTCCACTCTGTTGGCAAAAGTGTTGGCAAGAGTACCTATATATACCCTAGTTCACATTCAACGCGCACCAAACCTAAGCAATAAAGCCACATTTAATATTTAGGAACCGGATGTAGCATTTTACTTAGGAGGTTATTGCTCCATCCAGCTGAGCTACGGGAACATATTAAATTATTAAGTGTATAGAAACAAAGTCTTGCAAGTACAATTTCTATACACTTATGGTGTCCAAAATGGTGCCCAAAGTGAATATAAATAAGCATTTTTAATCAAAAATGGCTTTGTTACATAGTATTACCCCGTATAACAATTAGTCTTAGGAGGGGGGTCTGTTATATCCGTTTAACTATCAGGGCAAATTGCAAGGCTAATTATATAATTAAAACAGTATAAAATCAAGTTTTAAAACATAATGAATAGAATTGTGTTTATTTCAAAACAATATTTTATAAATATAATGATTTATACTAAAAAAAGTAGGATTTTTGGATTTTCGTGATATAATTGACTTAATATTTATATTCCTAAGGGGGATTGTATGAAAAAATTATTAATTGGAAATGCTGCAGTAGCTAGAGGTGCATATGAGGCAGGCGTTACTGTGGTTTCATCTTATCCAGGAACTCCATCTACAGAGATTACTGAAAGTATGGTAGAGTATAAGGAAGTACAAGTAGAATGGGCTCCAAATGAAAAGGTTGCGGCTGAGGTATCTATTGGTGCGTCTATGGCAGGCGCAAGAGCCATGTCTTGTATGAAGCATGTAGGTATGAATGTAATGGCAGATCCATTATTTACGGTATCTTATATTGGAGTAAATGGTGGTTTGGTTTATTGTGTTGCGGATGACCCAGGAATGCATTCAAGTCAAAATGAACAGGATTCACGTCATTATGCTAAGTCATCTAAGGTTTTAATGGTAGAGCCTAGTGATTCAAAGGAATGTAAGGAATATACTAAGATAGCTTTTGAGTTATCTGAAGAATATGATGTTCCTGTTTTAGTTCGTCTATCTACTAGAGTATCTCATTCACAGGGATTAGTTGAGCTTGGGGATAGAATAGATTATAAGCTTAAGGATTATAACAAGAGTGTAGCAAAGAATGTAATGATGCCTGCCATGGCTATAAAGAAACATGTAGTAGTTGAGAATCGCCAGGCAAAACTTACAGAATATGCAAATACTACAGCTTTAAATATAGTAGAGAATAATGGCAAGAAGATTGGTGTAATCACTGCAGGTATTTCTTATATGTATTCTAAAGAGGCTTTAGGTAATGAAGTAGATTATTTAAAGCTAGGTATGGTATATCCACTACCTACAACTAAAATTATTGAATTTGCTAGGAACCATGATGTTATTTATGTAATTGAGGAATTAGATCCATTTATTGAAGAGCATGTAAGAGCACTTGGTATTACAAATGTAAAAGGAAAGAATGAATTCACATTACTTGGTGAATACACTCCTGCAATGATTAAAAAGGTTGTGCTTGGTATTGAACCAGTACCATTTAATAAAATAGAAGAGGAAATTCCAAATAGACCTCCAGTTATGTGTGCAGGATGTCCTCATAGAGGAACATTCTATACATTAAAGAAGCTAGGCTTAACAGTTTCTGGAGATATTGGATGCTATACCCTAGGTGCAACTAAGCCACTAGATTCCGTTGATTCAACAATTTGTATGGGTGCATCTGTATCTGCAGCCTTTGGTATGGCTAAGGCTAGAGGAAAGGAATTTACTAAAAAACTAGTATCTGTTATTGGAGACTCTACATTTATTCATTCTGGAATTACAGGATTAATTGATATTGTTTACAACAAAGGTATTAATACAGTAATTATTCTAGATAACTCTATTACTGGTATGACAGGACATCAACAAAATCCAACTACTGGTAAAACAATCTATTTAGAAGAAACTGTACCAGTAAATCTAATTACTCTTGCAGAGGCTGTTGGAGTTAAGAGCATCAGGGTTTGTGACCCATTTGATGTTAAAGCCTTTGAAGCAGTAGTAAAGGAAGAAGTTGCAAAAGATGAACCATCTGTAATTATTGCACAAAGACCTTGTGCATTATTAAAGGGTGTTAAATATACAGGTCACTGCAAGATTACAGATCAATGTAAGAAGTGTAAGCAGTGCTTAAAGCTTGGATGCCCTGCAATTTCTATGGTTGATGGAGTAGTTAAGATTGATGAGACACAATGTAATGGTTGTGGATTATGCATTAATGTTTGTCCATTCCATGCAATCGTAAAGGAGGAAGCATAATATGAACATTATGATTGTTGGCGTTGGTGGCCAAGGTACATTACTTGCTTCAAGGATTATTGGTAATGTTGTTGTTGATGCTGGTTATGATGTAAAACTATCTGAGGTTCATGGTATGAGCCAAAGAGGTGGTTCTGTTGTAACCTATGTTAAATATTCTGATAAGGTTTATTCTCCAATTGTAGATAAGGGAGAAGCAGATATCATTTTAGCATTTGAAATGCTAGAAGCATATCGTGCACTTCCATATTTAAAGATTGGTGGACATATTATTTCTAATACACAAGAAATTAATCCTATGCCAGTAATTACTGGTGCTATGGAATATCCTAAGGATATTGATAAGAAGCTAGCTAAGGTTGCAAACACTACATTTGTAGATGCTAAAAGCTTAGCAAAGGAAGCTGGTAATATTAAAGCAGTTAACGTTGTACTTTTAGGTGTTATGGCTAAGAAGATGGATATTTCTTATGACAAGTGGATTGAAGCTATAAAGACTACAGTTCCTGCAAAGCTTTTAGATGTAAATTTAAAGGCGTTTGAGCTAGGCTATAATTCAAAATAAATTCATACTTCAAATTGATTTTGAAAGTGGTCTATGCTAAAATAGAGAAAATATATTGAATTGCGTTGATAAAGAAGAAGTAATTATATTTCGGATTATAAGAGAGATAGCGGTAGGTGAAAGCTATTATGAAGAATATAATGAATACATCTTTGGAGCTTCCGCCCGATATGTAGGGTAGGACGGGTTCGACCGTTATATCGTTAATGAGGCTATTATTTAGCAAAATAAGGTGGTACCACGGTTATAAATCGTCCTTTGTTTAAGGACGATTTTTTATTTTGAAAGGGGAATATTATGACGATTATTGATTTTTTGGAAAATAATGCCAAAAACTATGGTGATGAGGAATGCTTAGTTGAAATCAATCCTCAAAAGAAGCCTGAAAGCTATCGTACCTGGAGAGAGTATAATCTTGTAGAGCCAGGATTAGCTAAAGAGGTTAGAAGAAGTATTACTTGGCGTGAATTTGATGATTTAGCTAATAAAACAGCAAATTTATTGTTAAGTAAGGGCATAAAGAAAAATGATAAGGTTGCAATTTTATTAATGAATTGCTTAGAATGGCTTCCTATTTATTTTGGTATTTTAAAAACAGGTGCTTTAGCTGTTCCTATGAATTATAGATATACAACAGATGAAATCAAGTATTGTCTAGATTTGGCAGACTGTAATTGTTTAATATTTGGTAATGAATTCATTGGAAGAGTTGAGCCTATTGCTGACCATACACCAATGGTAAAAACATTAATTTATGTTGGTGAAGGTAGTGTTCCTTTTGCAGATACATATTTAGAGATTATTGATTATTTCTCACCATTAAAGCATGAAATACCATTATCATCAGAAGATAATGCTGCAATCTATTTTTCATCAGGAACTACAGGATTTCCTAAAGCCATTAGACACTTGCATAAGGCATTAGTTCATTCCTGCAAGGTAGAACAAAATCATCATAGACAAACACATGATGATGTGTTCTTATGCATTCCACCTTTATATCATACTGGTGCTAAGATGCATTGGTTTGGTTCTTTATTATCTGGTTCTAAGGCAGTTCTTCTAAGAGGCATTAAGCCAGAATGGATTATGAATGCTATATCTGAAGAAAAATGTAGTATTGTATGGTTACTTGTACCATGGGCACAGGATATATTAGATTCTATTGATAGAGGAGACATTAAGCTTAGTGATTATACACTTAGTCAGTGGAGGCTAATGCATATTGGTGCACAGCCTGTACCACCTAGCTTAATTCAAAGGTGGAAGAAGGTATTCCCTAATCATCAATATGATACAAACTATGGACTTTCTGAATCCATTGGACCTGGCTGTGTACATTTAGGTATAGAAAATATTGACCATGTTGGAGCTATTGGAGTTCCAGGCTTTGGCTGGGAAGTTAAAATTATGGATGAAGATGGAAACGAAGTTACAAAGCCTGAAGAAGTCGGGGAGCTTTGTGTTAAGGGAGATGGTGTAATGGTTGAATATTACAAGAACCCTGAAGCAACAAAAGAATCCATAAGAGATGGATGGCTATATACAGGAGATATGGCTAAACGTGATAAGGATGGCTTCTATTATTTAGTTGATAGAAAAAAGGATGTTATTATCACTGGTGGTGAAAATATATATCCTGTTCAAATTGAAGATTATTTAAGAAAGCATGATAAGATTAAGGATGTTGCAGTAATCGGACTTCCAGATCAAAGATTAGGTGAGGTTACCTTGGCTATTATTGAGCTTAAGGAAGGATATTCCATGAGTGAAGATGAGGTAAATCAATTCTGTTTTGATTTACCAAGATATAAGCGTCCTAAAAAGATTATTTTCGCTAAGGTTTTAAGAAATGCTACTGGTAAGATTGAAAAGCCAAAATTAAGAGAATTATATTCTAAGGTTCGCTTAGTTGAAGCAGAAACTACAAGCTAGAGGTACGGATTATGGATTTAGCGATTAAGATTATATTTATTGTTTTATTCTTTGCAGTAACACTATATATTGGATATTACTGTAGAAGAAAGGCTACCACTAGCCAAGATTTCGTATTGGGTGGTAGAAATGTAGGACCATGGCTATCCGCATTTGCGTATGGAACATCCTATTTTAGTGCCGTAGTATTTATTGGCTATGCAGGATCCTTTGGCTATGCATTTGGTGTATCGGCATTTTGGATTGGTATTGGTAATGCACTTGTTGGTTCTTTCTTAGCCTGGGCAGTTTTAGGTAGAAAAACGAGAATTATGACACAGCATTTGAATTCATCTACAATGCCTGAATTCTTTGGTAAAAGATTTAATTCCAAACCACTTAAAATTGCTGCATCAATTATTATCTTTGTATTTTTAGTTCCATATACTGCAGCATTATATAATGGATTATCTTATTTATTCCAAGTATGCTTTAGTGATGCAGTACCTTATTGGGTATGGATTTTAATTATTTCTATAGCAACTGGAGCTTATGTAATTGTAGGTGGACTTATGTCTACTGCAATTAATTCAGCTATCCAAGGAGTTATTATGCTTATTGGTATTTCTTTAGTTGTTATATTCTCCTTACAGCTAAATGGTGGCTTAATGGGCTCTATGGAGGCTTTGGCTACTGGCGCAAATGGAGGATGGGTATTTGCATCCTTATTTGGCCCAGACCCAGTTCATTTATTCTTTGTTATTATATTAACCTCTTTAGGTTGCTGGGGATTACCACAAATGGTTGGTAAATTCTATTCTATTAAAAATGAAGGACAAATTAGAAAAGGCTCCATTATTTCTACAGTATTTGCGCTAGTTGTAGCTGGTGGATGCTATTTCTTAGGTGGATTTGGAAGAATATTTGCTGCCGAGAAATCTGCAACAATTATTCCGGAAATTGTATCTAAGCTAAATGTTGTCATTGTTGCTATTGTTATTGTTTTAGTTTTAGCAGCATCTATGTCTACTTTATCTGGTTTAGTTCATACAAGTGCTGCAACAGTTACATTTGATTTAATTGGTTCAAAAAAGGAAGTTTCTGAAGTTACAAAGATGAAGCTTTTAAAAATCTTTGTTGTATTCTTTATTGCTGTATCTGCAGCTCTTGCAGCCTTCCAAACCTATGGTCCAAAGGAATTAACTAAGGATATTGCTTCGTTAATGGGAATTTCTTGGGGTGCCATTTCTGGTGCATTTATTGGCCCATTCTTTTATGGTCTATATTGGAAGAAGACTACAAAGGCTTCTGTATGGGCATCCTTTATTGCTGGTGTAGTAATATCTATCGTAAGCTTAATATTATCTTTAACTGGTGCAAATTGTAAATTATCCGCAAATAACATCCTATGGTTTGATTTTGCAGATTCCATTTATATGGGAGTACTTGCAATGGTAGTAAGCTTTATTATTGTTCCTATAGCTTCTAAGTTTACACAAAAGCCAGAAAACGTAGATCAAATCTTTGCTTGCTATGAAAGAAAGGTTATCGTTCCTGAAGGAGAAGTATTAGTTGATTCGAAAGACAAGATAGCTGTAGAAGAAGTTAAGGAAGAGGCCTCTATATAATGATTATTGATTTTCATACACATGCCTTCCCAGATACAATTGCCAAAAAAGCAATTCCTATCTTAGAGGCTAATGGTAAGATTAAAGCTCATACCAATGGTACTATTTCGGATTTGATGGAAAAAAGTAAGAATGCTGGAATAGACTATTCTATTGTATTGCCTGTTGCTACAAGTGAAAAACAAGTAAAAAGTATTAATACCTTTGCAATAGAAGTAAATAATAATTATAAGGAAACTCATATTCTATCCTTTGGAGGATTACATCCGAATTATATAGATTATGAAGAAGAAATCATAAGATTAAAAGAATCAGGTATAAAGGGTATAAAATTACACCCTCAATACCAAGATACTTTTATAGATGATATAAAATATGTAAATATCATTGATAAAGCATTTGAATTTGGTTTAATTGTTATTTTACACGCAGGAATAGATATTGGTATTCCAACAGAGGTAAAGGTTACTCCAGATAGAGTATTAAAGCTTTTAAGCATGCTAAAGCATAAGGGTAAGCTTGTATTAGCCCATATGGGCTCTTGGCGCATGTGGGAAGAGGTATATGATAAGCTATTAGGGTTGGATATTTATATAGATACAGCCTTTAGCTTAGATTATGCTATACAGGATAATAAGAAGATACCTTTACTTACAAAAGAACAAGTAGAAGCATTTATCTTTAAGCATGGTTCTGATCATATATTATTTGGTACAGACTCTCCTTGGGCAGAGCAAAGGCCTTATATAGATTTCATAAATGGCTTAAATATAAGTGATATTGATAAGAAATCAATTTTAGGCGAAAATGCTTTAAAAATATTAAATATGGTATAGAACATTGAAAAACACATCGCTTTGATGTGTTTTTTGACTCCTTATGTATTCAAGAATTGCTTTTTTTCGTGTTATAATTGCTTAAAAGGATAGGAGGTGGTCTTATACAACAAAGTGTTGATGAAAAGAAAGAAATGAATAAAACAATAGCGAAAACCTGTTTAATTTCTAATATTGTTTATTTAGTGGCACATATTGCATATTTGATATGGATGTCGATTTATGGATTGAAGCTGCAGCTGCAAAGCTTTATGAAGGTAAAAGAGTGGTAAGAACAAACTTGTGATTTAATGCTAGGGTTAAAATAGACCCTGGCTTTTCTTTTTCTATGGTATACACAACATTCGGTGTTTCTTTTACATCAATTTGTTATAGTTTAATAAAAGAGTTACATTTTCAAAAATGGCTTAAGTAAGCCGTTTTTTATGTTACACAACATTCGGTGTTTCAAATTATCTCGAAAATAATCAAAAAAAATATCATTTTCTTGTTGACTTATAATTATAATTTGTTATAATTGAAACGCTGTCGTAAATTTGCCGAAATATCGGATTTATATATTACAGTATGTCATATTTGAAAGGAGAAAATCAATTTATGCCAACTATTGAACAGTTAGTACGTAATGGAAGAAATGACAAAATCTCTAAGTCTAAGTCTCCAAGCTTAGGTATTGGATTCAATACATTAGAGAAGAAGTACACAAAGGTTCCTTCACCTCAGAAGCGTGGAGTTTGTACCCGTGTTACTACTATGACACCTAAGAAGCCAAACTCTGCTTTAAGAAAGTATGCCAGAGTTCGTTTATCAAATGGTATCGAAGTTACAGCTTACATTCCAGGTGTAGGCCACAGCTTACAGGAGCACAGTACAGTACTTATCCGTGGTGGACGTGTTAAGGATTTACCAGGTGTACGTTACCATATCATCCGTGGTACATTAGATACTACAGGTGTTGCTAACAGAATGCAGGCTCGTTCTAAATACGGTGCTAAGAGACCTAAAGCAGGTAAGAAGTAAAAATTAATTTAAACTAAAAATATTGAAAGATCAAATCAAAGGAGGAAACGATCATGCCTCGTAAGGGACACATTGCAAAAAGAGACGTGCTTCCAGATCCAATTTACAATTCTAAGGTAGTTACTAGAACAATCAATGCAATTATGTTAGATGGTAAGAAGGGTACAGCACAGACAATTTTATATAGTGCATTCGACATTGTTAAAGAACAGACAGGTCAGGATCCACTTGAAGTATTCACAAAAGCATTAGAAAATATCAGCCCAGTTCTTGAAGTTAAGAGCCGTCGTATCGGTGGTCAGAACTATCAGGTACCTATCGAAGTTAGACCAGAAAGAAAGCAGACTTTAGCTTTAAGATGGTTAGTTAAGTATTCTCGTTTAAGAAGCGACAAGACTATGGACGTTAAGCTAGCTAAGGAAATTATGGATGCTGCAAACGGCTTAGGTGGAGCTTGCAAGAAGAGAGAAGAAATGCATAAGATGGCTGAAGCTAATAAGGCTTTCGCTCATTACCGTTGGTAATTTTATTTTAGGAGAAAACTACAATGGCAAGAGAATATACATTAGAAAATACTCGTAATATCGGTATCATGGCACACATCGATGCCGGTAAGACCACAACTACAGAGCGTATTCTATTCCATACTAAGAAGATTCATAAGATCGGTGAAACACACGATGGAGCTTCTCAGATGGACTGGATGGAGCAGGAAAAGGAAAGAGGTATCACTATCACTTCCGCTGCTACAACTGCTGTATGGAAGGGCTACAGAGTTAATATTATCGATACTCCAGGTCACGTAGACTTCACAGTTGAAGTTTCTCGTTCTCTAAGAGTATTAGACGGTGCTGTTACAGTGTTAGATGGTCAGGCTGGTGTTGAGCCACAGACTGAAACTGTATGGCGTCAGGCTACAGACTACAACGTACCAAGAATCGTATTCGTTAACAAGATGGATAAGATTGGTGCTGATTTCGAATATTCTGTAAACACAATTCATGACCGTTTAGGTGCATGTGCAGCTGCTATTCAGTGGCCAATTGGTGCAGAAGATCAGTTCCAGGGTTCTGTAGATTTACTAGAAATGAAGGCTTACGTTTATGACGGAGGTCCTGATGAAAATTATAAAGTAACAGATATTCCAGCTGATTTAGTTGATATTTGTGAAGAGAAGAGAGAAGTATTAATCGATACATTATCTCAGTTTGATGATGACTTAGCTATGGCTTATCTTGAAGGAGAGGAAATCTCTGTTGATGAGTTAAAGAGAGTTATCCGTAAGGCTACATTAGCTGTAGAATTCTTCCCAGTTCTATGCGGTTCTGCATTCAAGAACATGGGTGTTAAGAGAGTTCTAGACTATGTAATTGATTTCTTACCTTCTCCAGTTGATGTTGGAGCAATTAAGGGTGAGAATGCTGATGGTGTTGAAGAAGAAATTAGACCTACAGATGATGCTCCATTTGCAGCATTAGCCTTCAAGGTTATGACTGACCCATTCGTTGGTAAGTTAACATTCTTCCGTGTTTACCAGGGTACAACAGCTTCTGGTTCATACGTTATGAACACTACAAAGGGTGTAAAGGAAAGATTAGGTCGTATCATGCAGATGCATGCTAATCACCGTGAGGAGATTAAGGATGTTTATGCAGGTGATATCGCTGCAGCTATCGGTTTCAAGAATACAACTACAGGTGATACAATCACTGCAGAAAATTCTGATATCATTCTTGAAAAGATGGTATTCCCAGAACCAGTTATCTCTGTTGCAGTTGAGCCAAAGACTAAGGCTGACCAGGAGAAGATGGCTAACGCTTTAACTAAGCTAGCTGAAGAAGACCCAACATTCCGTAGATATACTGATCAGGAAACTGGTGAGACAATTATCTCTGGTATGGGTGAATTACACCTAGATATTATCGTTGACCGTATGAGAAGAGAGTTCCATGTTGAATGTAACGTTGGTGCTCCTCAGGTTTCTTACCGTGAAACAATCACTAAGGTTGGTGAGTGTGAAGGTAGACATATTAAGCAGTCCGGTGGTCATGGTCAGTATGGTCATGTTTGGATTCGTTTCGCACCTAACCCAGGCAAGGGCTACGAGTTCGTAGACTCTGTTGTTGGTGGTACAGTACCAAAGGAATTCATTCCATCCGTTGACAAGGGATTACAAGCAGCATTACCTAATGGTGTACTTGCTGGTTATCCATTAATCGACATCAAGGCTGAGTTATATGATGGTTCTTACCATGATGTAGACTCATCTGATGCAGCATTCCAGGTTGCAGCTTCCTTAGCAGTTAAGGCTATTAAGGACAAGTGTGCTCCAGTTATTCTAGAGCCAATCATGGAAGTAGACGTTACAATTCCTGAAGAATATGTTGGTAACGTTATTGGTGATTTAACTTCAAGAAGAGGTCGTCTTGATTCTCAGGAGAAGCGTGGAAATGGTATGAAGATCCGTGCTTATGTACCTCTTGCAGAAATGTTCGGTTACGCAACTGCCCTTCGTTCTAATACTCAGGGTCGTGGAAACTTCGTTATGCAGATGCATAATTATGAAGCTTGTCCAAGAAACATTATGGAAGAAATCATCAAGAAGAGAGCTTAATTATTATCTTTTAGATAAGTTAAGACATAATAAGTATTTAATATACTTGAAAACCCTAGCCGATTAGGGTAAAATATATATCGGTAAATTTTGAAAATAAAAACATACATTAAAGGAGAAAATTTAAAATGGCAAAGGAAAAATTTAACCGTACTAAACCACATGTAAATATTGGTACAATCGGACACGTTGACCATGGTAAAACTACTTTAACTGCTGCTATTACTACAGTTCTTTCTAAGAAGGGCTTAGCACAGGCAAAGGATTATGGTTCTATCGACGCTGCTCCAGAGGAAAGAGAAAGAGGTATTACTATCAATACTGCTCACGTTGAGTATGAGACTGAAAAGAGACACTATGCTCACGTTGACTGCCCAGGTCATGCCGACTACGTTAAGAACATGATCACTGGTGCTGCTCAGATGGATGGTTCTATCTTAGTTATCGCTGCAACAGATGGTCCTATGGCTCAGACTCGTGAGCACATCTTACTTGCTCGTCAGGTAGGTGTACCTTACATTGTAGTATTCTTAAATAAGTGTGATATGGTTGATGACGAAGAGTTAATCGACTTAGTTGAAATGGAAACTCGTGAATTATTAAGCGAGTATGGCTTCCCAGGAGATGACATTCCAGTTATCCGTGGTTCTGCACTTGGTGCACTAAATGGAGATCCAAAGTGGGTTGCTAAGGTTGAAGAGTTAATGAACACTGTTGATGAGTACATTCCTACTCCTGAACGTGACAACGCTAAGCCTTTCTTAATGCCTATCGAAGACGTATTCACAATCACAGGTCGTGGTACAGTAGTTACTGGACGTGTTGAGCGTGGTTCTGTTAAGGTTGGTGACACTGTTGAAATCGTTGGTATCAAGGATACTCAGACTTCTGTAGTTACAGGTGTTGAAATGTTCCGTAAGCTTCTTGACTATGCTGAAGCTGGTGACAACATCGGTGTATTATTAAGAGGTATCAACCGTGATCAGGTACAACGTGGTCAGGTATTAGCTAAGCCAAAGAGCGTAACTCCTCATTCTAAGTTCACTGCTCAGGTTTACGTATTAAGCAAGGACGAGGGTGGTCGTCATACACCATTCTTCTCTAACTATCGTCCTCAGTTCTATTTCCGTACAACAGACGTTACAGGTGTAATCACTTTAGCTGCTGGTACTGAAATGGTAATGCCTGGTGACAATACAGTTATGACTGTTGAATTAATTCACCACATTGCTATGGAGCAGGGTACTAAGTTCTCTATCCGTGAGGGTGGTAGAACAGTTGGTGCTGGTTCTGTAGTTGAAATTCTTGAATAATTAATTCAAAATAAAAAATTAGGAATCCAAAGGGTTTTGGATTCCTTTTTTTCCTGTTTTCTTGCGACTTTCTAGAATATAGTGTACAATAATAATTACACGAGGAGGGGATATTATGAACCCTAGATATTATACAGAGCACATTTTATTTCCAAAGGTCTACTATAAAGACCCAATAAAGGTAATCACAAAGCTTGTAACAGAAAAAGAAGAATATCTTTATGATTTTTATTTAGCATCCTATGAAACACAAAAGGAAGCATGCCCTTTCCGTGTTGAAGATTATAAGGTAAACACTTATCAAATTGAACAGGTAGAATTTATTGTTTTAACCTTACCTAATTATTTTATGGAACCTACCTTATGTCATAAAATAATTCTTGCATATTCCTTTAATATGGATTTGTATCAGTATTATACTCTAGAGGATGGTAATGACCCATTATTTGGCAAATATTTCCAGTTATGCGCATGGATGGAAGGTGTCCATATGAATTTTGGGGATTTTGAAGGAACAGACGAAGAATTGATTCAAAAGATATATCAAACAGTATTGTTATAGAGCAAAAGAAAAAGTCGTGAATTTCACGACTTTGTTTCTTTTCTATTAAGCTTCTTCAGGAGTCTGATCAGCAGCTTCAGCACCCTTAGCTTCCATCTTAGAAGCTAACTTTTCTTTTGCCTTAGCCTTAGCCTTTTCCTGAGCCTCTCTCATCTTATTGAATGCCTTAACGATTAAGAATAATACGAATGCAACAATTAAGAATGAAATAATAGCGTTGATGAATGTACCCCAGTCAATTACAGCTGACATATTGTAAGTGTAAGTTGTACCATGTAGAGTATACTTAGTAAGTAAAGCATTCTGCCATGTAGGGAATGATGCATCAGATACGTCAATAGTTGCTCCCTGATTTGCAGCAAAAGCCTTTGTAGCTTCTACAATCTCAGAAGCCTTGAAGGACTGCCCAATTCCTGCAACACCCTTTTGTGCTTCGTTTGCTGCAGGTAAAATTGTTACTAAGCCTTTTAAACCACCTGGAACAGCCCAAGTACAAACACTTAGTAAAATGTTTACTAATGCAGTAACGATTGCACTGAATGCACCACCGATTACAACACCGACAGCCATATCAAGAACATTACCACGAGCGATAAATGTCTTAAATTCACCGAAAAACTTTTTCATTTTCTTTTTATATCTCCTTTTAAAAATTTTGTAATTATATTATACCATTGTTTCTTTCTTTATTTCAATAAGCTTAAAGTCATAAAGTGATAAAAATTTTAATAATCTATTTTTTTACTATTATTATAAATAGAATCATAAATATTCTTCTTTATACCTGCAAGTTTAACAACCTCCATATGGCATTTTTTTGTTAACTCATATTTATCCTTATGATTCATATCTGGTATTATCGGAGATCCTATATTTATAGTTAATAAAGCTTCTTGTTTAAATATCTTTCTTCTTATAAAGCTAGGCCTTCTATAAGAAAATGCCATAGGAAGAATAGGCTTATTTGCCATATATGCAAGTTGAGCAACTCCCGTTTTAAAAGGTCTAATATAGCGATATAATTCCCACATGGAGCCTTCTGCATATACATGTAGCCATCCGCCATCCTCTAAAAACTTCTTTGTTTCTTTATACATTACCTTAGAAGCAGAAGGATCATTTTCTGGAATAGGAATACCACCTATATGATTTACCCACCAGCTTAAATCTCCTTTAACATTATTCTCCCACACTAAGACTTTAGGGTTAAATGGATCTATGGCATAGTTTACTGCCATAAAATCCCACATATGTATATGATTACAAATAGATATGGCACCTTCTTTTAAAAGCTTCTTATTATTTTTTATATTCTCCTTTCCAATGACTTTAAATCCAAGTCTTATTTTAACTAATAAATAGCCTATAGTAACTAATATAAGTCTTAGGAAGGATGAAACAAATAAAAAGCTTTTCTTTTTATTAATAAATGGATAGTTTTTATCTATTTTTATATCCTTTAATTTTTTAAATTTTAAATAGTGAGATGCAGTATCCATAGGATATGGATGTTTTTTTGACATGGGGTCAAAATCTACCAATCTTTTTTTCATATAATCACCCTTTTATTCATTTTATCATATTTTGAATAAGATTAATCTATTAAAAATCGTATTTTATTATACAAAATTATATATTTTGTCTTGACGTTTTTAAAAATGTAGTATAGAATTTAAGAAACCGTTGATTTGGAAGTTAGTCAATTAGCGCATTTATAGAGAGTAGGGGTTGGTGGAAGCCTTACATTAAGCGGAGTTGAAAGTGGGCCAAAGAGGGCGAAGATGAAATGTAGTAGTCTAAGCCGGGAGTTCCCGTTACAGAACTAGAATGTGATGGCATTCGATAGAGTGGCTTAATAATTTTAAGCAATTTAGGTGGTACCGCAGGTTTTTATGCTTGTCCTATAGTAGGACGAGCTTTTTTTATTTTAAGGAGGATTTATATGAAAGTTACACTAGAAGAAGTAAAAAAATATAAGGACTATGACATTGTTCCAGTATATGATGAGATATTTTCTGATTTCACAACACCATTAAATGCTTTAAGAAATATTAAAGAGATTAGTGATAGATTTTACTTACTAGAATCTGTAGATACCTCTAAATTCTCTAGATATTCTTATTTAGGCTATAACCCAGTATTAACTATATCAGCTAAGGATAATATGGTAAATATTTCAGGAAATTCCTATTATTCTTCCAAGCCTTTAGATGAAATAAAGAATTTATTAAAAAAATACAGAGCACCTAAAATTAAAGGCTTACCACCATTTTGTGGAGGTCTTGTTGGATATTTCGCTTATGATTCATATAAATACTTTGAGCCTAAATTAGAGCTTAAAAGTAAAGATGTCGCAGGATTTAAAGATTTTGAATTATATATGTATGATAAGGTTATTTGTTTTGATGCATTTAAACAAAAGATTATCATCATCGTAAATATTAAAACAGGAACTCATGTAGAACAAAATTATTTAGAAGCTCTAAATACTATAGAAGAAATAAAGAAGCTATTAAAAAAGAGTCCTAATTTAAAAGAAGAAAAAATTAAGATTATAGAAAAGCCTAAATCTATTGATGATGAAAAGGAATATGAAGAAAAGCTTTCAAAGATAAAAAAGCATATTTATGATGGTGATATATTCCAAGCCGTATTCTCAAGAAGATTTAAAGGAAAGATGGAAGGAAGCTTATTTGAAGCGTATAGAAATTTAAGAAGTATTAATCCATCACCTTATATGTATTATATGACATTTGATGATGGACTTGAAGTCGCAGGTGCATCTCCTGAAACATTATGCTCAAAAGAAAATAATTTAGTTATGACATATCCTATTGCAGGTACAAGACCAAGAGGAAAAACGGCATTAGAAGATGAAATGCTAGAAAAGGAATTACTTAAGGATAAAAAAGAGCTTGCAGAGCACAACATGCTTGTAGATTTAGGTAGAAATGATATTGGTAGAGTATCTAAGTTTGGATCTGTTAAAGTCTTAGAATATATGAAGATTTTAAGATTTAGTCATGTGATGCATATTGCATCTACAGTTGTAGGAGAGATTAAGGATAACAAAACAAGTGTAGATGCGCTGGAATCAATTTTACCTGCAGGAACATTATCTGGTGCTCCTAAATTAAGAGCTTGTCAAATTATAGATAGCCTAGAAAAGGAAAGAAGAGGCATATATGGTGGTGCTTTAGGATATATTGATTTTACAGACAATATGAATATGTGTATTGTAATAAGAACAATAATTAAAAAGAATGAAGATGTCTATTTACAGGCTGGTGGAGGAATTGTAATGGATTCTATCAGTAAGGCAGAGTATTTAGAAACGGAAAATAAAGCAATGGCAACATTTAAAACATTAGAAGCAATAGGAGGAAAATAAAATGGTTATATTAATCGATAATTATGATTCATTTTCTTATAATCTATATCAATTTATTGGCACAATAAATCCAGATATTGAAGTATATAAAAATGATTGTATTACTGTATCGGAAATAAGAAAAAAGAATCCTAGCCATATTATATTATCTCCTGGTCCTGGAATACCTAAGGATGCTGGTATTATAGAGGATATATTAAAAGAAATTCATGATATTCCTATCTTAGGTGTTTGTCTTGGACATCAAGCGATATGTGAGGTCTTTGGTCTTGAAATTACAAATGCGAAAGAAATATATCACGGGAAAGATGATTATATAGATTGTGATACAGAAAGTAAATTATTTAAAGGATTAAACAATAAGCTATTAGTTGGTAGATACCACTCTTTAATTGGTAAGGGAAAATCTAGTGATTTAAGAATTACTGCTAAAAATAGTGATAATGAAATTATGGCAGTAGAGCATATCAAATATCCCATTTATGGTGTTCAGTTTCATCCAGAATCTATTCTTACACCAGATGGAATGCAGATATTAGAAAACTTTTTTGGAGGAATGAAATTATGATGAAGGTTTATTTACAAAAGTTAATTGAAGGTAAAGATTTAGATAGAGAAGAAATGTATGATGCAATTCTTAAAATAATGAAAAATGAGGTTGAGCCTGCAATGACAGGTGCATTCCTAACCGCATTATCTATTAAAGGCGAAAAGCCTGAAGAGATAGTAGGTGCAGTTAAGGCAATGCTAGAGGTTGCTCAAATTATTGACCCTGGCTATGATGTATTAGATATTGTAGGTACAGGTGGAGATAGATCTTTTTCGTTTAATATTTCCTCAACATCAGCATTAGTCGCTGCTGCAGCTGGAGTAAAGGTTGCAAAGCATGGAAATAGAAGTGTATCTTCGAAATGTGGTTCTGCAGACTTTTATGAGGCATTAGGTATTAAATTTGATTTTGCAAGCCACTTCGCAAAGGAAGTATTAGATAAGGCTGGAATTGTATTTATGTTTGCCCCTGTATATCACCAGGCTATGCGTTTTGTAGGTCCTATTCGTAAGGCTTTAGGAATTAAAACTATTTATAATATCATGGGACCTTTAATTAATCCTATGAATGCTTCCCATATGGTACTTGGAGTATATAAAAAGGAATTAGTAAGACCTGTTGCTGAGGTTTTACAAAAAAGAGGATTAAAACATGCAATGGTTGTATTTGGAGAGGATATTGTAGATGAGGTTTCTATTTCAGCTAAGACCTATGTTGCTGAATTTGAAGGAAATAATCCTATTCTTGAATACGAAATAGACCCAAGGGATTATGGTATTTCTCTAAGCTCTCACCAAGATATTGTTGGTGGAGATCCTACAGTAAACAAAGATATTGCACTAGATATCTTTAATGGAGTTAAAGGGCCTAAAAGAGATGCTGTTGTATTAAATGCCGCTTGTGCAATTCATGTATATACAGGTAAGCCTTTAGATATAGCTATTAAAGAAGCAGAAAATGTAATTGATTCTAAGCTTGTATTAAAGAAGCTAGAAGAATTCCGTGAGGCTACTAATGATATTAGATGAAATTGTTGAATCTGTAAAAGAAAGATATAAAAAAATAAAGGAAGAGACTCCTTTAGAAAAGTTAATAGAAAAAATAGATTTTCATGAGAAAAAGGAATATAGATTTTATGATTTATTAAAAGAAAAGAAATTTATATTCATATGTGAATGTAAGAAGGCTTCTCCTTCTAAAGGAATTATAAAGAGTGATTTTAATTATTTAGAAATCGCTAAAGAATATGAGGAATCTGGTGCGGATGTAATATCTTGTTTAACAGAGCCATATTACTTTTTAGGTAGTGATGAGTACTTATTAAATATAAAAAAGAATGTATCTATTCCTGTATTAAGAAAAGATTTTATTATTGATCCTTATCAGATATATGAATCTAAGGTATTAGGTGCTGATGTCATTTTATTAATTGTTGCAATACTTAAGGATAAAGAATTAAAAGAATATATTGAGCTAGCTCATTCTTTAGGCTTATCTATATTAGTTGAAACACATAATGAAGAAGAAATCAAAAGGGCAATAGCTGCTAATGCTTTAGTTATTGGTGTGAATAATCGTAATTTAAAGGATTTTTCTATGGATTATTCCTTATCCTTAAGAATGAGAGAAAAATATCCAAATTTAATTATGATTTCAGAATCTGGTATAAGAAATAAAGAGGATATTAAAAATGCTAAATTAGCATTATCTAATGGGGTTTTAATTGGTGAGGCTTTAATGAAATCAAATAATATTAAAGAAACACTAAAGGAATTTATTTATGAAAGTTAAAATATGCGGAATGAGAAGAAAAGAGGATATTTTATACGCAAATATCTTAAAGCCAGATTATATAGGCTTTATCTTCGCAGAAGGCTTTAAAAGGCAAATTTCATATGATTTAGCATATGAATTAAAGAATATGCTAGATAAAGATATAAAAGCGGTTGGCGTTTATATTAATCAACCAATGGAATATATCATTGAAGCAGTAGATAAAAAAATAATAGATATGATTCAGCTTCATGGAAATGAAAGTGATGAATATATTAAAGAATTAAAAGAAAAGGTAGATGTACCTATTATTAATGTATATCGCATAAGTGAATATGCAGATTATGTATTATATGATGGTAAAAATCCTGGTTCTGGAGAGGTATTTGATTATAAAGATATTGATATAAAAAAGCCATTCTTTATCGCAGGAGGAATCAATATAGATAATGTATTTGAATTTAAAAAATTGAGTGCTTATTGTATAGATACTTCTAGTGGAGTTGAAGTAAATGGTTTTAAAGATTTTTCCAAAATGGAAGAATTTATAAGGAGGGTAAGATTATGAGTGATATAAAGTTTGGTATTTTTGGCGGGCAGTATATCCCTGAAACATTAATGAATGCAGTTAAAGAAACAGAAGATGCTTATAACAAATATAAAAATGATAAGGAATTCCTTGAGGAATTCCATAAGCTATTAAAAGAATATGCAAATCGTCCATCAAGATTGTATTATGCGAAAAAGCTAACAGAAGAATTAGGTGGAGCAAAAATATATTTAAAAAGAGAAGATTTAAACCATACAGGTAGCCATAAGATTAATAATGTATTAGGACAATTATTATTAGCTAAAAGAATGGGAAAAACTAGGGTTATTGCAGAAACTGGTGCGGGACAGCATGGTGTTGCAACAGCGACTGGAGCTGCCTTACTTGGACTTGAATGTGAAATATTTATGGGAGAAGAGGATACAAAAAGACAGGCTTTAAATGTATTTCGTATGGAGCTTCTTGGAGCTAAGGTTCATCCTGTAAAAACTGGTACTAAGGTTTTAAAGGATGCGGTTAATGCAGCAATGATGGAATGGAGTAAACGAATGGATGATACATTATATGTATTAGGATCAGTTATGGGACCACATCCATTCCCAACAATGGTTAGAGATTTCCAAAGTATTATAGGAAAAGAAGTTAAGGAACAAATATTAGAAGAAGAAGGAAGATTACCAGATATGGTAATTGCTTGTGTTGGTGGTGGATCAAATGCGGCAGGCTCCTTCTATGAATTCATTCATGATAAGGAAGTTGAATTAGTTGGATGTGAGGCTGCAGGTAAGGGTATTGATACAAACAAAACTGCAGCAACGATTACTACTGGTAAGCTTGGCGTATTTCATGGAATGAAATCTTTATTTTGCCAAAATGAATATGGCCAAATTGATGAGGTATATTCTATTTCAGCTGGTCTAGATTATCCAGGCATTGGTCCTGAGCATGCATATTGGAATTCTATTGGTAGAGCTAAATATGTACCTATAACAGATGATGAGGCTGTAAATGCATTTTTAAAGCTATCGAAATTAGAAGGTATTATTCCTGCAATCGAATCTGCCCATGCAGTTGCTTATGCACTTAAGGTTGCACCAACTATGGCTAAGGATAAGATTATTGTTATAACCTTATCTGGTAGAGGAGATAAGGATTGTGCATCTATTGCTAGATATTTGGGGGTAGAAATCGATGAATAATTTTAAAGATATTTTCAAAGAAAAAGCATTTATTGGATTCATTACTGCAGGAGACCCTAATATTTCTTCTACAGAAGAATTTATATATAAAATGATTGAAGCTGGCGTTTCTTTAATTGAAATTGGTATTCCTTTTTCAGATCCAATTGCAGAAGGAAAAACAATCTTTAATGCCGATATGAGAGCATTAAAGGCTAATACTACAACGGATATGGTTTTTGATATGGTGAAAAGAATAAGAGTGAAATATCCTTCTTATCCCTTTGTGTTTATGACTTATTTAAATCCTGTATTTTCTTATGGATATGATAAATTCTTTAAAAAG
This sequence comes from Anaeroplasma bactoclasticum, assembly GCF_003550015.1. Classification (GTDB taxonomy): domain Bacteria; phylum Bacillota_I; class Bacilli_A; order Acholeplasmatales; family Anaeroplasmataceae; genus Anaeroplasma; species Anaeroplasma bactoclasticum. The sequence continues at coordinate 28,534 of NZ_QXEV01000019.1, forward strand.
GCAGAAGAGATTGGAATGCTTGGAATTATTATTCCAGATTTACCATATGAAGAGCATGAAGAAGTAAGTATGGTTGCTAAAAAATATAACCAAGTGGTTATATCTATGATTGCTCCAACATCAAAACAAAGAATTAAACAAATTGCAGAATCTGCAGAAGGCTTTATTTATTTAGTTTCTAGCTTAGGTGTAACTGGAGTTAGAAGTGAAATAAAAACAGATTTAGAATCCATTGTAAAAGAAATAAGGAAGTATACAGATACTCCTATTGCGATTGGCTTTGGTATTTCTAATGAAGAAGCAGTATCAAAGATGGTTAAGATTTCAGATGGTGCTATTGTTGGTTCTGCAATAGTAAATATTATTGAAAAGTATGGTTCTGATGCTTCACCTTATGTATATGATTTCTGTAAAAGAATGGTTTTAGCTGCTAAGAACTAATAATTTTATGAAATTCATGGTATAATCCCTACCGAGGGTGGTTTTATGATAGATACACATTGTCATCTATTTGATGAAGAATTTGATAATGATAGAGAAGAATGTATAAAAAGAGCAATCGATTCTGGCGTTTCTAAAATGATTATTGTAGGCTTTTCCCATGATACAAATAAAAAAGCGCAAGAATTAGCTTTAAAATATCCTTTCTTTTATCCTTCTGCAGGATTACATCCTAGCGAAGCAACTTTAGATTATTTAAAGGATTTTGAGTTTTTTAAAGCATTTGCTGAAACAAATAAAATATATGCGATAGGAGAATGTGGACTAGATTATCATTGGGATATAACTTATAAGGAAGAACAAAAGAAATTATTCCGTTTACAATGTGAATATGCCATAAAACGAGATTTACCTATTATAGTTCATTCCAGAGATGCAGCTAAGGACACTTATGATATTATTGCATCCTATAATGGAAAGCTAAAGGGTGTAATGCATTGCTATAGTGGGTCTAAGGAAATGGCACTAGATTATGTTAAGCTTGGTATGTATATTTCTTTAGGTGGTCCTGTTACATTTAAGAATGCAAAGGAGCCTAAAGAGGTTGCAAAGGCGGTTCCTTTAGACCACTTATTAATTGAAACAGATTGCCCATATTTAGCCCCAACTCCAATGAGAGGAAAAAGAAATGAATCTAGCTATGTTTCTTATGTTAGAGATGAGATTGCATCCTTAAGAGGTATTTCAAAAGAAGAGGTTGAAAATATAACTACAGCTAATGCTGTAAGGTTGTTTAAAATTAGTGAAATTTGACAAGTTATTAAAAAAAGAATAAGATAGTAGGCAAAGGAGGTTATAGAAATGAAAAAGATTTTTATTGGTATTTTATACATCTTAATGCTAGTTATGCAATTTGTATATTTGTTAATTCCATGTATTAAATCACCAGATGAAACCGTGACTGCTTTAAATAATATTATGGGTGCTACTTCAAGTACAGGATTACCTGTGATTGGATTGGTATTTATTTTCCCAGCATTTGTATTTACCGTTTTGGCATTATGCAACGAAAAAGCAATTTTCAATTTCTTAAGAGATGTATTTGGCTTATTTACAGGAATCTTCATTCTTGCTTCAACAACAGTATTGCTTGCAAGAGATTATAAGCTAATTACTGGATACTTTGTTCCTGTTATCATAGGAGTATGCTCTTTAGTGATTTTAATACTTGGTGCTAAGGGCGTATTTGAAGGAATCAAAAATGATTCTTTAAAAGGCAATCAGGCATCTGAAGAATAATAAGTTTAAACTATGAGGGATAGATATTTATATCTATCTCTTTTTCTTTTTTCATGTTGAAAAAAATCTTGTATTTTATAAAACCTTGTGATAAAATGGAAAAGCATTCGTACGGAATGCCCTTGCCCAGAACAACTATGCTGGGCCACTAAGTCCATAAGGAGGTTGACAAAAATGAAAAAGTATGAAGTTATGTACATTCTTCGCTCTAATTTAGATGCAGAGGCAATTAAGGCTGAGGTAGAAGCAGCTAAGAACATTTTTACTAACAATGGTTCAAATGTTTTAGAGGTAAAGGAATGGGGCTTTAGAGAGCTTGCTTACGAAATCGAGCATAATAAGAAGGGTTATTATGTTTGGATGTTAGTAGAAGCTACTAAGGAAGCTGTTAACGAATTTAATCGTCTTGCTGGTTATAGCGAGCAGATCATTCGTCACATCGTTGTTGTAGATGGCGAATAATTTGAGGTGAATCCTATGAATAAAGTTATTTTAACAGGAAGAATCACAAAAGACCCAGAATTACGTTATACTCCAAACGGTATGGCAACATTATCTTTTTCTATCGCTGTAGATAGACAAGTTAGAAACCAAGATGGCACTAGACAAGCAGATTTTATTAACTGTGTTGCTTGGGGCCAGCAGGCAGACTTTATGAGTCGTTATGTTCATAAAGGAAATATGCTAGCTATCGCAGGTAGAATTCAATCTAGATCCTACCAGGGTCAAGATGGCCAGACTCGTTATGTTACTGAGGTTGTAGTTGAAAATGTTGAGAACATGACACCAAGAGATCCTAATCAGGCTCCTCAGGCAAATTTCTCTCAGCCACAGCAAAATCAGTATCAGGGATATAACAACCCAGGCTATGGTCAAAAGCCACAGCAGCCAGCAAACGCTACTCATGAGGAAGCTCCAAACAGCTTTGGTTTAGATGATGATAGCGATACATTGCCTTGGCTATAAAATTATGAAGGAGGAAATATTACATGCAGCAGAATCGTAGAAATGATCGTGACGGTCAGCGTCGTGGTCGTAAAAAGGAATGCTACTTTACAAAGAACAAGATTGAGCACATTGATTTTAAGGATGTTGAATTATTAAAGAAGTTCGTTACAGATAGAGGCAAAATCTTACCTCGTCGTGCAACTGGTACATCTGCTAAATATCAGAGAAAGCTAGCTATCGCTATTAAGCGTGCTCGTCATATGGCTTTATTACCATTCGTAAAGGACTAATTCCATAATAGCTAATAAATGAAATGACCTTGTCAATTATGACAGGGTCTTTTATTTGTGTGCCGGGCATGGCACTAATCTTACTGGTGAAAGTCCAGTCACGGGTATTTACCGCCAAGTGTAGCGAACCTCAAGCCGTTAGGAGTAATCCTATGGGTGAAGGAAGAGGTGTAGCAAAATCCTTGAGCCTACGAACAGAAACTTGATGAGGCTAAATGGTAAGTGGATAAGGTTGCAAATCAAACTGAAGTCCTAATGGTAAACGTAAAACCAAAACAGTAAATCAAGAGGTTGTGGGATGAAAGATTAGTGAATTACCCCGGGAGGCCCTAACGCGTATTATATACGTGCGATAAAAAGCGAATAGTTAGGGAGTCAGCTGAGGT
>NZ_QXEV01000020.1 GCF_003550015.1 Anaeroplasma bactoclasticum
AAATACTATGGCTAGACGACAAAAAAGGCATGTAATCAAACATGCCTTTTCGTCGTTTTACTACTCTGTTTATAGGTAGGTACTACAATTCGTTTATAGCGATTACTACGCTTTATTGAAAGGTAGTACTACTCGAAATTGATAGCCCTAATTTTAAAGTACTACTCCAAATTTAGAGCACCAAAAAAAGGAAGGCGATAGCTCCAGTTTTAGAGAGTTATCGCCTTCTTTTTATACTTTCTTATGAAAGTTAAATGATTGTACCAACATAATCGGCTTGTCTAGTATATTTATCTGCAGTATTAAATGCCCAAACATTGGAATTTTCATTTGTTCCTTTCTTTATCACAATCTCTAATTGAATCTTAACTGTAATAATCGATGTCTGAGGGTCAAATGCACCAGGATATCTAGCCTCGTCCACTGACGAAATATTGTTAGTCTTATCCGTACGAGCTTCAGCAACATATCCATCTGGTAAATCTACATAGAAATAGAAATAACCGCTTGGTAGTATTTGAAGTCTATACTTCAATTTATAAATCTTAAATCCAGAAATATCTGTTCTGCTTCCAGAATAAGTTTCATCAGTTTCTTCTGCATATGCACTAATTTGACGATTTCCGTTTTCAATCTTTTGATCATTTACTTTCTTATAAGTTGTTTCAGAAATAGTTAAATATATGTCATCCATATTCATTGTTGTATCTGCATAGAATACTACCTCAAATTGAACATTGTTTGTAGCATCAATTATAGATATATGATAATATCTAACATTTCCTCTTGAATTTCCTCCACATAAATAATCTTCCGATAATACCACATAAGATACATACCAGAAATGTCCATCTAGTGGAGTACCTGTATAATCCATATACAAGGATGAATTCTTATCAGGAGAACCCGCAAATTCGGAAACTGTATAATCACCAAATCCACCAGTTACCTGAGCGTTCTTCGCATTTACATAGGATGCATCATATGTGTGAACTAAAGTATCAACATATAATGAACCATTTGTTGTAAATGTTTGAGCAGTTACATTTGTAACTACATAATCATTTCCACTTCTACTATAATATGTCACTCCTTCAGAATAACTTCCAGAGGTAACACTACTATATCTATTACCTGCAAAATCTGTTGTATAAACATTACCCCAATAGCCATTTGCATCGATTTCTACAAGATATACTATAGTTTCATTAGATATCGTATATGGAACGTAGAAATACATATTATCATGTACACTCAAAATATTCTTATCCGAATCCGTTTGTTTACCAACACCATATTCTGTAAGTTTCTTTAATGTTGTATATTGATAAATTTGTGCATATTCATTAATTTCGAAGCCAGGACTATAATAAGATAAGTCTGCATCAGATACTGTACCAATTGCATAATAATCCGTTATGCTTGTAGCATCAGCATCATTATATTTAATACCTGAAGCTGAAACGACAATTTGTCTTGTAGTTGATTCAAATTGAGTCTTATATATTTCTTCTGTATTATCATAATACTGACCTGATTTATCAGGAACTAAAGGCTTTGTTGGCAATATTACAGTAGCTGTATTACCTAATACTATAGATTCCTCTAAGAATGTTAATTTGTGCAATAAAGCATCTGTAGAAGCTTGCTTTTCTACTATAAATTCTGGGAATTCATAATATCTTACGTATACTTCATTATTATCCCATACGCCAGTATTCTTATAAGTAAAAATGAACTTATATGTTCCAGTATCATTATTTTCAGATACAGTCACTGTTAAACCGGCATATGTAATATTTGTTGTAGCTAAATTACCTAAAGTTGAAGTTGTAGTGCCAAATTCTACATTATCACCAATAGTATAGAAATTAGCTAAAGAATACTTTACACGATACTGAGGTTCAATACTATTACCCGAAGTATCTGTACGGTTAAATGCAACGGATGCAAACATATCATCTGTATTCGATCTCTTATCAATAACTTGAGAATAAACATATGGACTTGAAATTGTACCAGAACCACTTCTAGTATATAAGCTACCATTGCTTGTAAATGTTGTTGAATTAACACTAGCGGTAACATATTGTAATTCATAGTAAGTAACTGCAGAATCATATGAACCGTTAAATATTTGCGTATATACACCATCTACTAGTTTATATAAACTACCATCTGTTGTAAATGAAGCTGATGTTACTGCCTTAACTACATAATCTCGCTGATAATATGTTACAGTTGAACTAAATGAACCTGAAGTTACTTTATTATAAACACCATTAGATAATACATATAAGTTACCATTTGTTGTAAATGTTGTTGAATCTACACTTGCAACGGAATACTTAATCTGATAATAAGTTTCATGAGAGTCAAATGTAGCACGAATACATACATCTTCTGCTATATTATAATTTAAAGTACCTTCAAACAAATATCTAGGCTTTTCATTTGCAGTTAATGCATTATATGCCTCAGAATTAATCCTTGTTACTTCATCACCATCTGCATAAATAGATACATACTGTGTATTCTCAGCAAAATATTGCGCTTCATTAAGTGTGTGCGTATATACCTTTGCAGTGCCGCCGGCTTCTGCAGTAACACTATAACGAACTACATAACGCATTAATCCACTTTCTAAGATGGTCTTAGTTGCCGTAATTTGAACATTTGCATTATCAGAAACATTAAACTTATATAAATAGAAATTATTAGAGGTTGGATCTGTCAACTCACTATAATCATATGCTCTACCATATGGAATGGTTGAAGTTATACTTGTAGGAACATTACTGTTATACTCTTGATTAGCTTGTCCGAATGGAACAAATCCAAATGAAGTAATATTCTTTTCTGTATTTTGAACCTTAGTCAATACTACGGATGGCATATTTGCTAAGTCAATCTTAATATTCACCGCATCAGTGCCGCCAGGAAGTGATTTATTGATAATAATCTTTATTGTTGCACTTCCATTATTCACAACAGCATTATTCGTAAAGGCTGGATCTAGCTTCCAATATCCATCAGCAGTGTTATATTCCTCACCATCAACGGTTAATACGATGTAAGGCTCGATATCTAAACCATTAGGAAGATCATTACCAGTTAAAGTTAATGTTACAGTTCCACCGTTATACGCGATGGAGTTTACATCACTTGTAAGAGTCAATCCTGAAGGGTCAATCGCAATAAACTTTAATGTGTATTTACTACTTACTCCAGTATCTTCTGCATATACTGTAACACCATCTTTTACAATGACACTTACACCTTGAGTCTTTGTTACATTTGAACCAGTCAATGAGATTGTTTGAGAAGATAATGTTGCACCATTTGCTAATTTATAATCATTAGTAATAGAAATACTAGATGCATTATAAATTGAGCCTAAACCTGTTGTTAAATAATAAGTTATAACCTTATTATCATTATCTATTTGATCATCAACGGATTTTATTGTTGTTCCACCATTAGAAATATTCAATTCAAATATATCTGTTGAAATGGATTTAATTAATTGCTTCATATCATGATAGAATGCATAATCAACAGAGCCTTCAGCACCTAAGTTGATGTTTTCTCCACCACGCCAATATGAAACCTCATTGTTACCTAACATTAATACATCATTAACATTATCATAATAATACTGATTATCCATAGTAGACAAATCAAGGTTATCTGGAATAAATATACCATAACCAATTCCTTGACTTGATGATAAAGCAAATATACCATAACCATCAATGTTGATATTAGAATTGTTAGATAAATATGATATTAATGCAGTAACCTTATCTGCATCTACAGTTGTATTTGACGTAATAAACTGATAATAACCTGCACCATGAACTCCATCATTAAATACATTTAATAAACTATACATTAATGATTCGGTATATAAATTATTATGATTTAAATAATCATTTCCCAAATATGCTGCATATATATATTTAGCAACATTTGAATCAGTTGCACTAATTGCATATAATTTCTTAGCAATATTTACTTTTACTTCAGAAATATTAAACTCCAATAATAAAGATTTATATAATGTTGAACTTAAACCGTTTACTAATTTTTTAAATGCCGAATTATTTCCGATATTATCTGCAATTGCAATTAATTTAATAATCTCCACCAATTCATCTTCTTCATCATCATCGTAGAAAGTAGAATCCATAAAGATTGAATAATAATCACTATTATTGCTATCTTGATGTATTGTTGCCATTAAAGTAATTACACTGGCAAATACGTCATCTAATCTCAATTGCTGTGTTGTTTTAGTTGTGTTATGTTCTCTCTTATAAGGATATACTTCATAAAACATTGAATAATTGTCATATGAATTACCAAAAGTATTTCTAAACTCGCTCAATTGAGAATTACCAACAACATTAATATTATTATTTGTTGAATCACTAGAGCCAGTACCTAATGGATCTGATATACTACTATAATCTAATGATAATAAATCAACCTCATCGTCACCTGAAACAACTTTAAATATATCAATATTTTCAGATGTACTATAATCAAATCCAATATTTGTTGGTACAGCTAAAGCAACCTCAAATGATACGCCAGTATCACATATTAATTTATAAGTTCCACTAGGAACAATAAATTCATAATATTTATATTCATTTAATGCAGTTGAAACGGCAACAATTCTTTCATTATCATCAATATCAAGAATACTTATATTTCCTTCACCGGTCGCATATATTTCAACAAAAGATTCATTCGATAAATTAAAATATACGTCATTAGAAAGATTTTGAAAATACTCTTTTGTTATGTATTTTGCTACATTACTTACATCATATTTACCATTTTCAAAGTTCTCTTTTATTGAATCTCCACCAAAATCATATTGACTCAAATCAATTTGAGAAAATAACGCTTCAGGTAAATTTATTAGTGGATAATACCATGGCTCAAATAATAATGCGGCATTAATTTGTTTTGTGCTCGTGCTATATACTGTTGTAGGGCTATCATTAGCAAATGTCAATGATTGTGAAGTTGAAGATCCGCCAGATATATCAACTCCACAGTTATTATTAGAATTTGTTATTGTGTAGTTACTTCTAATAGTATCATTATAATATGGATTGAAAACATTTTGATTAAATACTACTTTCGTTTTATTTGTGTTATCACTTGTATTATTTGCAAAGTCAAAATCATAAGAGATGATTAGATCATTAATACTAAATGCTAAATAGTCGTTACCTACTTGAGGACAATCTTTTTCAAGATTAATAGTTATATAAACATCCTGCGTATCTAAAAGTGTAATTAGACTTGAAGGCACTGAATAACTATAAGAATATTGGTATAAATTTTTATTAGAGCTATCCAGCTGATAATCAAATGTTCTTGCTATTTCTAAATAATTATCATAAGAACTTGATGTGGCTTTTGTTCCATCATTGTTATATAACGCATAAAAATGGAAATTATTCTCATCATATGTATAATATGATAATGCTTTAAAAGAAATAGTTATAGTATTATAAAGAACGTTTGTTCCTTTTAACATTTTCAAATATATGTCAGAATCAGTATCTTTATTTTTATTTCTCCATAAATTCGAATAATAATTACCATATAAGTATGTGTGTTTTGGAACATCGCCATTGCTTACAAAATTGGCATTACTAATCTCTTGAACACCGTCTATAGTTGTAAACATAGAAGTTGCATTAGTGACACTTTCAGGGGTGTCGGATAACCCGCTATATGCTTTCTTATATAGTTTTATATCATATATTTCTGTTCCTTGGGCTAAATTTAAACTGTATGATGAATTATATGATAAGTTATTAAAGGTATAAGTAGTTTTAGTCACGGAATTATGTGAATCTGAACCATCTAAATCAATTGTTCCTTTATATGTAACTTCTAACTTATATCCATATTGATAATCACCAGTTCGGAAAGAAATATCCGAATAATCACCTGCGACTATTACATTTTCCGAATAATTAGGATGTTGTGAACTAAATACGACTACATCATAGAATGTAAATACATCATTATACTCGTATTCCTCATCGTCGTATGAATTAAATGTATTCTTTATGTGAATTAATAAATCTTCTAGTTTTTGCAAGTCGGTATCTGATACATTAGATAAGAAACTATCAATTTGTGTTGCAGTAATAGCAGAGTCTTCCTCATACAAATATGCCAAGTACTTATAAATAAAGTTATTAATGTCATCTCTGTTATATAAATTATATGTACTATAATCACTAGACTTCTTAGAATAATTTGTAAGAGTTTGGATTAATAAATTCTTAAAATTATTTTGATTATTAACAGTAGAGACTATTAATTTATCTCTATAGCCATTAATAACTATATTTAATGAATCTAAATGAGATGATATAGTATTAATACCGCTGTAATTCATATTTAAAATTCCAGCAAGACCTTCCGCAACTGATGAAGATGCAAACGAAGTATCAGTAATATTTTTCAATAATAAATTTAATGAATTTGCATCTTCTGAAACAAAATTATTATCTATAGAATAATTATAAATTGCTTTTAGTACTAAAGCCTTATTATCTGCTAATAATTTAGTTACAATTGAACCAATAATATTTGTCTCATCTTGATCATTTGTTGGATTAGATGAATTGAACCCTTTTGTTTTATATCCATCTAGTTTAACTAAATCTTCAATTTTATAACAAATATAATCTGTAGTATGAACACCCGCATATCTATTTAATCCTGATACTTTATTCCAGGCATATGCTCCATCACGTTTTGCAAGTAATGATACACACTTAACATTGCCATTTGGCCATGAACTATATGTATAATATAAACCTGTAATAACTGCTGCAGAACAATATGCAGTCAAATAATGTTCCTTATAAGTATGAGCCGCACCAGTATTATTAATTAAGCTTATACTACCAGCGCCGGGAATATTTACTTGTTGATTATAATCTTTTTGCTGTGTTGGAACAAATTCTGGATCAAAATTATAATAATCACACATGTATGTGTCATTAGAATAATTATTATAAATGTAACCTGTGGTATTTGATGGAGCTAAAGTGACAAAGTTTTCTTGTTTCCACATATAAGCACTACTTACATCTGGACCACCATTACCAGCATTATTATCACTCCAATGATATAAATATAATGATTTATCAGATGCATTTGTGCCACTGGCTGCAATTAACTTATTTGCCAATCCCTCATTAATACAAATCAAAACGGGAACAGTACCACGTGCAGTTTGCGTTGATTCGTCAGTTGCAGCCAAATTTGCACCTTTTTTGTATCCATATTGATTACCAGAAAAGAAAGTACCACCATTATTATTATTTACCTTTTCATCATATACTATTCCAGTTTTTGTTGCATAAGGCCCAAGATAATTAGTTCTATATGTCACATAATCATCTGGCGTATAAATAAATCTTGTTCTAATTGGATAATTTTTATTAAAACTATTGCCACCAAAGAAATTAAAGTTTTTATCAGTATTATTATATCCATAATTAATTCCACAATAATATTTTCCATTGGTTCCTTGCTTTGCGTAGAAAGAATCTCCATTTACTTCATGATCATATCCATATTCCATACCATAATCCGACATAGTTCTATCATTAGTTTGATATGTGTTTGTATATTCTGTAGCTTTGGCAATAATACCTGATTCATCCAAATCAGTTGTTGGATTTTTTACAGTTATAAAATAATGATTAGATATATATTCCTGAATACCCGCATCATTTTTTATGATATTCCAAAGATTTCTATAATCTTTTGTAGGTTCTATATTCAAAGATGTAATATCTGCAGTCTCAAATTGTCTTATAGTCTTCAACTGGGATGCTTCACTATTGTAATCATCATTTGAATTTACAGGAGAATAACGATACCCAGTCAAAGTCGTAATATTACCAAAATCATCACCCACTCCAGGCAAACTACTAGAATCTATCATTGAACCAATGTTATATTTATCAATACTATTATTAATCCAATTTAAATAATTAGAATTTGAAGCTAATGAATTATTAATAATTAAATGTGCATAAATATTTGCAGCTTCTGATTCATGTGTCTGCAAATATAATTTATATTTTAATGAATCATCCTCATCTTCTACTGTTAGATTTAATTCATTATATAGTGCTTCTAATGTAGAATCATCATAGCCTGCTAATAATGTAGAAACTAAATTAATTTTTGGTGTTTCATAATAACTTGATGTTGAACCAGTAAATAATTCATTTAAAATTGCACCATTTGTTTGAAGTAATGTAATATAATTATTTAATATAGTTTCAAGATTATTACTTTCACTTAATACATCTTCAATCTTAGCTTTTACTAAAGCATAATTTGAATTATCTTCAGAAACAATTTTTGCCAATAATGTATCATATAACATACTTTGTAATATTATATAATAATCATTATTTCCTTGTTTTTCATAAAATTCCAAAATTTTGTTAATCAATTCAGTTCTTATAGCTAATGTATAACTTGATGTTGCAGTTGTGTCAAATAATACATAATTTAGTATTGTCGAGATTGCTGAATCTAAACTTCCGCTATTTATGGATGAAGCAATAAGTGAATCAATAATATCCATATTACAAGTAGAAATCCATGTATCACTTTCAAATGCATCTGATAATAAATTTGTAGCAGTTGTTCCTGCATTTTCAACTAATACTTTTAATGCGCCAACATTCTTCACTAAATCTTCCGCAGCATTCGCATATGCAATTGTTCTCCATCCAATTTTTTCAAGTAATTCTTGGTTTACTTTATCAAATTTAACAAATTGGAAAAAGTTAGAAATATAAGAATCTGTTACATAATTATTATCTAATCCAATACCATTTATTGCCTTTCTGAAAATAAATTCCGAACTAAATACTCCAATATTTCCATTTTCATCAAGTGAAGATAATGGCGCGTATGGTATCTTATTGGATTCACCACCAAAAGAGTCAGTAGCTGATTTTGTTGTAATAAATGTATCAACCTTTGGCGCTATTTCAGGAACGTTTAAACTAGAAAAAACCGTTAATTCTCCATTATATAAATTTATAAGGTATCTAATAGTAATATTATTTCTTTGATTAAAATCAAAAATTGAGCAAATAGAACCAGCATGAGTATACATCAAATTATACTCATTGCTTCTAACAGTTGATAAGCCTAATATAACATTATATGTCGCCCATTTTTGTGAATTATCATATGGAGGAATAATTTTTACTTGTCCGTAGTTAAGCGTATTAGCAACTGTAATTTTATATGATTCTGAGTAATACCCTAGTTTTACTCTTCCAATTACTCCAGCAACGCATTCTTTTCCATAGATATTACCGTAATTGACTATATTAACCATATTACATATACCAGTACCAATTACACCTGATGCAATTCCATGAGCGTTATCAAATGAAGTTGTAGACATATTATCACGTGCAATAAAGCCAATAATAGTACCATAATTGATAGTGAATGCTATTACTTCCTTACTATTCCCCGTATGTAAATTGTTTTTGGAAACTATTCCGCCAACATTAACTATTGAGTTTAATGAAGTAACTTTACCACCCAAGTCAATCACATAAATATTTCCATTATTTGCACTATCTCGAATCTGGGCATAATCTCCATCCATTCGACATGAAATACCACCAGCTTCATAATTTTTAGCTGCAGTTGAATATGCTGAAACATCAATGCTTCCCAAGTTAAATGCATTTGAAATTATTCCACTATTCAAATATGAAATACCACCAACATATATATTCGAATTATAATATGGTTTTGTGGATGGATTTGTATTAATTGCTGTAGTTTTTGCCAAATAATATGAACTAACTGTAATTTTACCATTATTTATAATACTATCCATTGTACCTACTAGATTCGAATCAAAATTCGCATTTAATGGATTTTGCTTTTCACTTGAATCTACAGATAGGTTTTGATAACAAATGCCAGATAGATACATATCTATTTTCTTTTCTGCCGCTGAACCATTTGGCTCATTTATAGTTATATCTCCACCGTTATATAGATTCCTTGCCGTACAACCATTACTTAAGGTTTCAAATAATCCAGAAACCTTTAAGATTGATGTAGTAGAAATTCCAGCCGCTAAAGAAATATCCATCTTTCCTTCATTTTTGATATCACCATAAGAAATGTATTCACCTAATGCACAGCCAGTATAATTAAATGTTGTTGCAGTTGAAATTGCAGTGCTTAAGCTAAATGTAATATTTCTTAAATTATATAAAGTTGTTGCTTCTGTTGTATATTGGCTTGTACCACCAATAACATTTAATACAGGCGCAAATGTAGTATGTAAATTCATACTAATTTGCTGAGTAGATAATTTGTATATTGCCTTATAATCATCACCCTCATATCTATAACCATATGCTAAATTATAGAAATCAGAAATCCTAGATTTTACATGATTTCCGGCTTTAATATTTGAAACATTTGTATAATTTAAGTTTGTAGAACTACCCTCAACTGTAACATTTGCTGCATTCGCAAAGGAAGATGCATAGAATAATGTATTTCCTGCACCATCTTTAAACTGAGATGCTTCTACTTTTGTATTATTTATTGCAGTAGAAATAATATCTGCATTTTCAACGCCAGATACATAAGTAGTATTGCCATTAGCGTATACGGTAATATTTCCTCTATTTGTGAACGAAGATACTTCATCAAGTTCACCTAAATGTCTACCAATAATACCTGCAACATACAATTCAGAATATGCATGGCTTGTACTATCACAAACACTAATTGTACCCAAGTTCTCTAACCTTTCCGTACGCATAACTGTAGTTATACCATTGGATACAATTTTATCATAATTCATTGTGTAACCTGCACCGATTACACCACCAATTGTATAAGTAATTGAAGATCCAAGCTTCGCAGTAATATTCATTGCATTTAAGCATGTATAAACTGCACCGTTAGATGATTCAATGTAACCAACAATACCACCAATAGCAACTCCACCCATATAACTTGAGCTTGCTTGAAGTGTTGTAGTAGCATTTGGTAAATTAATGCTACCTGCTGAAGTTGCGCCATTAATCTTACCATTACCACCTAAAATACCAGTGATACCACCAATGTAATACTCGCCAATATCTTTTGCTGTTGTATTAGTTATATTTGCATAGACATTAACATTTTTAACATGTCCACCTTCAATATATCCTGATAAAACACCAATACCTTTAGCATTCGTCGATGTTTCAATAGCACTAAAATCCATTGATGTAGGGACAATATTTAAGTTCTCAACTGTTCCAGTTAAATAATTAAATAAACCATAACAATCTACACCTGTAGATTTAGCAATTCTTGATGAATTCATAACATCCGCATTATAAATTGTTGGGTATGCTGAATTGCTACCATTAGCCATAGTAGGGGTACCACTAATCGTAGAACCAATAATTGTAGCGCCAATTCCCTTCTTATATGTATAAGAAGATACTGGTATTTTTTCTAAATTTAAGTTTGCTGTAATATTATATGTTATTTCATTTGATGCAAACTTATCGTCGGCATTAAACAATTCATACATATAAGCAAAATCTTTTTCATTGTTTATAGTAAATGTTGATCCAGAAAGAGTAATTCCTCTTCTTAATCCATATTTTATACCCGTGTAATCCTTATAGGAACCATAATCATTCTTGGTATACCAATTAGAATCAATTGCAGTTACAAGATTATCAATAGATGATACATACGTGCCGAAATAATCATTAACCTTATCTACCATTTTAGAAGAGACTTTGTAAGTAACTGTAGCCTTATTATTATCAGTAGGTGTTAATGTTCTGATAGAATCATCATAAAAATAACAATTTGTGATTGTTCCAGTATTTGAAATCGCAATTTGGTTATATTGGTTAACTAAATCATTTTGTTTTATATTAAATACTCTACTAGTAACTACATAGCAATTGCTTAATGTACCATTATTAATTACAACTAAATCTGATACTCTAGAATTCGATATAGAAACACTTATACCAGCTAATTCTTTTGTTGCATCCTTATCATCAACAACAAAAGAATTAGAAACATTACCATTATTCTCACCAACCAAATAAGAAACACCACCTGCTTCAAAAGATGTAGGTGCATCTAAAATCTTTAATTCCGGATGAGAAAGACCAAGATTAGTAATAGTTCCTGCTGCCCCAACATAATTAAACATACTATAATAGCTTCCACCATTATAATTTGCATTGTTTAAAGTTAAAGACAAACCTTCTATTTCATAGCCTTGACCATTAAAGGTACCTATAAATGGATTTGAACTTGTTCCAATAGGAGTGAAAGTATACTGAGAATCCCATTCAATATTCGAAATTAAATAATAAGTATATCCTAAGAACGAATTATTTGATGAGCATTTTGATGAGAATAATCTTAGTTCTTCATCAGACTCAATAGTTATGATTTTACCATTATTTGAATTTTCCTGTGCTGCAGCAGTCATAGTAATGGTAGTTATCTCGGATGCATTACCCTCGGTTTGTATTTGGACTTGAGAACCATCATAATAACTATCATACCTTATGAAAAGCGGATCTTTTGCTGATTTCTTTGGACTAAAAGTTGCCATTGCAATGGCAACAATAGTAAGGGAGCAAACTACAGTTAAAAGACCAATATAAAATGATTTTCCAAAATGAAATCTAATCATATCTTTTTTCATATTAATAGCTCCTTTCCTTATTGTCCAATTTGGCTCGGATCAACTTTCCATAGTGCCTTAGCTCTATTTGCCTGTACAATATCTACCGTAAATGATACTTGTACATTTACGTATTCTGTATAAGCAGTTGATACAGCAACTTGATAAAAATATGCTTCATTTACTGTGAATGTATATGCTCTAGATTGTAATACTCCATTTACATATTCAGGATGATACATCTCTCTTAAATAAATACAATTTGTTCCCTCATCATAATACCAATCTGAATCATTTACTGTAAAAGGAGATTGGCCTGATATTTGGTCCTTAATTGTGTATGTTTCACGTGATGAAGTGGAATACTCTTTTATCTTTTCCCATGCATCTCTAATATGTATTCTTACATAAACATCCATTTCTGCTTGGAATTCAAAATGAAGTCCAAGTTGAGATAAATATGGATGATAATTCGATTGCATATTTGCTTTTTCTAAATCTGTATAATACTTTCCTTCCGATGCACTACACGTTATTGCAGTAGATGCATCTACAACGGTATAACCCGTGGTTAATGTATTCGTTATATCATCATCTAAAACTAACATTCCTAATCCATCAATATCTATTTTTACCCTATAATGCTTATTGGTATTGTTGGTAGCAACTGTAGCATTTGTAATGATTCCATTTAATGAATCAACTACTACTGTAATTGTTATTTCAACTGAATTAATAGTGAATGTTAGAGTTTTATCCTCATTGCTTTTACTATATATAAAATTACTGAATGTCGAATTTGAATAGTACTGACAAACTGAAATCGAATTTATTCCAGAATATACTTTAGCATTCTCATATACGGAACCTTCAATTTCATCCCCAACCTCATAATCCTTTGTTTGGGTATCACTACTTGGTTCTAGCAAAACATATTCCTCGTTCTCATATTTGTAATAGTTTTTTCCATCAATATAAATTTCATCGCTTGTTAATGAATAACTATTTGTATATTTTAATGTGATTCCATCTAATATAGCAACAGTATCTTTTCTAAGTTTTGCTAAATTTAAATCGCTAGATGTTTTATCATAACTATAATCATAAAAATCTTTATGCAAAATTCGAATATCTCCAAGATTTGCTGTAGAATCTATCTTTTGATTGAAAACGAATGCTGCAAAAACCGTTACAATGCTTAAAGAAAATACAAGCAGACCTGCAATATATATAATTGTATATTTAATTTTTTTCATTTGAGTCCACCCCCTATGAAACCAACTTTAAATACTATTCTGTTGTAGTTTCTTCTGTAGTCGTAATTTCTGTAGCTTGAGAATCAGATTTAGGAACACCAGTAATCGTTATACTAAATTGGTATGGTATTAAACTCTTTTCACCATCGGATTCGGTATATAAAAAATCTGTATTCTTTGATGTACTTATTTCTTGTACACCAATTAAATATAGATTTAGTGTTGCCTCATCATTTGTATTCTCTAGAGTTGAAGCCTTCAATGCATATTCATCACTCGAATACACTGCACTATAGGATGTTGAATTATTCGTATAAGCATAGCTTGTGGTATTCGTCTCAAGAGAACTAATTTTTGTATTCGCTGCATAGTTGTTTGGAATATTACTAAAATAGCACGCCACATAACTAATGGATACCGCTTCTTCATTATCACCATTTACAATTTTTTTAGTTGTATTAAAAGTAACCGTATATGTCATATCAGAATTTGAAGTGTTTGTAAGTTTTAATTCTAGATTAACAGCCATTGAATTAAAAAATGCTGTTTCATCCTTGTTCTCAATATCAAAAAACACTAAATTATCTATGGTATATGTTAATACATTTGTTTTACTTGTTCTTCCATTGTCTAAAGTATAACTAATAGAAACATTTTTTGTTGAACCATCAATCTTACCCGTTCTTATAGTTCTTACGTACCAAGCATAAATAATTGGGATTGCTGCAATAGCAATTAAGATTGGTGTTGCGATAAGTATAATTCTAAAAATGAGTTGTTTTCTATTCTTCATATACTATACCTCCGTAATATCTCTTAATGCGATTGCACCAATGGATAATGCCTGACACTGATATAAATTCGAATCACTATATACTTGTCCATCAAGATGAATATATGTTTTTGTGGATAATGCATCATTAAATTCTAACGCAAAATAACCATATGCTTCGCCACTAGCTTGCTGAAGAGTAGATAAATCATATCGCATACTTGGATTTGATGTTAATACGGAACTTGTAACAAGACCAGTGCCATCCTCTTTTGTATCTGCTGCTGCGATAACATTATCATTACCGAATGTTGCAGTACCTAATCCATAATCATATAGCTTAAATGTGTCTGCAACATTATATGCTGTAGTAGATAATGTAACTATTCCACCTTGCGTACTATATAGAGACTTTGGTGTTTGTTCTACATCCTCTAAAACCTCAGTAATTTGAACCATATTATTTTGAACTTCTAGCCAATCCTGATTTGTACCATTAATTTGAACATAGCCCGTTGGAGCCACAATTAAACCATTTTCAACTAAGGATGAAGATATTTCTGAGAAGGATGTTTCAAATAGAACCTGTGCATCATAATCGATTTTAAATCTGAAATAATACACATCACCTGGTTGAAGATGAGTTATAGATAAATCATTTGTATCTTCCCATGTCCAGCTATTATTTTGATATGTACCTCTTTGAAGGGTTAAATCATAGTCAATACCCTTTGTACTACCAATACCTGCAGTAACATAAGCTGTCTTATTCGTTGCATACCATGCAACAGTAATCATTACTAAAAGTAGTGCAGTAATAGACAAACTAATACTTGACAATATTAAATTTATTTTTGAGTTCTTCTTCATATTTCTGCACCTCCTTTAGAAAAATAAAAACCAGCCACAATTACTTATAACCTAAGTAAATCGCAACTGGCTATCTCATAAAGACCCTATAGCTTTGCGTCGCCTGATTTCTCAGGTTTTGCCCTTGATTTTTTATTATATTATATATAATAAGCGTATAAAACGTTTTCTTCAAAGAAATTATATTCTTATACATTTTTGATGTCAACCCCACTCAAACATCGAAAAAAAAGGCCTTTTTCGTGCCATTTTAGCGGTTTATGACTAGATAGCAAACTATAACAATGTTATTCTAGACAAATATCTACAATTTGTTGTAAAAATTATCTATCAATTAGCGAAAATTTCGAAATGAATTCGTTTAAATAATTTTATAATTATTTAGACTTTTTTATAAATTTGTCTAATAATGCCTTCTTTTATTATCCATTTAGAAATCTAACGGTTTCTAACAAATTCTAAATATTCTAATGATTTCTAACAGGGACTAACAAAGTCTAACAAAAAAAGCATAGATTATTAACCTACATTTCTGAAGGCCTAACCTACACTTTTAAAATACCATATACACATGTATTAATTTTGGGGTTTGGATTAATTATTACTTGAATACAATTCAGATAAGTATTCTTCAATATTTTTATAATGAATTCCATCAACAATTGTACTATTTCCACGATAAATTACTGTCTTTTTTCTTATTCTACCGAATTGAAAAGCTGTTTGATTGCATTTTTCTTCATCTATAAGAAATCTAGTTTGTTCTTTCACTATTTCTTTACTATACTTAATTTCAAATATTTCAGCCTCTAATGTATCTGGATATGTTATTACCATATCAAATTCACCAACTGCAAATTGAAGCTTAAATACTCTATTCTTTTTCATCGCAAGTTTTGTTTCAAGTAATACAATATCTTCTGCCATTCTTCCTTTGATTTCATTTATTACTCTATTAATAATATAATTTTGCATATCAATAGAAATACTTCTAAAATAATTATCATTTAATAATGATTCAACAAAAGATTTTGCTTGAGAATATCTAAGTCCAGGCTGAGTAAATACAATACGTTCTCTTTTATTCTTATTTATATCAATATCTAAAACATCAATAGTATCAATTAAGTCTAAGGCTTTTAAGTATTCTTTTATTTGAGTAACATGAGAATCACTAATTGAAATTTGTTTTTCATTTCTATTTTTTATATTCAATAATTGTTTTAATCTCTCTGTAAAAGTTTTCTCATCAATGTCATCTAGAATGGTATTCGAATGAGTTTTATCTTTTCTCAAGTTGTTAGCTGATATATGTAAATCATTTGATTTAAAGTCTTTTTCTAATACTTCTATAGTAAATCTATGATTTATATCTTCAACAACCCTATTAATAGAATTTGTTAATTCATTATTATTATATAAATCATATAATTCTCTGAAATGGCCTCCATACTGATAATATCTTAATGAATGCTGTATGTTATTTGAAATTGCACTATCGATATACTCATTCGTGCTTTCTATATCCAAGAATGCCGAATTATAGTTATTTCCACTAACACTCATAGTTCCACCATACTGAATATAATTATCAATTCCATTAACACCTAATACAGAGGAAAACTCATTATAAGGTATAAATGTTGTATGTTGCAAAATAGATCTATCATATAGTTCGTTACTCTTTGTAATCCAAAAGCCTAAAGAATCTGTACCTGATAATACTATTTTCATGCCTGAAGATGCATATACATCCGCAAGTAAAGCTGCACCTTCAATAAAGTCCTCCATAAAAGTTATTTCATCAATAAATATATACTTATAACCATTTTTTTGTAACAGTTTTAAATCTTTATTGAATAAAGCAAAAGAATCCTTCCTTGTTATTTGGATAAATGCAGTCTTGTTAAAGGATATATCATCCATATTATGTATGATTTGCTTAATTAATGTTGTTTTTCCTGTTCTTCTTAAACCATATAATATGAATACTTTACCGAAGTTACTATCATTTAAATAATTCAATATATTGTTATAACAATATCGTTTATTATAATTTTCAATTGATTCTAATAAGTATTTTAATTCTTTTCCTATAATGACATGAGTATTAAATTCCATATCTATATCTTCATCAAATGAATTGTTTCTTAATGATTCTTCAAGCTTTTTTCTTTCTTCTAATTGTTCTTTAACCATTTTTAAATCATCTTTATTAATGGTTTTAGAATACTGTTTACCATTTTCACTCCACTGAAGGAAATAATATTCATATATTTTACCATTTGAACTCTTTATTTTTTTAGTAGTTATACCACCTTTAGGTAGGTCATTAATTCTTTTTATTATTTCCTCTTTTGTCATATGGCATCACCTTTTTACTTATTTTACTTAATTTTACTTAATTCTAGGTAAAATGTCAAGCGGTGCATATTCTAGCCATATTTTTCTCATCTTATGGTACCAAAAAAGAAGCTATTGATGCTATTGTTCAATAATTGTACATAATAACTGTAACCAAATGATTACTTTTATTTTACTATCTACACCTTATCCACTTACCATTTAACCTCATCAAGTTTCTATTCGTAGGCTCAAGGATTTTGCTACACCTCTTCCTTCACCCATAGGATTACTCCTAACGGCTTGAAGTTCGCTACACTTGGCGGTAAATACCCGTGACTGGACTTTCACCAGTAAGATTAGTGCCATGCCCGGCACACACAAAAAAAGAGAATCGTTTCCACAATTCTCTTTTTTTACTAGCCAATTTAAGAAATCTAGTCATTAACCCCGATTTCGTTATAAGCTATGTGAGGTACATAATATCTCAACATAAACTTACCGAGCTTGATCATTTGATCAATCTAATGCAATGAGAAAACAACTTTCCCCATCCATTACCTGTTTCAATTATATGTCAAAGCATAATAATTGTAAAGTATTTCTTATACACTATTATACATATAAGTATTTACCCAATAGAACAAATACCCACAAAACATTATTGCACATAACTTCAATGTATTTCCATACCAAAACTCAATGTTGATATTACTCGTTTACTTATTTAAATGCATTTGTTATAATACAAATAAATTAAGAGATTGTACAAATCTCAAGTCGGGTCAAAGACTATAAACTTGTCCCATTACAGAATAAACTGTATAAAATTATGAGGAAACTTTTCCTCATTTTTTATTTATACTTAAATTCATAAAATTCACCCCCATTTAAAAACGCAAGCTCCCAATTGGAGCTTGCCAGTCTTACTGAAGTTTCCTGTTAATATATTCAATAACATTAGGAATACAGGTATGAGGATTTGAATCAATATAAGATTCATTTCTTCTTATTATCCTTTCTTTTATAGCCTTTGCCGTTTCCATTGCAAAGCTCATTTTTGATTCCAATGCTTTAAATAAATCCATACTTTCTTGATAATCTTTACCTATTATTTTTGACATTTCTCTTTTTACTGCCGAACTATTATTAAAGTATAGATTGTTGTTTCTAAAATGCATTATATACCAAATTTCAAAGGTTGGTGCTGATGTAATTATTTCAATATTATATTTTTGACATTTAGCTGCATACTCTTTTATTCTTTGAATACGGTTATTATCCAAATCTGTATCTATAATAAAATATATTTTACAATCATCCTCAGATTTTATATCTTCATTATCCATATATTTTAATAAGTCCTGTAGCATTCCCTCAGGATCTGTACTATTTCCTGTTGAAAACTGTATTCTTAAATCTCTTGTAGCAAAATTCCTAAAATAATAATACTCAGAGGATTTCTTTCCACCCTCAGAGCAAATAACAATTAATGGCTTTCTTTCCTTCTTCTTTACTATTCTTCCCATAAATCTATATCCTTTATGAATGGAATAGCGCCATAGCGTCCATTCAAATATCCCTTTTGAACATTCTCTTCTTTTCTGACAGAAAAAGAATCTAGAGGGTATAAATCAGATACTCCATTTTTATTATTCTTTTCTGTAAACCATATTTCATCGCGACGTAATAATTCTAGATTTAATAGATTTGGTGCATGTGTTGTAATGATTAACTGACTATTTGCCTTATTGATTTTCTTATTATTAAATAATTTTATTATAAATTCAATTAATGCAGGATGCATACTTTTTTCAAATTCATCTACAATGATTACTCGATTATTTTCAAATGCTCTTTTTAAATATGGAGCAAATGTAAATAATACTTTCGTCCCTGAGGATTCCTCATTAAAGCTCAAATTGTATTTCTTTACATCATTTGTATCTGTCAATACTTCATGCTCTATTTGAATATTTAAATTATTTAATACTGGATTATTATCTATAGTATAAACATCCTTTTTTGATTCGGATACTAAATCATAATCAACAAGAATATTATTGATATGTATATCTGCCTCTCTTAGTAATTTAATTGTAAAATTACGTAATTCATTATCATTCTTATAATCTATGATATCCTTAGTAAAAATTGTATTAAAGGAATCATATGTATCAATTACATTCATAAACCATAAATATGCATCTTTTACTTTTAAATAATTCCAGGTTGCAGCAGTCACTAAAAACAATTTGTTTTCTGTATTTTTGGATGCAATAGATTCAAGAAGTGCCCTATCACTATTAAACTCGTATACATTAGTATCCTTTCTTTTAAACAAATTAGTTGGTTTTTGAGAATAATATGCATCTAAGGATTCCTTATATACTTTTTCAGCATCCGTTTGAATATAATATTTATATTTTATATTATTTGAAATAAATACAAATTCAAATTCTGTTGGTTCATTTTTACTATCTTCATCAAACATAAATGGTTTAATCAAATTCCATTTAGCACCAAGAGGTATATAATTAGAGCTTCGAACCATTATAATTGCTGCAGTAAATGCTTTTAATAGATTCGTTTTACCAGAGGCATTCGCACCATATATTGCTGCAGTCTTTAAAAACTCTCCAAATTCATTACTTATGATATTATTTGAATTCTCATCTCCATTACCCTTTTCCATAGATAATGTAACTAGATTTTTAAATGACAGAAAATTCTTTACACTGAATTCTATAAGCATAATTTGCACCTCCTCCATATCAATTATAAGACAAATATTCCTCATAATCAAATATATTTTTATCGTTTTTGCATAAAAAATGCAAAATTGAGAAAAATAACATTTGTTATCTTAATTTTTATATGTAATTAATTTCTTTTTTCTAAAATCGATGATTGAATACTTTAACCATAAAAAAAGCAAGCCCATACTTGAGCTTGCTCATATTCATAATTGATTATTCTTCAAAATTTGCTGATTCTTGATTTTCTTTCTCTTCTTCTAATTCTTTATCGTCTTTAGTTTGAGAGTTCAATAAAGCCTCATTTTCTGCTTTTAATTTAGCTAATTCCTCTGCTAGAATCTGACGTTTCATTTCTTCTCTTAGAAGATCTTTTTTCTTTTCTTTATCTTCTTTAATTTCGTCTTTCTTTTTACTAATAAACATACTAGCAATTTGCATACCTAGCATTAAAACAAAAATAATAATTAGAATAAAGAATATTAAATTTTGGTTAATACCACCTGAAAATATTGCCATAAAACCTAAGGTGGTTAAATATTTTCCATATATCATTTCTGGTTTAACCTCGATATCATCAGCGATAGAATTATTATCACCTTTAGTTGTAATAATTCTAGTTTCTTCATTTTTTTCAATTATTCTATGGACGATGTATTTTGCTTCTGTATCATTATAATATACGATGATGTCACCTTCATTGACACTATCGAAATCTGCTTGTACAAACATAATATATGAGCCAGTCATAATGGTTGGTTCCATAGATGGAGTTGGCACATAGGATACCGAAAGTCCAAAGATTCTTGGAGGTCGGTTATTTGTATTCGCATTAATGACCTCTATGGTTATATATAAACATAATAGGATACATAGCATGCTAACTACGTATCCTATGATTTTTTTTAATAGAGGTTCTTTTTTCTCTTTCTTTTCCTTTTTAGAAAACAATTCCATAGGAATCCTATAGCATATCGTTTTGAGCCATTAATGCTTCTAGCTCTTCATCCGACATATTGTCAAAATCATCGTCTTCTACAGGACCATCATTCTTCTTATCATGAACGATATCTGCAAATTCATCCCTATCGGAAGCCTTAGCCTCTTTCTTAGGTTCAGCCTTTGGCGCTTCTTTAGGAGCCTCTTCAACAGGTTCCTCAACTGCTTCTGGCTCTTCAACCACAACTTCAGCTTCAACAGGAGCATCCATAGAAACTTCAGGTTCTTTCTCATCTTTTTCAGGAATGGAATCTAAGAAAGAATCAAAGTCATCTGATTCTTTAGAATCCTTTGTTTCCATATCCTCTTCAGGGAATGCTTCATATTCATTAGGTAATTCATTTACAATATCATCAATAGAAGAATCTTCATCCTTTATATCTAAGGTATCCTTATTATCTTCTAATGCTTCTTCTAAAGCATCTGTTGAAAGTTCAGGTTCTGGTTCATCAGATTCTTCCTTTTCAGGAATAGAATCCAAGAAGGAATCAAAATCATCCTTAGGCTCTTCTTTAGGTTCTTCCTTCTTCTTAGATGGAGCGCCCTTAGCCTTCTTTGTTAATACAGGCTTATCAGAGTCTAAGTCATCATCACCTGCAACGTCTGCCGCATTGAAGTCTGTGAAGCCAGAGTTTAAGCCAAGTAGTGCATCAAGCTCTTCATCAGATAGCTCATCTAAGTTCTCATCAGAAATCTCTTCAATAGCCTTCTTTGCCTTCTTCTTTTCTTCTGGCTTAGCCTCAGGTTCTGGTGCCTTCTTAACTACCTTCTTGACAACCTTCTTCTTAGGCTTTTCAACTTCTTCATCCATACTTAAGTTTCCAGGAACATCAAGCATTTCATTTTCAGCCATTAATGCCTCAAGTTCAGCATCGGATAGATCATCATAATCATCTCTTCTTCTGACTGGCATAGCTGCCTCAGCTGGAATTTCTGGTATAACATCATCAGGGTTATCCCACTTGCCTCTTTCCTTTTCTCTTAAATCCTTTAAGTGATTACGCTTCTTTTCAAGAAGTGGATGCATTTTTGCCATATCGGCAATCTTAGAAGCATTGGCCTTTTCCATAGCCTTCTTGCGGTCATTAAGCTTACGCTCGACCTCTTGTGCCTTCTCAACTGCAGCCTTTTCAAGAGCCTTACGCTTAGCTTCTTTTCTTCTTTCACGCTCAAGGGCAGCCTGACGCTGTGCTTCGATTCTAGCTTCTTCACGAGCAAGTCTTTCTCTATCCTTAGCTTCCTTCTTCTTGATTTTTTCTTCTATTTTAGCAATTAGCTTTTCGATACGCTTTTCCTCACGACCCATTTTAGCTAATGCCATTTGTTTTGTTTGTTTAACAATCTTAGCAACCATCATTTCACGACGTGCATATTCTAGTTGCTTATATAAATCTGCACTATCAAATTCATCATCTGATACACCAAATGCTTTTGGATATAGCTGATCTACCATATCAAGCATTTGTCTATATACAACTCTTACAGATTCATTATAAGTAGAACCTGTTTGTTGTAAGCCTTGCATAGAACCTTCAAAATATTTAACAGTTTGATCTAATAAAACTTGGTTCATTGTATAATCTTCAAGCTTATTATTATCAGCTTCAAGATTCATTTCAAGCTCCATAGATTGATTCTCAATGGGCTTTGGTGCTTTTACAGTACCAACCTTCCTAGATGAATAAATACCATCAATTTGACGATTCTTAATGAATGAAGTTAAGGCAAGGGTCATAATATCATTAATATCCTTGTCGAAGCTTGCAGAATATTTATAAGATTTTTCTTTTACATCAATGTTTGTAGCAATACCATCAACTCTATCTAGATATAGCCATAAGCCATAACATAATTTAAAGTCTGGGTTATGCATAATGATATTGGTCTTCATGATTGGTGGATGTACATCACGAGCCTTAGCTAAGGCTCTCATGAAGTCAGTACCCTTTAATGCTTGTACCATCTCACGAATGTAAAGTAGTCTATTATATTGCTCTTTGGTGGTCTCTACGTTTGTAGTTAAGTCGTTTTTGATAGCAACATCAATACCAACTGTAACTGTTTGACCGGACATTAAGAATTCATTTTGAACAGATAATCTTTCAGTTTCAAAAGATTCTAGGGAAATCTTCATTACTTCGTAACGTCTTTCTAGAAACATTTCCAATCTTTTTACTAATGACTTAATGAAGCGGTTTTCATAAATTGCAAGTTCCTCTTCTGCATAAGTATTTAATACCTTAGAAGGGACTACGTCTCCTTCTTTAGTAATTTCCTTAATTAGATGAGTATGAGAGGATAAGTGCTTTACTGTATCTGAGTTTGTTTTTCTTGCTTTTTCAACATTAACAACCTCAGTCTCATAACGTAAAGACTTCTTAGGGTCTCTCATAATTTTAGTAATCGCTGGATAAACAGACTCAATAGTATCCAAGAAGGACATATCGAAATTACGAATTTCCGATTGTGTTTTATTAAATACAGTCTTTTGTCCACCTTTTACACGATTTAAAACGTAGGAGCCATAGGTGTCATTTTGTGTTTCATTATCAATTGCCTGATAGGCTTTTGTATAATAAGCTTCAAGCTCTGCACTTTCAAAGTTTTTATCCTTTTTAGCCATGAAACGCACCTTCCTCCATAAAAATTTTTAATATAATTATGCCATCTTCTTTAAGTCGGCAATAAATTCTTTTGAAACTAAGAACTGATCCTTACCGAATAAACGGTCAAGCATTAAAATTAATTCATCTAATTCTTTCTTTAAGAAAGTTAAATTTAACATTTCAAACTTACGTAAAATCTTGAATGTTAACATGTAATCCAAACCATCAAATTCACTAAATCCGCAGGCCATATATACTGGTACGAATAATTTAATCTGCTTCATGATACGGTTACCGAAAGCAATCTTGAACTTCTCTTGGATGAATTCATCAAGAGTATTAAATGCTTGAGTAGCAACTTCTGATAGGGAGAAGCCATTTTGATATCTCTTGAACATATCATCTAAGTATTCAAATGTCATATTGACATTATCTGTATAAGGAGCATCAATAAAGTCTGCCTTCTTATTAATAGCAATCGCAACAGCACGGTCATATACCTTATCTGTAATTGTGAATGTAGAGTCATCCTTGTTTGCTGTACCAATGAACCATAAGTTCTGTGGAATTAAAATCTTACCATTGATTAAGTTCTTAGGGTCTGTTACATCAGATACTGGAACGATATCAATCTTCCACTCCGATGGATCTGGCATTTCCATTACGGATAGGAATTCAGCAAAATAATACTCAATACGGGCTAAGTTCATCTCGTCTAGTACAATTAGATTAATTGTATCAGAATAGCTAGATGCATAAACAGCCTTTAAGAAGTCTGTTTCGTTGAAACGCTTTGTAAATTCGTTTAGATAACCTAATAACTCTGAACGGTCACGCCAAGATGGCTGAACGGAAATAATAGCTGTAGGATTATTGAAGAATTTACCCATTGCATAAGGTAAGGATGTCTTACCTGTACCAGAAATACCTTCTAGAATTAATACCTTAGATGTAGCTAAACCAGCAAACCAACGTGCAATGATTTCCTTCTTATAGAATAGCTTTAATTGAGATGCAGAATAATTAATGAAACGATCACATAAATCAGATAAATCTAACATATCGGATTGGTTCATAACTGTAATTCTTGGATTTTCTGCAGCTTCTTGGTCAGCCTTAATTAACTTAGAGAATCTAGACTCATTCTCAGCCTTCTTCTTAGAAGAAGAACCTTCATAGTCTACAGCTCCCTGAGTACCAGCACCAATCTGAGAAACTCTCATAGCTAAAATCTTATTCTTTTCATCAATTAACTCAACAACCTTTTGGTTTATCTTCAATTAAGGAATCCTTATCAATTTCTCGTTTATTAAACTTAATATACCTTCTAACTAATTGTACCAACAGTACAATCAATAAGAACATAAATGCTAAGTCAATGATTAAAACCAAAATAAACGCAATATAGTCTAAAGCATTCCATGAACCAATGGAAGCACCTAGCTTTTGAAAATATCCACCGGCACCAGCCCAGTCTCCATAGAATACTTCAACAATGATAGCGATATGGTTTTGAAACCATTCTACAATGTTGTTCCACAAGTCACCTAAAAATGTGACATAGTATTGTGCAAAATTACTCATACTTTCTTCACTCTCCTATCGTGAATTATTATTTGTATATTTTATTCTTCTTTATTTTCTTCTTCAGTATTTTCCGTTGCTTCCTCAGTAGGTTCTTCAACTACTTCTTCGGCCTCTTGTGCTTCTTCCACTATAGGTTCTTCAACCTTTTCCTCAGTTGGAACAGTAGGTGTAGATGCAGCTTGTTGTGCTCTTAACTCAGCAAGTAATTCTTGACGCATCTTTTCTTTTTCTGCTTCAAGTTCAGCTAGCATAGCTTCTTTATCATCTGCTAAGGATGCTTTATTCTTTTCATTTCTTAAATCTAAGAAATTCTTAATAACAAATACAATCTCTAATAATAAGATAACAGCAACTGGAATGACAAAATAGAATAACCAATTCTGACGAATATTAGATAATACTGAACCAGCACCAGGATTAACACCTGTAACAACACCTTTGATATTACCTTTTTTAACAACTTGTGCATAATTAGGATTTGAAGTTAATTCATAATTCTTTTTCTTATCTGTATCGGTGGAATCATAACATAATGAATCAGTAGTAGATTGTGTAATAATATAATCACCCTGAGTTACAACGAAATTATTTTCCAAACTGATAAAAACAATTCTATGAGTATTTAAAGCATTAATGTTAGAATCATAAAATGTTATGACATCACCTATTTTTAAGGAATTCAAATCACCATTAAATACATCATCATAGACAAGATCACCTTTTTTGATTTCACCAATAGAATAAGTTTCCCATTCTGTAGGATGATAACCAGTCTCACTTCTTTCCATAGAACCTGATTCAACGCTTAGCATTCCTTTTCCAAAAAGATTAGGGAAATTTTCTGTTCCATTACCTGCATTAATATTCATTAGTGAAAATAAAAATAGCACTATAATTACCGCATAAAACACTACATTACCAACGATAACTAATATCTTTTTCACTAATGCTTTTTTATCTTGTGGTTCCTTGTTTTCTTCTACAATTTTGTTTTCTTCCATTATAGCCACCTCCAAATACAGTAAGCGTTTTTATACTTATAATAAAATTATACCACACAATCCATAAAACTCAAATAATTTCTCTTTGATTCAATGGTTATATTTTACCTTTATATAGTATAACTATATAGTTGATTTAATCAAGCTGAATTCTAAAAAACAAAAAAGACAGCCAAGCAACTGGCTGTCTCATTAAGACCCTTTAGCTTTGCGTCACTAGATCGCTCTAGTTTTGCCGTAATTAAATCACATATTTTATAAAAATATAATAACATAATAATTTCTTGTTTACAAGCACATTTAACAAAAAATAGCCTCATTAAAGAAAAAATATTGAAATAAATCGATGTTTCTATTTAATATTTCTAATCGTCTAAGTCAATAATCCCTAAATCTAATAATGAAATAAACAATAAAGATACGGTTTCATAGCATTTATTTTCACTATAAAAGGATTCTTCATTTTTTAAAACTTCTTCATTAGTAATAGAAAAATCATCTAAATAATCTAAATTAAAATGAATTTGTTCTTTTAAGAAATATTTCAATAATTCTTCTATTCCGCGCATTAATTTTATATCATCAACATTCATATCAATATCTTTTAAATGCTCTTTCGCTTCTTTCCCTGAAGCAAAGTTTCTCTCATCTTCATTACATAAGTAATAATACGCTTCAATAGAAGGATAACTTAATAAGAATAAACCATTCATTTCTATTCCATTGTCTCTAGAATTTTTATATTTCATAATATTCTTTAAAATGCTCCCTGGTCTATTACTTAATCTATCTCTATCAAACAAATAATATATTGCTGAATTTTCAACGTCTAATCCATATTTAGATAATCTGTTATATATACAATCATAATATTCTTCTTCAGGATTAAATCTTGAAATTGCCGAATGCTCTGCAGGGATTAAAAACACTTTAGAATATTTATCTCTATCATTATTCAAACGAATATAATTATTTCTTTTATCATATGAAACTGTTGTGTAATCAAATATTCTTGTGAAAATATTTGATAATAATTCTATTTCATCTTTAACCCCTTCAACTATATAAATTACATTACCAATTCTTTTATTCTTGTTCAGTACCATATAATGGAATTCCTCCGAAAACTCCACTTAAATACATCTTCTCTAGATTTTGAGATTCTCTAGGCTTTTCATCTTGAAATTTCTTTAATATACTGCCTTTATCAAAATCAACAGAATATATTTGATCTGGTCTAAGAAGACTAGTTTTTAATAGATTTGTTGAATGAGAAACAAAAAATATTTGAGCATTCTTCGAATGCTTAAAGAAATACTTCAATAATAACGACTCTAATTTATTATGTAATCCACTGCTAAATTCATCTATAGCTAATATTCCACCACTTTTAACGATAGTTAATAACGATGGTAATATAGATAATAAAACTTGATTACCATAAGATTCCATAAAGAATGGAACATCAGGTAGTTCTTCTCTTTCAAATGATATTTGAGTAAAAGGAGAAAGGAAAGGATTAATTTTCTCCTTTTTATATTTTATTCTATATGGAAAATTAAACTCTTCAAAGAATGAATTGATTTCTTCTGTACCATTTTCATTTAAATAGGTTAACAAATCAATTTCTTTTATTTTGGAAGGATCAAAATAAACAATTTTGCCAATTTCTCTAATAGGATTATAATATATTGAGTTCTTTAAATATTCAAAACATTTCTTCAATGATTTAAATTCACTAAAACGTGTATTAAAATAGATTTTCTTAAGGAATAAAGTTTTCTCATCCACACTATCTAAACTGTAATCTCTATTTTCAGTTAAATAGGATTCTGCAGAATTTAATAATCGATTTAGCATTATCTTATTATTTATAGCTAGGGTTTCTTTACAGATTTGATTGTTCCTGTTTACCTCAAAATAATATACTATTTCTTCACTATCTTCCACAAATGTGTATTCAAAATACATAGTTTTTTCATTATTAAAAATAGACTTCCATGTTGGATTAATTAGCACATCTTTAAAAAACAAATCCAAAAGTAAGGTAATTGCGTTAAGCGCATTTGTCTTACCTGAAGCATTAGCGCCATAAAAACAGCATCCTTTTACAATATTATTTTCTACATTTGTATCCAATAATATATTAGATTTAGATGCATCTAAATCTATTATTGTTTCATTTACAAAAGACTTAAAATTCTTAAATCTAACTCTTTTTAACATATATTCCACCCCTCACCTATAATATACGATATATTTTTTCGTTTGTAAATATGCAAAGTGTAATTTTTTTACACTTGTATAGTAATAAATATGCAAGTGTGTTTTTATGTATATTCTAAAAATATGATGAAGTTTTTTAAGGTGTATATAGTTGCTATTTTTGGTTTTGTTACTATTCTAAAGATTCCTATCTAGCGATTACAAATTAATCCGCTTATAATGTAAGACAACATTGTAGGCGGATTTTTTTCATATTTGTTTTATTCTTTTCTTGCTATGTGATTGATTATTTTTCTTAATATACTTATAGAAGTCTCTAATTCTTCATATGAAGGGGCAGGATAATTGCTATAGGGATGGTGATAATAATTTCTTATATATGTAGGAAGCATTTTATAAGTAGTAGTCTTATGTTTCATATTTTTCTGATATTTTATAATATTAGATATATCAATTTCATTTATACATTCCTCAAGTTTTGAATCAATGTCAATTATCCATTCTTTATCAATCATGCTTCCAAAATAATCAAATAATTGATTATGATATTCAAAAGAAGGAATATGAAATATAATATAATCTAACTCTGCCATAGTTGGATTAGGGAGTGATAGATTCATTTTAGTTATGTCCTCTGAAATTATTTCATTTGAACTCTTATAGAGGCGAATTATTAGAGTATCATCTCTTTCTAATAGAGATTCTAATATTTTTTCTGAATGTGTAGCTAAAAATATTTGAGGATTCATTTGATTATTTAACAATAAAGAAGTCAGAAGTGGCATGATTTCTTTTTGCCATCTAGGATGTAATGATTGTTCTGGCTCATCTATAAGAATAATATCTAATTTATGACTTATAGATACAATATCTTTTAGTTTTAATAATAATTCTTGTTGCCCAGAGGAATACTTATCTATTAAAGTAAGATGATTTGTATTATTTATTGTTTTCGCTACTGGTTCCCCACAATATATGTCATTTAGACAATTAGATTTTATTAATGTAATAAGCTGAGTATCCCCAAATTTATAAATCTGATTCAATAAAGTTTCCATATTTACCCATCGGGAATTTTCTGAGAAGGTGGAATCTACAACTTCGTTCATAAAGTTAGTGTTATCATATATAGAATTCCCAATAATCAATTTGTTGATACTGTTCATTGATTCATTGTATAAACTATTTTGTCTAAGATATAAAGTCTTAAAAAATCCATCATTAGTCAGTTCTTTATCAATTATGGTTGAAGATATCTTATAATTAAATATTTCATTTAAAATGGTTGTCTTACCACAACCATTTTCTCCTACAAATGTTATTATAGAATATGGCTTCTTTGTTTTTATATTGCTAAAGTTTAATTCTAGATTTTTCAATAAATAATGATTTTGAAAATGAAGATGTGTTAATTTCATAAAAATTATCACCTGCCCAATCAAATTATATCATAATCCTTTAGTAGTCAAAACATGATTGAGATATGCGAAATCATAAAATTATGTGATTATCATATAATCATTCTAGAAATATACTATTTCTGTAATTAAAGAAAAAAGAAACACAAATGAATACCAAAAGTTTGTAGATTACTTACATGATGATATATGTGATATTAAAGCTCAACCAGGTTCTCTTTTAGAAAAGGCCATTAATTATGCAAAGAATTCATGGGATGAATTATTCACATATAGAGAATATGGATATTTAGAAATATCAAATAATATAGCAGAAAGATCTGTAAAGCCTTTCGTAATCGCAAGAAAGAATTTCTTATTCTCTAAAACTGAAAATGGTGCCCAAGCCTCTGGACTACTATTTTCAATAATTCAAACAGCAAAAGCAAATGGCTTATGTATAGAAAGGTATTTAGAATACGCCTTAAGCAACATCAACAAATTACAAATTGATGATATTTTACCATGGAGTAAGAATCTACCTAAAGAATTAAAATTAAATCTATAA